>NZ_DASRGV010000383.1:0-6519 GCF_035650855.1 Actinocrinis sp. | reverse complement strand
TGGTCGCCCGGGTCCGTGCCCTGGCCCGCCGCGCCACTGCCCCGCTGCCGCCCACCCTCGCCAGCGGTGACGTCACGCTCGATCCGGCCCGCCGGATCGCGGCACGCGCGGGCCGGCGCCTGGATCTCAGCCCGAAGGAATTCGCGCTGCTCGAATGCCTGCTCACCGCGCCCGGCCGGGTTCACTCCGCCGAGGAACTGCTCGAACGCGTCTGGGACGAGGCGGCCGACCCCTTCAGCAGCGCCGTCAAGCACACCATGCACCGGTTGCGCGCCAAGCTCGGTGACCCGCCCGTGATCGAGACCGTTCGCGAGGGCGGCTACCGCATCGGATCGTCATGACCGGTCCGCAGCCGTTGCCCAGACGCTCTCTGCAGACCCGGCTCGCGCTGGCCTACGCGGCCGGCATCTACCTCGCCGGGGTCTTCGTGCTCGTACTCGTGGACGTCCCGCTGCTCAGCGTCCAGTCGACCAAGCCCAAGGGCGAACCCGCGCCGGCCTCAGTCACCGGGACCGGGACCGGCCACGGATTCAGCTTGCAGCAGCTGCTGACCGGCTCCGCCCTCGCGCTGGTCATCCTCGTCCCAGTCTCTCTCGCCCTCGGCCGGCTCGTGGCCGGCCGGTTCCTCAGACCGCTGCGCACGATCACCAGCACCGCTCAGCACATCTCCGCCGGCAACCTCCATCAGCGGCTCGGCCTTGGCGAACCGGTCGACGAGCTGAGCGAACTGGGCCACACCCTCGACGACCTGTTCGCCCGCCTGCAAGCCGCCTTCGACGCGCAACGCCACTTCGTCGCCAACGCCTCACACGAATTGCGCACGCCGCTCGCCGGCCTGCGCACGCTGCTCGAAGTCGCCCTCGCCGACCCCGAAGCCGACGCCGCGACCTTGCGCGCGGTCTGCGAGGACGCCCTCGCCGTCGGGGCACATCAGGAACGGCTCGTGCAGGCGCTGCTTATCCTGGCCACCAGCGAGCACGGGATCTCCCGCCGCCAGAACCTCGACCTGGCCGAGGTCGCCAAGGGCGTCATCGCTTCCCGCCGCGAAGAGGCGGAGAAGCACGCAGTGGAGCTCACCGAGAAGATCACGCCCGCAATCACGGCAGGCGACCCCAGACTGATCGAGAGCCTCGTCGCCAACCTGGTCGACAACGCGATCCGCCACAACCATTGCGGCGGACAGGCTCACATCACCACCGAGCAGTCGGGCCCCTGGGTGAGCATCACCGTCACCAACACCGGACCACTCGTTCCGGACGACCAGTTGAGACAGCTGATCCACCCCTTCCAGCGGCTCGCGCCCGGCCGCCACGACGGACACGGTCTCGGCCTGGCCATCATCAACGCAGTCGCTCAGGCCCATCATGCCGCGCTTGCCATCACCTCGCGCCCCGAAGGCGGACTGGCCGTCACGGTGCGATTTGTGCCTGCGCCGGCTGACGACTGACAGCTGACGACTGACGGCTGTATCAGCGTTCAAGCGGCCTGTCGCCGGTGAACCGGCGGCAACGACGCAGCTGCCGCTTTTGCCGATTGTTGCCGCCCTACCTCCGCGCAACGACTAAATCGCCTGATCAGAGCGCATACACGGCCTATAGATGCACTGCAGATCGGCGCACCTGCGCCCCACCTAGCCTCAATATCAGCACGCAGCGAACGGGGATCCTCAGCCGTCAGCCGCGGCCACATCACGCGAACGCCAACGGGGCGCCGCGCTCTTCAAGTCCTCAAAGGGGTATCAGCCATGAACAAGCACGTCTCCGCCGCCACGCCGACCGGATCCGCCCTGCGCCGGTCACGACTGCGCTCGCTGCGCGGCCGGGCCGCGGCCGCCACCGCCACGGTGGCGCTGGCGACGGCCGGCGCGCTGGCCGCGGGGGTCACCTCGGCGCACGCCGCCTCCGGGTTCACGATCCACCTGACCCCGAACTCCAGCTTCGGCCTGCTGCTCGACATGGCCGGCGGCTCGACCTCCTCCGGCGGCGGCCTGATCCAGTGGTACGCCAACGGCGGCAACAACCAGAACTGGACCTTCATCCCGGTCGCCGGCAACGAGAACTACATGATCCAGAACGCCAACAGCGGGCTGTGCCTGACCACCGACGGGGTGGCGGGCGACCAGATCGTCCAGTTCCCCTGCGCCGGCGGGATCAACCAGATCTGGCACACCCCGGTCACCCCCTCGCTCATCGGCTCCGCCACCATCATGAACCCCTGGAGCGGCCTGTACATGGACGTGTACGGCGACAGCCCGTGGGCCGGAGCCGGCATCGACGCCTACTACTACGACGGTGGCGCGAACCAGTTCTTCGGCGCCATCTGAACTACCAGCCCAGGTGCGGCGCTCCCGCTCTCATCCGGTCTACTCCTGTGCCAGCCCGTTCTCGATCACGTAGCGGACCAGCTCGACCCGGTTGTGCAGTTGCAGCTTGCCGAGTGTGTTCTGCACGTGGTTCTGCACGGTGCGATGCGAGAGGACGAGGCGCTCCGCGATCTGGCGGTATGTCAGGCCTTTGGCTACAAGGCGGAGCACCTCGGTCTCCCGCTCGGTCAGCTGGGGGACCGGGTCGTCCGCTTCGCCGCGGGGCGTGGCGGCCAGGCGGCGGAATTCGCCCAGCACCAGCGCGGCGAGTCCGGCGGTGAACACGGCGTCGCCGGCGGCGGTCCTGGCGACCGCGTCGAGGAACTCGGCGGCGCTCGCCGATTTCAGCAGGTAGCCGCCGGCGCCGGCCTTGACCGCGTCGAGGACGTCCTGGTGCTCGCCGCTCGCGGAGAGCACCAGGACCCGCAGGGCCGGGAGTACGGCCAGCAGCCCCTTGATCACCTCGACGCCGTTGACGTCCGGCAGCTGCAGATCGACCACGGCCAGGTCGGGCCGCGCCGCAGCGGCCGCCCGCAGCGCCGCGCGTCCCTCGCCGACCGCCGCGACGACCTGGTATCCGGCGGCGGCGAGGTCGCGGGCGACCGCGTCGCGCCACATCGGGTGGTCATCGACGATCAGGACCCTGGTATCCGCTGCGCCGGCCGGCGGCCGCTGCTCGTGTGTCGTCATCGCCGCGGCACCCGCATCTCCACCTCAGTGCCCTGACCGGCCGGCGAGCTGATCGCGACCGTGCCGCCCAGCTCCTCGAGCCGCCCCCGGATCGACCGCGTGACACCGATACGCCCCGCCCGCGCCGCCTCGGCCAGCCGGCCTGGCGCGATGCCGGGCCCGTCGTCCCGCACGGTCACCACCACACCGTCGCCTTCATCTTCGACGAGGAGCCACGCCGGTGCGTGCGGGCCGACATGCCTGCGCACGTTGTCCAGCGCCGCGCCCACGGCTGCCGCGAGTTCGTCCGCGACGGCGCCGGGCAGCACGACCGCGGCGGCCGGGGTGGCGACGGTGACCGTGGCAGTGGCGAACCGGCTGAGCACCTCGCGCAGATCCGCGTTCCCGGCAGGCTTGGAATGCGATGCCGAACCGGCGGTGCGCGTCCCGATCAGCTGGCGCAGCGCGCTCTCCTGCTCGCCGGCCAGCCGCCCGAGTTCAGCCGCCTCGCCGCCGAGTTCCGTGCCTCGCCGCTGCACCAGGGCCAGCACCTGGAGCACCGAGTCGTGGATGCCACGAGCCAGGCGCTCGCGCTCCCGCGCGGTGGCCACCTCCAGCGCCCGGGTCTCCGCCTCGCTGCTGAGCCTGGCGATATGGCCGATGGCGATCGCGGTCAGCAGCAGAAGCACGCCCTCGTTGACTCCGGTCAGGTCGATCCGCCCCCGCACGACCATGCAGCAGGCTCCGATCACCGCAGCGGCGGCGCAACCGGCGCGGCGCCCGGCGCGAATCGCCCAGGCGATGACGGGCCCTGCGATCCACACCATCGGCAGCGTCACCGCCAGGTCGTCCGCGTGCAGCACCCACCGGGTGAGCAGCAAGCAGCCGACCGTGATCGCGAGATCCGCCCACGGCAACAGCCAGCTGCGGCGAGCACCGCGGGGGTAGGCGTAGGAGCTGTAACCGGTCCACAGCGCCATGACCATGAGCCCGCACAATACGAGAACCGGGCGGGTGAAATGACTGTAGCGGGCGGCCGCGAGCACGGCCGCGAATCCGAACGCTGCGACGCGAAAGACGGTGAGCGCGCGCCACAGTGGCGCTTCGTACCCGTGCGGGCCGCCGTCCACCGCGAGTACACGAGCTGTCGTGTGCCACGGCGATCGCATTGCCCCTCTTCTCCCCCGCATACCGCCTCGCCGGTCAGTGAGCTGCATTTTTGCACATGACGCGCAGCTGCGACGCCAGCCCGCGACGCGGCTACTCTCGGCGCGTGACAGTACGTTGCCTGATGGTGTCGAGAGGCACCTGAGTACGCCGACCCGTCGAACCTGAGTATCCGTACGGATTTCGGCGCGTCGGCGGATGGCGAGACTGTCGTCATGACACTTCCCCTCGATCACGTGCGCGGTGCCGCATGAAAGCCTCGCGCTCCCGGCCCGCCTCCGGTTTCGAGCGCGCTTGGACCGTCTTCGGCATCGTCGTCGCGGTGCTGATGGCCTTCGCGGGCCTGTCGGTCGCCGCGGTAGCAGTCGTGTTCTGGATCGGCATGTCGAACTACGGGAGCAACAAATGACTCCGGCAGAAAGGGTGGTTCGACAGCTGCGGGGCATTGTCGTGACCGCACGGCCGCCGGTGCTCGTGCTGCTGGCGTTCTACGCGGAACTCGGCCTGGCGCAGGCCGGAAAGCCCAACGCCTACGTGTCGCTGGCGAAGATCCTCGCCGTGATCGCGGCGTTCCTGGTGTTCTCCGTGGCCTGCAACGACTTGGCGGACGAGGCCATCGACCGGGTGAACCTCCCCGGCGACCCGCGCCGCCCGCTCGTCTCCGGCGCGGTCAGCCGGGCGCGCCTGCTCGCGACGGGCTGGGTCGCGGCCGGCGCCGCGCTAATCATCAGTGTCCTGATCGGCTGGCCGGCGCTCTTGATCACCGGCGTGGGTCTCGCCGTCAGCGGCGCGTACTCGGTGCGGCCGGTCCGCATCGCGCAGCGCGGTGTGCTCGCGCCGTTGCTGCTGCCGGCCTGCTACGTCGCGGTGCCTTACCTGCTCGGGATCACCGCGGTCCGCTACGCGCCGACGGGGACTGACCTCGCACTGCTCGCTGGCCTGTACCTCGGCTTCATCGGGCGCATCCTGCTCAAGGACTTCCGTGACGTGCGCGGCGACGCCATGTTCGGCAAGCGCACCTTTCTCGTGCGCCACGGCAGGCGATGGACATGCGCGTTCAGCGCGTGCTGCTGGGCCGCGGGAACGAGCGTCATCCTGGCGGCGATGCGCGACAGATCACTGGTCGAGCACGTCGCGCAGTGCACCATCGGCGCCTGCGCTGTGTTCGCGATCATCTTCATCGCAGATCTCGCAGCACACGAAAATCCGTGCCGCGACGAGGCGTTGATCAGCGCTATCGCCATCCTCGGCCGCGCCATGATCCTGATACTGATCATCCACCTGTCGTCGGTCGATCTGGGCCTGGCCCCGTTCATCGAGTTCGCCTTCCTGAATCTTCTCGGCGCGCTCGCCCTGGCGCGGGCGCTGTCGGTGGCGCGCCACGGCCCGCGTCTGCGCCTTCTGCCGGTGCCGATCGAACAGCTCGACGAGCAGCGCTCGCTTGCTGCATAGGCAGTGATGCCGTAGAGACCGTTCAGCCGAGGCGGGGATCGATGTGGATCTTCGGTCCCGGCCCGGCGTCCGCCGGACGCCGGCCCGCCAGGGTTTCGCTCGTGCGTTCCAGGCTCACGGTCGCGGCGACCAAGGGCCGGGGGTCGACCACACCCTCGGCGTAGGCGCGGATGGCGGCCTCCAGGCCCGGCGAGGCGGATAGGACGCCGATCGCGGTGACGTCCTTCAGGACGAGCGTGCGGGTGTCGATGGTGCCGGGTTCGCTGGCCAGCCCGATGTAGACGACGCGGCCGCCCGGTTCGACCAGGTCCAGGGCCCGCCCGGGCGAGCGCACGTGGTTGGTCGCGTCGATCACCGCGTCGAACGGCAGCGGCGGCAACTGGTCCACGTGCCGGCTGTTCTCGAAGCCGAGTTCGCGCGCGAAGGCGAGGGAGCCGTCTGTCACGCCCGCCACGTGTACCTCCGCACCGGCGGCGCGGGCGAACATGGCCGCTAGCAGACCGATGGTGCCGGGGCCGAGGATCAGGACGCGGTCCGCCTCCGTCAGTTCCGCCGCCCGCACCGCGCGCAACGCGTTGCCGCCGGGCTCGACCAGAGCGCCGAGCGCTACGTCGACGGTGTCGGGCAGGACGTGCAGTGAGGAGACCGGGACGGCGAGCTGCTCGGCCAGTGCGCCGCGCCGGCCGGTACGGATTCCGATCTCCTCGCGGTTCTCGCAGACGTGCTGTCGCCCGCGCAGGCAGCGGCGGCAGGTCCCGTCACCGATCATAGTGTCGCCCATCACGCGGCGGCCGACCCACTGCGCGTCGACACCTTCACCGACCGCAGCGACGCGGCCGGACCATTCGTGCCCTAGCCGCATCGGGTAG
>NZ_DASRGV010000382.1:0-9862 GCF_035650855.1 Actinocrinis sp. | reverse complement strand
CTGCCGGTGGACGTCACAGACGCCGACAGGCTGCGTGAGGCTGTCGACGCCGCCGCTGGCGCGTTCGGCCACGACCGCATCGACATCCTGGTCAACAACGCCGGGATCATGCTGCTCGGGCCCGCAGCCACCGCCTCGCTCGAGGACTGGCGGCGCATGGTGGACCTCAACCTCACCGCGCTGCTCACCGCCACCCACGCCGCCCTCCCGCACCTGCTGCGCGCCGCCGAGACCGGGCCGCGTCAGGTCGCCGACCTGGTCAACGTCAGCTCGATCGCCGGGCGGGTGGCGCGCCTCGGCAGCAACGTCTACAACGCCACCAAGTTCGGCGTCGGCGCGTTCAGCGAGTCGCTGCGCCAGGAATTCGCCCGCCGCCACCTGCGGGTCTCGCTCATCGAGCCCGGCGCCGTGGACACCGAGCTGCGCGACCACCTGCGCCCGGAGATCCAGGAGGCGCAAGCGCAGCGGTTCGCCGGCGTGAAGGTGCTCGAAGCCCAGGACATCGCCGACGCGATCGAGTACATGGTCACCCGGCCCCGGCACGTCGCGATCAACGAGCTCATGGTCCGCCCGACGGCGCAGGAAGCCTGACCACGCTGCCATAGCGCGTCGCGCAGCGCATCGCGGTATCGAGTGAACCTGCTCGCACACGCGTACGTGTTATCGCGCAGGCGAAGGCGCGCCCTACTAGACTGGGCTGAGCCAAAGCTGAAGACAGCAGATTTTTTGAGAGACCCGCCGCCCGCTCGCAACTGCTCCCCGCGAGGCGGCGTCTTTCATGAAGAGATCGACACGCAGTGCCGACCGAAGACGCAGTGCCAACCGAATGAGACGGCGGACGGGCCGCCCACGCAACGACCTTGGGGACTGTCGCACGATGACATACGGACAAGACGGCACGGACTACCCGGACTACGGTCGTCCGACGCCGCCCCCGCAGCGTCCGGGCCAGTACCCCGAGTCCGGCCGGTACCAGGGGCAGCAGCCCGACCAGTACGCGGGCGCGCAGGACGATGCGCAGCGCGGAAGGCACTCCGAGCGCAGCGAGTTCTTCGACCAGGAGGCCTCGTACAACGAGGCGCCGCGTCGTGCGCAGCCGCAGCGCGGATATGGCCGTCCCGAGCCGTACGACCCGTTCCAGACGCGTGCGCACGACGAGCAGGCCGAACGGCGCCGCCGTGACGGCGGCGGCCAGGCTCCCGGGCACAGCCGCGGCAGGCACGGCGGCGACGGACGCGGTTACGGCGGCGGGCAAGGCGCCGATCCGTACGGCCGCGAGCAGGCTGGATATGCCGGCGACGGCCGTGGCGACCGTACCGGCGGCCGCGGCTATGGCGATGACGGCCACGGCTACGGCGACGGCCGCGCACCGCAGGACAACCGCGCGTACGGCACAGGGCGGCCGCGTAGCGCAGACCGGCTCGGCGCGACCACGGTGCTCGACTCGCGCGCATTCGCGTCGAGCGCGACCGCCGATCCTCGCACGGACCAGGCGGGTTCCTCGCGCCGCCGGGCCGGCGGTCCGGACCAGTCCGGCGACCCGGCCGATGCGGACGCCGGCTCCGGCCGCCGCAAGGGCAAGAAGCTCGTACCGCCGCACATCAAGCGCCGCCGCAAGATCATCCGCCGCAGCGTCCTCGGCGTGTTCCTGATCTTCTTCGGCTACGTCGGCATCACCCTCTACCCGTACCTGACCGCGCCCGGCACCGACCGGCTCGCCGCGCGCGTCGCCGAGTGGGGCCGCGACCACCACATGGGCTGGGCGGTGACCTGGCTGGAGAACGCCAGCTACAAGCCGCCGCCCACCGGCGGCGGGCTGAGCGCCAGCCAGATCGCGCAGCTGCAGGGCCCCACCGCGGCCCCGCCGCCCAAGCCCAACATCGACATCCCGACCAACATCACTCCGCTCGCCGCCGGCACGATCCCCGGCGAAGGCGTGTGGCGTCCGGTCACCATGGGCGCGAACGGCGCTCCCATCGTCGAGAAGACCGCGCTGCGCCCCGATGCCCAGCACACTTCAGACCTGGCGTACGCGGTGTGGATGAACCAGAAGGCGCTCAGCTTCACGCTGCACCCCGGCTACCAGCAGCCCGGCGGGACGTGGAAGACCCCTGACACCGTCCCGGCGGACCAGCGCGCGAACCTCGTGGCGACGTGGAACGGCGGCTTCAAGGTCAAGCCGGACGACGCGCTCGCCGGGTTCTACATGGACGGCAAGAGCGCCGTCCCGCTGGTGAACGGTAAGGCAGCCGAGGTCTTTTTCACCGACGGCTCGATAAAGATCGGCAAGTGGGGCCGGGACGAGACCATGGGCCCGACGATCGCCGCGGTCCGCCAGAACCTGAGCCTGCTGGTGGACAACGGGCAGGTCACGGTCGGTCCCGGCGACGGGTCCAGCGCCCAGTGGGGCTACACGATCAAGAACTCTTACTTCATCGCGCGCTCCGGCGTCGGGATGACCGCCAAGGGCGACATCGTGTACATCAGCGGGAAGTTCCTGTCCGTCTACACGCTCGCCAAGCTGCTCCAGGCGGCCGGCGCGGTCAACGCGATGGAGCTGGACATCAACCCGGACTGGGTGTCCTTCATGACCTACAGCGGCGACGCGGCGAACCCCGCGCCCTCGAAGCTGTGGGACTTCACCCAGCCCGCGGACCGCTACTTCCAGCCCTCGGACCGGGACTTCGTCTCAGTATCCAAGCGGTAAGGCCACGGCGGCCGGTCTCGTCGGACCGAGGCGCTAGGCTCGGATCATGGGTACGGCGCTGAACGACCGATTCGGCCGGACCGCCACAGATCTGCGGCTGTCCCTGACCGATCGGTGCGACCTGCGCTGCACCTACTGCATGCCGGCCGAGGGCCTGCCGTGGCTGCCCCGCCCCGAACTGCTCACCGACGACGAGCTGGTGCGGCTTGTCGACATCGCGGTCGGCCGGCTCGGCGTGCGGGAGGTGCGGCTGACCGGCGGGGAACCGCTGATCCGGCAGGGCATCGTCGGCATCGTCGCGCGCCTGGCCGCGCTGCGCCCCCGCCCCACCCTCTCGGTGACCACCAACGCCACCGCGCTCGAACGGCTCGCGGCGCCGCTGGCCGAGGCCGGGCTCGACCGGGTCAACGTCTCGCTCGACAGCCTCGATCCGCTGACCTTCAAGACGCTCACCCGCCGGGACAAGCACGCCCGCGTCCTGGCCGGCATCGAGGCCGCCGCCCGCGCCGGGATGCGGCCGGTCAAGATCAACTCGGTGCTCATGCGCGGCGTGAACGACCACGAGGCCCCGGCGCTGCTGCGCTGGTGCCTGGAACGCGGCTACGAACTGCGGTTCATCGAGCAGATGCCGATCGACGCGCAACACGGCTGGGACCGCGCGCAGATGGTCACCGCGCAGGAGATCCTGGACCGCCTGGCCGCCGAGTTCCGCCTCGAACCCGAGGGCGAGGCGGTGCGCGGCGCCGCCCCGGCCGAGACCTGGCTGGTGGACGGGGGGCCCGGAGCTCCCGGCGGTGGCCGCGTCGGCGTGATCGCGTCGGTGACCCGGCCGTTCTGCGCCGCCTGCGACCGCACCCGGCTGACCGCGGACGGCCAGGTGCGCACCTGCCTGTTCGCCCGCGAGGAGACCGACCTGCGCGGCCTGCTGCGCGGCGGCGCGGACGACGAGACCATCGCGCAGGCCTGGCGCACCGCGATGCTCGGCAAGAAGGCGGCCGCCGGTATCGGCGAGCCCGGATTCGTTCAGCCGCAGCGGTCGATGTCCGCGATCGGCGGCTGAGCCCCGCGACGCCGCGCGAGCTGCCTCGGGAGCGGGCATTCCCTCGAAAACGCGATAAGGGCGACTTGGGCCAGTCTTCGAGTCCGCCGCGAGCGCGAGTGCCCAAGCGAGGTTCGGAGTCCCGGAAAAGAGGCGTCGGCTCGCGCACGGGGGGACGCGAGCCGACGCGGCATCCTGGACAGCCACGGGGGGAGCCGCCCAGTATGCGGGGCAGGGCGCCCAAAAGGTCGGCCCCGCCGGCACCGCCCTGACGGGGGAGCAGGGCGTGCATCAGAAGTATGGCATGCCCGCCAGAACTCGTGAACCCCCGCTAACGAAATCCCAGGCGTTGGAACAGGCAACGCCAGCCCCGGGCCACGCCTGGGGCCCCGGGTTCAGCCCGCCGCGGTCCCCTGCGTCCGCGGCGACTGATCAGGACCCTGATCGGCGGGCTCCTCGCCGGGTTCCGCACGGGGCCCGTCCGCGGTCGCGGCGCCGTCGGACAGCGGCGCACGCCGGACGTAGCCGTTCGCGGTCGAGGCCTGTGCGCCGCCGCCCGCCGCGGGTCCCGGGCCGTAGCCGCCCTCGTCCTTGACGAGGAACTCGCCCTGGATGAAGCCCGGCTGCTCGCCCGACGCGGGCAGCCCGCGCTGCGCCGCGCCCAGCTCCTCGCGCGGCGGCGCCAGCAGCAGGTTCGTCGGACCCTTGTCCTGCGCCGGGCCGCCGTTGGCCCGCACCACGGCCACGTACGGGATGATCGTCGCCACCAGGCACAGCCCGATCTTGATCGGCCAGGAGATCCCGGGAACGCACACCACCACGATGATCGAGACGACGCGCACGAGCATGGTCACGATGTACTGCTTCTGCCGCCGGGAGATCTCCTGCATGTGGCTGGTCTCGGCGGTCGTGATCCCGTACACCTGGTCCTCGTCCTGCGGCCGGTGCTCGAAGTCGTCGCGGTTCCCGCTGTTTGGCACCCCATCAGCGTACGACCGGACGGCCGGCCCGTTGAGGGCGGGTGACCGTCCGGTCCCCTCGGCTCAGCTGGCCTTCGACACCGAGGACATGTTGAAGTCCCCGATCCGCAGCGGCGGCATCGCGGTGCGGGTGAAGTAGTCGGTCCACTCGCGCGGCAGGCACTGCTCGCGGCGCCCCATCTCGGCGATCCGGCCCAGCAGGTCGACCGGCGACTCGTTGAACCGGAAGTTGTTGACCACCCCGGTCACCTCGCCGCCCTCCACCAGGTACACCCCGTCGCGGGTCAGCCCGGTCAGCAGCAGCGACTGCGGATCGACCTCGCGGATGTACCACAGGCAGGTGAGCAGCAGCCCGCGGTCGGTCGAGCGGGTCATCTCCTCAAGGCCGGGCGCGTCCGCTCCGCCCGAGCCCTCCATCAGCAGGTTGTCGCCGGGCGGCGCCAGCGGGAGCCCGGTCGCGGCCGCGGAGTGCCGCGTCGTGACCAACCGCTCCAGAACCCCGTCCCGCACCCAGTCGACCGGCTCCAGCGCGAGTCCGTTGTCGAACACCGACTGGCTGCCCGAGGAGTAGCGCGCGATGTTGAACGGCGCGGCCTCCAGGCCCGGCGCGGACGGGTCGGACCACAGCCGCAGGCCCTCGATGCCGATGCGCGAGCCGACCTTCGTGCCGTTGCCCGAGCCCTCCCCGCGCGGCGCCGAGAACACCGTGCGGCCGTCGGCGGCGTCCCGCGCCGAGGCGACCAAGAGCATGAAGATGGAGAGGTCCGCGACCGCGGAGGGCGGCAGCAGCGTCTCGTAGCGGCCCGCGGGCAGCTCGATGCGGCGCTTCTGCCAGTCCAGCCGCTGGGCCAGCTGCGTGCCGAGCGCCTGGACGTCCACGTCCGCGAAGTCCTTCGTGTAAGCGCCCGCCCACGCCGAGCGCGCGAAGTCCGCGGACTTGGCGTTCAGCTCCAGCGTCCCGTTCGGCTGGTCGTGCTTGAGCCGCAGCCCGGCCGAGGTCGCCAGATAAGTGCTCGTCATCGAGTGCGAGGCGAACCCGAACAGCAGCCGCCCGGCCGCCCGCGCCGCGTCGAACGCCTCCCCGAGCTCCGGAGCGAACGACGAGAACACGTCGATCGACGTCGTCGCCGGCGCGTCCTGCCAAGCCGAACCGCCCGCACCCGCCGCCTCCGGACCGGCCAGCGGCTGCGCGTCCTCGGCCGGTCCGGCGTCCCGCGCGGCCTGCTCGCTCGCCCGCACCAGGTCCTCGATCGTGTCGCGATCGACGCCCGAGCGGGAGAGCACGGCGGCCGAGGTGCCCTGCCCGCCGTTCACCGTCGAGATCACCGTGACCGTGCGGCCCTCGGCCACCCCGTTCGTGGTCAGCGTGTTGTTCGCCCACCGCAGATTCGCCGCGGACGACTCGTCCACCAGCACCACCGCGCCGTCCGCGCGCGAGAGCTGCAGCGCCCGCTCCGCGAGCTCCTGCGCCGAAGCCACGCCCGCGGCCGCCCCGTTCCCGGTCACCGTCCCGCCTCCTGCACCGTGTTGAGGATCCGCACGCCCCGGAACAGCGCCGAAGGGGCGCCGTGCGAGACCGGGGCGATCTGCCCCGGCTGGCCCTTGCCGCAGTTGAACGCCCCGCCGAGCACATAGGTCTGCGGGCCGCCCACCGCCTCCATCGAGCCCCAGAAGTCCGTCGTCGTGGCCTGATACGCGAAGTCGCGCACCTGGCCGGCCAGCTTGCCGTCCACGATCAGGTACGCGCGCTGCCCGGTGAACTGGAAGTTGTAGCGCTGCATGTCGATCGACCAGGACTTGTCCCCGGCGATGAACAGCCCGCGCTTGACCCTGGCGATCAGCTCCTCGGTCGACGGGCCGTCAGGCGCCGGCTGCAGCGACACGTTCGCCATCCGCTGGATCGGCACGTGGCCCGGGGAGTCCGCGAAGGCGCAGCCGTTGGAGCGCGCGCCGTGCAGCCCCTTGAGCTGCGCGATCCTGCGGTCGAGCTGATAGCCCACCAGAACGCCGCCCTTGACGATGTCCCAGCGCTGCGTCTGCACGCCCTCGTCGTCGAAGCCGATCGAGGCCAGGCCGTGCTCGACGATTCGGTCGCCGGTGACATTCATCACCTCGGACCCGTACTTCAGCGTGCCCAGCTGATCCAGCGTCGCGAACGACGTCCCCGCGTACGCGGCCTCGTAGCCCAGCGCGCGGTCCAGCTCCGTCGCGTGCCCGATCGACTCATGGATCGTCAGCCACAAATTCGACGGTGCGATAACAAGGTCGTATTCGCCCGCCTCCACCGACGGGGCGGCCAGCTTCTCCGCCAGCAGACCGGGCAACTCGGCCAACTCCGCGTCCCAATCCCAACCGGTGCCGGTCAGGTACTCCCAGCCGCGCCCGGCCGGCGGCGCGAGCGTCCGCATCGACTCGAACGCCCCGGGCGTGCCGTACTTGCCCTCCGCGTCGACCGCCACCGCCTCGACCACCGGATGCACCCGCACCCGCTGCTGGATGGTGACCGTGCCGTTGGTGTCGGCGTAGAACTTGTTCTCCTTCACGGCGTGCAGCGAGGCGTCCACGTGATCCACGGCCTCGGCGTCGAGCAGGCGGCGCGACCACTGCGTCAGCAGCGCGATCTTCTCCGCGTCCGGCACGTCGAAGGGGTCGACCTCGTACGCCGACACCCAGAACTGCTCGCCGTAGGACGGCTCCGCCGCGAGCACCACCGGCTCGGCGTTGACCGGCCGCGACACCCGCGCGACCTGCACCGCCTGCTCCGCCAACCGCGCCGCGGCCTGCGGGGTCTGCACGACGCCCGCCGCGAAGCCCCACGTGCCCTCGTGCACGACCCGCACCGAGATCCCCGTCTCGGAGCTGTCGTTCACCCCGTCCAGCTGACCATCGCGAAGTCGGATCATCTGCTCGCGGATGAGCTCCGACCGGAAGTCCGCATGCTCCGCGCCCAGTTCCCGCGCCCGGATCAGCGCCGCCTGCGCCATGTCCCGCAGCGGCAGCTCCAGGAACGCGGGATCGATCCGCTTCGCGTCGCCGTCCTCCGCGTCCTGAGCCCCGCCGGAACCCTCCACACCGTGCTGCTCTCGACTCACACTGCCCTCCCGTGACTACTCCGCGCTCCGCGTCCACACCGCGACACCTGCCCCCGAACCTAGCTGAACTCCACCACCCTGTCCTGGCGCTTTTGTAGTCCCCCGCAAGGGGCGCTCAAGTTCAGGAGCGATAGCGTTCCCGTGGGGACCTACCAGCATCGCGACGAGGGAAGGACGCACGCGTGGCGGAAAGCAGCGCGGCCAGGTCGGTGCTAGTCACCGGCGGCAACCGTGGAATCGGACTGGCCATTGCACGGGCCTTCGCCGAACAGGGCGACAAGGTCGCCGTGACCTACCGGTCCGGCGAACCGCCGATCGTACCGGTGAAGGGCGAGGGCTCGTTCCTCGCCGTGCGGTGCGACATCACCGTGCCGGAGGACGTTGAGCGGGCGTTCCAGGAGGTCGCCGCGGCGCACGGCCCGGTGGAGGTCCTGGTGGCCAACGCCGGCATCACCCGCGACACCCTGCTGCTGCGGATGAGCGAAGAGGACTTCGACGCCGTCGTCGACACCAACCTCAAGGGCTCCTTCCGCGTCGCCAGGCTCGCCGCCAAGGGCATGCTGCGCCTTCGCCGCGGCCGGATCATCTTCATCTCCTCGGTCGTGGGCCTGTCCGGCTCAGCGGGACAGGTGAACTACGCCGCCTCCAAGGCCGGGTTGGTCGGCATGGCCCGCTCGCTGGCCCGCGAACTCGGCTCGCGCGCGATCACCGCCAACGTGGTCGCCCCAGGCTTCGTGGACACCGAGATGACCGCCGTGCTCACTGAGGAGCGCAGGGCCGAGATCGTCTCCCAGGTGCCGCTCGGCCGCTACGCCAGCGTGGACGAGATCGCCGGGGTCGTGAAATTCTTGGCCTCGCCCGACGCGGCGTACATCAACGGAGCCGTCATCCCCGTGGACGGCGGACTGGGAATGGGGCACTGAACCCGATGGGAATCCTGGACGGCAAGCGCGTCCTCGTCACCGGCGTCATCACCGACGCGTCGATCGCCTTCAGCGTCGCGCGCCTGGCGCAGGAGGAGGGCGCCGACGTGGTGCTCACCGGCTACGGGCGGATCTCGCTGGTCAACCGGATCGCCGCACGGCTGCCGAAGCCCGCGCCGGTCATCGAGCTCGACGTCACCAACGAGGAGCACCTGGCCGCCCTGCCCGGCAACGTCCGCCAGCACCTCGACGGGCTCGACGGCGTCGTGCACTCCATCGCCTTCGGCCCCACCGACGCCCTCGGCGGCAACTTCCTCAACACCCCGTGGGAATCCGTAGCGACGGCGGTCAACGTCTCGGCGTTCTCGTACAAGTCCCTCGCCATGGCGGTCGCCCCGCTGTTCGGCGAGAGCGGCGGCTCGATCGTCGGCATGGACTTCGACGCGCAGGTCGCCTGGCCCGGCTACGACTGGATGGGCGTGGCGAAGGCGGCCCTCGAATCGACCAGCCGCTACCTCGCCCGCGACCTCGGACCCAAGGGCATCCGCAGCAACCTGATCTCGGCCGGCCCGGTCAAGACCATGGCGGCCAAGTCCATCCCCGGTTTCGACCGCTTCGAAGGGGTCTGGGACGAGCGGGCCCCGATCGGCTGGGATATGAACGACCCCGAGCCGGCCGCGCGCGGTGTGATCGGCCTCTTGTCCGACTGGTTCCCGAAGACCACGGGCGAGGTCATCCACGTCGACGGCGGCGTCCACGCGATGGGCGTCTGACCCCGGCAAAGACACGAAGCAGACCTCTCAACGGCGCCGCGCGGCCTCCTGCGCGGCGCCGTTTTTCGCTAGAGTGCCCTGAGAAACCCCCGCGCCCGCGGCGCCTTGAGCGCGCCGAACGATAGCCGGGTCGGGGAACGTGGGCAGCAAGAGCACCAAGCGCAACAACAGCAACAAGGGCAGTAACCAGAGCGTAAGCAGCAGGACGGGAAACACGGCGCGAGCCGGCGCAGGGCGAGCGCAGACGGCGAACGGGAAGCGGGGTGACGCCATGCTGGACGCGGGTGGCGGCGGGGGCTCGATGTACGCGGTGCAGATCGAGTCGCTGGAGACCTTCCAGCAGAAACT
>NZ_DASRGV010000381.1:0-35739 GCF_035650855.1 Actinocrinis sp. | reverse complement strand
CACGGATCGGCCGGCCACATCGACGTGCGCCTCTTTGCTGCTCATGTTCGCAGGCTAAGCGCAGTCGGACGTGGCCGCGACACGACAGGGTGGCAGGTTGCTGCAACGGGGACGGGAAAGGCGCTGAGCAGGCGGGGCAGGGGGCTGATTCGGTGCGGTGTGGATGGATGGGCGGGGGGTGGGCGGCGCGGATGGATGGGCAGGGCGGATGGATGGGCAGGGCGGATGGATGACTTTGCAAGGCGGCTGCGGGGCACTGGCGTACAACGCCAGTGCCCCGCGGCCGCCGGTGGCGGGGGTTAGTCGATCACGGTCACGCCGTCGGGCACGTTGCCGACCGTCACCGCCGCGCCCGGCGTTCCGGTCGCGACGGTCACCGGCACGACGTTGTTGACGTTGGTGTCCACCACCCACGCCGTCGTCCCGTCCGGGCTGAATCCGACCGCGTAGGCGCCGGATCCGGTCGGGATGAACGAGCCCGGCGCGTTGGTCGCGACGGTGATCGGGGTGACCCCGCCCGCACCGAAGTCCGCGACGTACGCGGTCTTGCCGTCCGGCGTGATCTGGACGTACTGCGGGCCTGCACCGGTCGGCACGGTGGCCGCGACACTGTCGGTCGCCGCGTCGATGACCGAGACCGAGGCCGAGCCGCCGTTGGTGACGAACACGCGGCTGCTGTCGCGCGTGATCGCGACGCCGAACGGCGCGGAGCCGACCGCGACGGTGTGCGTGACCGCGCGGCTGGCCAGGTCGATGTCGCTGACCGTGCCGCTGCCCTGGTTCGCGACCCACAGCTGCTTGCCGTCCGGGCTGACCGCGAGCCGTTCCGGCTGGCCGCCGACCGCGATCGGGGTGCCGGTGGCGAGGGTGGCGACGTCGATCGGCTGGACGGTGCCGTCGCCGAAGTTCGTCACCCACACCGTCTTGCCGTCCGGCGTCGCCGCGACGTCGGCGGCCACGCTGCCGACCGGGACGGTGGCGAGCGCGGCGTTCGTGGTCGTGTCGATCACGGTGACGTCGTTGGTGTTGTTGTTGGCGACGAACAGCTTCCCGCCGGCCGTGATCATGCCGTCAGGGCCGCCGCCGACCGGGATCGGCGGGCCGGCGTTGCGGGTGCGGGTGTCGACCGGTGTGACCGTGTTGTCGCTGTAGTTGGACACGTACGCGGTCGGGATGCTCTCGCCGGGCTGCGCGACCGTGGCCAGCAGCGAGACGGTGGGGATGGCTGCGCCGTTGGACGCGTGCGCCGCGAATGAGACCTGGTAGTAGCCGGTCGCCATGCCTGGCGCGGCCGCGATGGTGACCGTGGTCTGCGCGGTGCCGCCTGCCGGTGCCGTGATCGTGCCGCCGCTCGGTGTTGCGGACAGGCCGCTCGGTGCCGCCGCGCTCCACGTGACGGTGGCCGGGCCGGAGGTGCCGAGCGTGTCGTCCGCCTCGACGGTCACGGTCGTGCTGGTGCCGGGTGTAAGCCGGATTTGGCCCGGAGTGACGGCGAGCGCCGCGCGGGTGCTCGGCGGGAAGTGGACGGGTCCCGCGCCGAAGGACGGCGGCGCGTCGCCGGGTGCGGTTCCCCAGCTGGTGTTCGGGCTCGTCGAAAGTGTGTAGTCGAGTTCGTGCGTGCGCGCGGCGTCGATCCAGGTGTGCTGCGTCGAGCGGCCGTCGACCTTCAGGCTGCTGATGTACGTGTCACCGGCGCCTGCCGCGTTGATGCGCAGGTCGCCGTACGCGCCGTGGATCACCACGTGCGGGAATTGCGGCGCGCCGAGTACGAGCATCGGTACACCGGGGGTCTGCGGGTAGACGCCGAGCGCGGCCCAGACGTACCAGGAGCTCATCGCTCCGAGGTCGTCGTTGCCGGGCTCACCGCCGGGTGTCGCCGAGTATAGCTGGGTGCTGATTTGGTGGACGATCGCCTGCGTCTTCCAGGGCTGGCCGACGCTGTTGTACGCCCACGGGGTGTCGAACGCGGGCTCGTTGCCCTGCCAGTGGTACGGCGCGTTCGGTCCGGCGTTGAGCTGGGTGAAGTAGCTGTCGAGCCGGGCCGCGGTGGCCTGGTCACCGCCGATGCCCTGGATCAGGCCCTTGAGGTTCTGCGGGACCATCCAGGTGTACTGCGCCGCGTTTCCCTCCTGGAAGCCGTTCTGGCCGAAGCCGCTGCCGGTCTGCACCGGCGGGCCGGAGGGGAAGGCGCCGGAGGCGTCGCGCGGCTCGACGTAGCCGTCCGCGGTGTCGAAGACGTTGGCCCAGTTCTGCGAGCGGCCGGCGAAGGTGCGCGAGGTCGAGTCCTGATGCAGGTATTGCGCGAGCCGGGAGATGGAGAAGTCGTCGAGGGCGTACTCGAGGGTTTCGGAGGCGCCGTTGGGCACCGGGCTGATCGAGTCGGAGCCGGTGTTCGGCACGTACCCGTCGGCGATGTACGCGGCCGCGTTCGGGCGCTCGGCATACCAGCCCTGGCCCGGTGTGCCGGCCGTGGCGTTCGCGCCGTTGACCATGTCGGCCAGCGCGGCCTTCGCGTCGAAGCCGCGCGCGCCGAACGCGTAGAAGTCGGCGAGGATCGGGTCCGCGGCGTCTCCGTTCATGACGCCGGTGTAGCCGTTGGCCACCGGCCACTTGGGCAGCCAGCCGCCTTGGGCCGCGTCGTTGAGCAGCGAGGTGGCCATGTCGGCGGCGACGCGCGAATCGATCGTGGCCAGCAAGGGCGCCTCGGAGCGGTAGATGTCCCAGCCGGAGTAGTTGGCGTATTGGGCGTGGCCGGGCTGCACGCGGTGGATCTTGTTGTCAAAGCCCGGATACTCTCCGTTCGCGTCGCTGAACAGGCTCGGCTCCAGCGAGGCGTGGTAGAGGGCTGTGTAGAAGGTGGATTGCGCGGAGCGGCTGCCGCCGCGGATCGAGATGGTGCCGAGCTGGCGGTTCCATGCGGCGGTGGCTTGCGCGGCCACGGTGTTGACGTCCCAGCTGTGCGCCTCGGCGGCGAGATTGCCCAGCGCGCCCTGCGTGCTGACGTACGAGACCGCGACCTGCATGCGCACGTCAGGGTCATGCGTCGTGTCGAAGGTAAGCCAGCCCCCTGCGACGACTCCGGAGCCCTGCTGCGCTGCCGCGGAGTGGCTGGCGGAGGTCGGGTACCGCTTGGGCTGCGGGCTCTGCTTGCCGTATTCGGTCACGGCCGCGCCACCCGGGGACTTGGTGACCTGCGCGGCACTTGTACCGCCCCAGGTTCCGGAGGCGGTGAACGGCCGGTCGAAGCGCGCTGCGAAGTACACGGTGTAGCTGTCCGGCTGGCCGCAGAAGTGGCCGCTGCTGACGGCGCCGGTGATCTCCTGGTCGCCGAGGGTCTGGAAGGTGGCCGAGGAGCTGCCGTTCGCGCTGTCGGCGGCCTTCACCAGCAGCTGGGCCTGCGTGGTCGCGGGGTAGGTGAACTGCGCCAGGCCGGTGCGCGCGGTCGCCGCGAGCTGCGTGCGCACTCCCCCGGCGGTCACCGAGTAAGAACCCGGATGCGCGGTCTCCGCCGCGTGGGTGAAGGACGCGGTGGCCGAGTTCGGGTCGGCGGGAAGCGCGCCGGCGAGCGGGAGAATCGGGAAGTCGCCGGCGACCGCGCAGCCCGGCCCGGAGACATGCGTGAGGCTGAAGCCGGTGATCTGCGAGTCGTCGTAGTCGTAGCCGCCGCCGGGCGGCCGGGACGTGGTGTCGGGGCTCCACTGGAGCATGCCGAACGGGACGTCGGCGCCGGGGAACGTGTCGACCTGTCCGACGACCGCGCCGCCGCTGCCTGTTCCGACCAGCGGATCGACGAGCGCGGCCGGATTCGTGACGGCCGCGGCGTCGGTGGCGGCGTGCGCGGGCAGCGCAGCGAACAGGGGCGCGAGCAGAGTCGCGGTGGCGAGGAGGGAGAGACGTGAACGTGGATGTGGGCGCAGGGAATGTGGGCGCAGAGCGTGCGGGGCAGCGTCGGCCCGCCAAGACATCGTTGTCACGGAGGCTACACTTCCCGTCCCGGATGATCGAGTCAAGATCGATACATCGCCGCGACATGCCTGAGGCCTGTCCGGCGCGGGAGCGCGAGCCGGACGGACCTCAGGCTTCGATCATGTCGCGCTGATGGGGCTGCGCCGGGCTCAATCGAACCGGATGATGACTGCGCTGCCCGGTTGTACGGTCACGACCGCGGTGCCGCCGTGCACGGTGACATGGCTCCCGTGCGGCGGGAGGAAGGCGCCGTGCGGACCGACCTGCCGGCCGCCGAGCGTGATGCCGCTGGTTGCCGCGAGACCGGCCGGGTCCGAGGTGGTCAGCGCGATGAGCCGGCCGTCATGCAGCCGCGCCGTGCCGAGGTTCAGCGTGATGGTCGTCGCAGCGCTCGTCGCCGGGTCCTGCACATCATCAAGAACCACCGTGAGCTTGTGCCCATCACGCACGGCGTACGCGCGCACATCGGCCGCGTCCGGGTTGGTGAGGCCGACGAACACACCCGAACCGACGAGCGATGTGGCGAGCATGCCGTAGTAGATCGGGCGCGGGGTGAGGTCACCGGCGGTCGGGCACAGCGGCGTGTACGGATCGCAGCCTGCTGCGTTAGTGCCGTCCATGAACTGCGCGTTGGCCACTCCGTGCTGGGCGAGCAGCAGGCTGTAGTCCAGTTCCCACAGCGCGGCGGCGAATGTGTCGCTCACCCCGGCTTGCCCGGCGCAGACCACTGAGTTGGTCTCGGTCATCGCGGGCGTCACGTGCAGCGCCCGGGCCGCGCTGAACAGTGCGTCGGCATTGGTGGTCTCGTACTGGACCGCGCCGGTTCCGAGCAACTGCGCGGCCGTGACGGTCCTTCCGCCGCACACGCTGAGCGGGTAGGTGTGGTCGGTGACCTCGGCCAGGCCCGGCGTCGGGTTCGCCGTCTCGTCCGCCGTGAAGGCGGGCAGGTAGGCCTGGTGGTTCGTCTCCGCGTCGGGACCGGTCAGCCGGATGCCCGGAGCCGCCTGCTCGATCGCGGCCGCGTACGCGCGGAAGTCCGCGAAGTAGGCCGTTTCGCTGCTGTAGTAGAAGTTCGGCTCGTTGCCGATCTCGATGGCGAGCAGCGCGCGGCCGAAGATCCGCTGCGCGTAGCGGGCTTCGTCGGCGGCGCGGGCCGCGTCGGGGTGCTTGAGGTCGACCGCGAGCACGACGCGCCAGTGCGCTGCTCGTGCGACGGCGGCGAGGTGGCTCAGCTTCTGCGGGGTGATCGTGCCGACCGCCCAGGACGGCGCGGTCTCGCCGGTCGAGGTCCAGAAGGTGCTGTCGCCGGAGTTGCCGCCGACCCGCAGGATGCCGCCGCGTCCCAGAGTCCTGAGATAACCGGCGAGGTCGGTGGCGGCGTAGTCGTCGGCGGCGAGCGTGGCGGCGCCGAAGGAAAGTCCGAGGAAACCGGGGCGCAGCGGGTTGCCGATCCGGTCCGGGTGCACGGCGATGGCGAGCGCGGACGCGGACGGGGAGGCCGCGGGCACGTTCGCGTGCGCGGTGCCGGATCCGAGCAGCGCGGCCACTGCGGCGCACACCGCGGCGATCCGGGCGCGGGCGTGGACATGCGACGTACGAATCATGGTTCTTGATCGACTCCTGCCTGTGGCGCTGTACCGCGGTTTCGGGGGCAGCGCGGTCCGTGGCGGCCAAGGCGGTGACCGATGGTGAAGAACCGTTCGCGACTCACTGTCGCGACGATCACCTCGGCCCGGCAAGGATTCGGCGCGGATTGTTTCAGAGACGTGATAGTCATTCAGAAGTGTGAATGCAGCGGGGCTTCAGGCCTGATCGCCGCACAATCGTTTCCCGACAAAGCCTGCGGGCCCGACGCCGCGCGAGTACATTCACCCCTGTGTGACGACGCGGCCCGTCGCGGCTGCGATCACGGTCGGCCCAGACGTGGGGCCGGCCGCCCGGTTTGAACCGGTTCATAGATCTGAGCAGGCGGCTTGAGCCGCGCGCTCGCCAACAGTAGTGGGGGGAACGGATGATGCGTGTCTACGTGCGTACACGCTTCAGAAAAACGCTCATCGGCTCGATAGCCGCCTCGCTCGCGACGCTCGGCCTGACCGCGGTGATCGCGACCGCGCAGGCCGCCGGGGCGCCGCCGAGCTTCGTGCAGCAGGTCAACACGCACCACTCGAACGTCGCCTCCACCGCCGTGACGCTGCCCGCCGCGGTGACCTCGGGCAACCGGCTGATCGTCGAGGTCGGGGTGTGGAACTCCAAGTCGGCGACGGCCAGTTCGGTCACCGACTCGGCCGGCAACAGCTACACCGAGCTGACCCACTTCACCGCCTCCGACCACACCGAGCTGAGCGTGTGGAGCGCGCCGATCACGGCCGGCGGCGGCACCGCGCCCACCGTCACCGCGAACGTCACCTCGGCCGCCGACATGGCCGTCGCCGCCCTTGAGTACTCCGGTCTCGCGCCGAACACGGACGCGTCGATCGTCGACGTGCAGGCGCACGCCACCGGCACCACCTCCGCGGCCGGCACCGTGGCCGCCGGCGCCACCTCGACCGTCGCGGCGAACAACGAACTCGCGCTCGGCTTCTACGCCGACTCCGGCTTCCGCGACGCGCTCTCCCCCGGCTCCGGCTTCACCGCGCGCTCGAACATCTCCAGCGCCTCCGACATGGAGCTGCTGGTCGAGGACCAGGCCGCCAACCAGGGCGCGACCCCCAACGCCACCTTCGGCACCGGCGGCAGCACCGTCTGGCTGGCCGCTACCGTGGTGCTCAAGGGCGCCTCCTCGTCCTCGTCGCCGACCGTTCCCGGCACGCCAAGCTCCGTGACCGCGACCGCGGGCAACGGCTCGGCCACGGTGTTCTGGTCCGCTCCGTCGGACGGCGGCTCGGCGATCACGTCGTACACGGTCACGCCGTACGTCGGCGGGACCGCGCAGACGGCCACGGTCGTGAGCGGTTCGCCGCCGCCCGCCTCCGCCCTCGTCGCCAACCTGGCGAACGGCACCAGCTACACCTTCACCGTGACGGCGACGAACTCGGTCGGCACCTCGGCCGCCTCCGCGCCGTCCAACGCGGTCGTTCCCAGCGCCCAGCCGCAGGGCCAGTGGGGTCCGCTGGTCACCTCGCCGTACGTGTCGATCCACACGGTGCTGCTGAACGACGGCAAGCTGATCCAGTGGGACGGCTGGAAGACCCCCACGCAGACGTACGTCTACGACCCCGCCGCGGGCACCTACACCGAGATCGACGCCCCGGCGAGCATCTTCTGCGGCGGCAACGCGAAGCTGCCCGACGGCCGGGTGCTGGTGGCCGGCGGCTTCGGCATCGCGGCCACCGGAATGCTCGGCATCACGGACACCAACATCTTCAATCCGGCGACGCGGACCTGGACGAAGATGGCGAGCATGCACCTGCCGCGCTGGTACCCGGACCTGACCGAGCTGCCGGACGGCCGGTACGTCGCGATCAGCGGCAACTCGACGGACTCGTCGACGTGGGCTGACACGCCCGAGCTGTACGACCCGTCGACGAACACCTGGACGCTGCTCTCGGGCATCACCACCTCGCAGGTGCACGAGCTCGAATACCCGTTCTCCTACCTCGCCCCGAACGGCAAGATCTTCACCATCGGCCCGCGCGAGGACGTCTCCTACTGGCTCGACGCGAACGCGCAGACCTGGACCCCGGTCGGGCCCAGCGGCGTGGTCAACGGCTCCGCGGTGATGTACCTGCCGGGCAAGATCCTCTACAGCGGCGGCGCGTCGAGCGTCAGCACCAGCACTCCGGCCCAGTCCAACGCGGCGACCATCGACCTGACCGCGGCGACGCCGACCTGGAAGTCGATCGCGCCGATGAACAACGCGCGGATCTATCACACGCTGACGATGCTCGCGGACGGCCGGGTGCTGGCGGTCGGCGGCGGGACGGTCTCGGACCAGATGCAGATCACCAACGGCGTGATGCCGGCGGAGATCTGGGACCCGTCGACCGGGCAGTGGACCACGATCGGCTCGATCGCGGCGGCACGCAACTACCACTCGACCGCGGTGCTCCAGCCGGACGGCACGGTGCTGGTCTCCGGCGGCGGGCACCCGGAGACGCTCAACGACGCGGGCCAGTTCAACTCGCAGGTGTATTCGCCCTCGTACCTGTTCAACGGCGCGCGGCCGACGATCACCTCGGCCTCGGCGAGCGCCCAGTACGGCTCGACGATCACGGTCAACACCCCGGACGCCGCGAACATCGGCGCGGTCAACCTGGTCTCGTTCGGCGCGGACACGCACCAGTCGGACATGGACCAGCACTTCGTGCCGCTGTCGTTCACGGCCGGCTCGGGCTCGCTGTCGGTGCAAGCCCCGGCGAACGGCTCGATCGCGCCTCCCGGCGACTACATGCTGTTCATCCTGAACAAGGCGGGCGTGCCGTCGATGGCCGCGACGGTGCACATCACCGCCGCCCCGCCGACCGCTCCGGCCGCGCCGACCGGTGTCGCGGCCACGTCGGGCAACGGCTCGGCCTCGGTGTCGTGGACCGCGCCGGGCAACGGCGGTTCGGCGATCACGTCATACACGGTCACGCCGTACGTTAACGGCACGGCGCAGTCCCCGACGACCGTCTCCGGCAACCCGCCGGCGACCAGCGCGACGGTGACCGGGCTGACCAACGGCACCAGCTACACCTTCACGGTGACGGCCACGAACGCCGTGGGCACGTCGCCCGCGTCGTCGCCGTCCAACGCGGTCACGCCGTCCAGCGTGATCACGCCGGCCTTCGTGCAGCAGAGCTCCGTGCACAAGGGCGGAGTGTCGTCGACCTCTGTGACGCTCGGCTCGCCCTCGGTCATCGGCAATCGCATGATCGTCGAGGTCGGGACGTGGGGCTCCGCATCGCCGACCGCGAAGAGCGTGACGGACTCGGCCGGCAACACCTACACCGAGCTGACGCACTTCACCGCCTCGGATCACACCGAGCTGAGCGTGTGGAGCGCGCCGATCGCCGCGGCGGGAGGCACGCCGCTGACCGTCACGGCGAGCACCACCGCGTCCGGTGACATCGGCCTGGCGTCGCTGGAGTACTCCGGATTGTCCGCGGCCTCCGGCACCGGAGCGCTCGACGTGCAGGCGTCGAGTGTCGGGAAGAGCACCGGCGCGGCCACCGTCTCGTCGGGCGCGACGGCCGCGGTCGGCGCGGGCAGCGAGCTGGCGCTGGGCTTCTACGCCGACTCAGGGTTCGGAGACACCATCGGCACCGGCTCCGGCTTCGCCTCCCGGGTGAACATCTCGAACACCTCGGACATGGAGCTGGCGGCCGAGGAGGAACTGGTCGCCCAGGGCAGCACCCCGAGCGCGACGTTCACCAGCAGTTCGGCCACGGTCTGGCTCGCGGCGCTGCTCGTGTTCAAGCACGCGTAGACGGGCAAGGCAGGCTTCCGTCTGGGTCAGCAGGGAAGGTGAGGGCTGGGGCAGCGGCGCGCTCCAGCCCTCACCGCTTTGCGTGGTGGCCCGCTTTCTCGTTCAACTGGACATTCACCGGGTGGATGTGCGGCGGCGGGCGGGCGGCTCCCCCTCGCGAAGTCGCCCGCGCGCCTCACCGGCCGCTCACTCGGTGCGCAGGGCGGTCGCGGTGCGGGTCTTGGCCGCCCAGCCGGCCGGGAGCAGCGCGCCCGCGATCGCGATGACCAGGCCGCCGAGGCCGAGCAGGACCATCTCGCTGCCGCGGTACACGCTGATGTACTGCTGCGGGAGGTTGGTTCCGGCGGTGTGCGCCATGATCGGCACCACGTAGCTGTGCAGCGCGATACCGACGGGCACGCCGACGATTCCGGCGCACAGCCCGACCAGCGCGGTGGAGCTGAGCACCATCGCAACGGTCTGCCTCGGGCTCATGCCGACCGCCTTGTAGACGCCGAGATCGTGCACCCGCTCGCGGGTCTCCAGGACGGCGGCGTTCAGGACGGCGAGCCCGGCGACCGTGCCGAGCATCGCCGTCAGGATGGCGATCATGCTCTCGAAGAAGAGCAGCGTCGAGCCGCCGCGGTCCAGGGCCGTGTCCTGCGCGTCCGCGTATATCGGATGCAGATTCGCGTTCAACGACCTGATGTATGCGGTGCGATCGACGCCCGGTTGGAGGTGGATCTCGAAGCCGCTGATCCGATCGACGTGGTCGACCGCGGCGAGGGTGCGCGCGTCGGTGATCACCTCGCCGTTCTGGGAGCGCAGGTCGAACACCTCGCCGACGATCCGCACCGGGATCGACGCGCCGTTGTCGGCCAGGGTGATCGTCGAACCGATGCTCGTGCCGGTGACCTGCAGAAAGCGGGTCGCCACCACGGCCTGCCCCGGGCCGGTGAACCAGGAACCTGAGATGAGCGGCACGCTGTACGCCGCGGCCGCGCCTTGAAGCAGGCGTACCTCGGTCGTCCCGGAGATGCCGGAGACCGCCAGCTGTGTCCCGCCGGTCCCGTAGTACGAGCGGGTTCCGGGCTGCGCGGCGATCGCCGCCGCCACCGCGGCCGGGTTCGCCGCGGGCTGGTCGGCGCCCTTCGGGCCGGCGTGCGCGATTTCCGCGCCGTCGCTCGTGGCGCCGAGGTCGACCGCGACGTCCGCGGTGCCGTCGCGGCTCTCGCCGTTTCGCACGTCCTGGAAGGAGCTGACCAGTCCGAAGGCGAAGGTCAGCGCGGTGGCCCCGAAGGCGACCGCCGCGGCGACGGCCAGGGTGCGCGCGGGCCGGGCGAATGGGCTGCCGAGCCCGAGCGAGACCGCGCGGGGCAGCGGGACGCGGCCGAGTAGCTGGCGCGCGACGCGCCCGCGTCCGGCCTTCGGGCTGCGGCCGACCGCGATGGCCTCGACGGTGCGCAGCCTTCCCGCGCGCAGCGCCGGCACGAACGCGGTCAGCGCGACGAGCACGGCCGCGACGCAGGGGGCTGCGACGTCGATCCAGGTTGCTACCGAGAGCGAGACCGTGCCGTAGGCCAGTTCGGCCCTGTTCAGCAAGGGTTCGGCGAGCACGTTGCCCAGCGCGACGCCGAGCGCGATACCGACGACTGAGGGGATCAGCGCCTGCGCGATGTAGGCGCGCACGACCTGCGCGGGAGTGAATCCCAGGGCTTTGAGAATGCCGATGCGCCGCAGTGACGCCCCGACCGCCGCGCTGACCACGTTGCTGATGATGATCACCGCCATCACCAGCCCGAGCACGCCGAACGCGACGATGAAGGGCACGAACGGCGCGGTGTTGCGTTCAGCGTCCTGCTTGGCCGAGAGCCACGAGAGCGAGCCGGTAACGGCGCCTCGCGGCAGCCTGGCCGTCACCGCACTGCGGTCGGTGGTGACCCGCGTATCGGTGCCGGCATTGGCGAAGCGGTACAGCATCTGGAATCCGGGCACGGTGCCCGGCTGGGTCAAGGCAGGGATCTGACTCGGTTCGACCCACGCGTCGGCGGTGCCGGTGACCGACTGTGCGATGCCGACGATGGTCAGAACCGGCTTGCCGGGCAGGTCCGGGAAGGTCATCGTCATGCCGACGCTGCCGCGGGGGCCGAAGAAGCTGGTGGAGAGCACGATCTCGCCCGGCCTCGCGATCCAGCGGCCGTCGGTGAGCACCAGGTCGTCGACCGGTCCTCCGGGATTCGCCCGGCCGACGATGTTCATCGGCGGGAGCCCGATGCCGGGGAAGTCACCTCCGCTATCGGTGCCGTGCTCGGCGATGATCTGCGGATAGGGACCGGAGGCCGCGGTGACGCCCTGAGCGTGCGCCGAGTCGGCCAGTTGGGCGGTCGTCGCCTTCGAGCCGTCGGCCAGGACGGCCAGGTGCGCTCCGTTCTGGGCGTTGAATGCGTGGTCGAAGGGTGCGCGCGAGGCCATGAGCAGCGCGCCGGCCAGCACCGTGGCCGTGACGGCGATCATCGTGGAGAGCGCGATGACCAGTGTCTGTATTCTGCGACGGCCGACTCCGGCACGCACCACGCGCCCGAGTGCGCCGCCCCGGCTCCGGCCGGGTCGGTTGCCGGGAGAACTCACCGGGCCGCCCCCTCCGTGGGGAAGGGGGCGACACCGGCTGCTGCGCTGGACGCGTCCGTGTTCGC
Organism: Actinocrinis sp.; assembly: GCF_035650855.1. Classification (GTDB taxonomy): domain Bacteria; phylum Actinomycetota; class Actinomycetes; order Streptomycetales; family Catenulisporaceae; genus Actinocrinis. The sequence continues at coordinate 23,694 of NZ_DASRGV010000381.1, read as the reverse complement.
GTATGCGGTGTCGCTGGCGATCCGGCCGTCGACTAGGCGCACGGTGCGCGTGGCGCAGGACTGCGCGAGGGTGAGGTCGTGCGTGACCAGCAGCACGGTCTGCCCGTCCGCGTTGAGCTCGGAAAGCAGCGTGCGTACATCCTGTCCGGACGCCGTGTCGAGCGCGCCGGTCGGTTCGTAGGCGAGCAAGAGCGCCGGGCGGTTGATCAGGGCTCTGGCGACCGCCACCCGCTGGCGCTCGCCGCCGGAGAGCCGGCCGGGATAGACGCGGGCGTGCTGGGCGATCCCGAGTGTCTCCAGCAGTTCCGCGGCGCGTGCGCGGGCCAGCGAGCGCGGCGTCCCGGCGAGCTGGGCGGGCAGCAGCACGTTGTCGCCCACGGTCAGGTCGTCGAGCAGGTTGAAGAACTGGAAGACCATGCCGATCCGGGTCCTGCGATACTTCGCCGATCCGCTTTCCCCCAGCTCGTCGACGCGGGTTCCGGCTACCGTCACCGTGCCCGCGGTGGGCCGGTCCAGGCCCGCGATCAGGTTGAGCACGGTCGACTTGCCGCTGCCGGAGGGACCGAGGATCGCCACCGCCTCCCCCGGCCGGACGGTCAGCGAGATGTCGTCCACGGCGGGCGGCCCGCCCTCGTACTTCTTGGTCACCTGGTGCAGTTCGATCAACGGCGCGTCGACCATCGCCGGGCTCCTTCGTCTCGGACAGGGTCCTGATGTTGCTGACAGCCGACGAAGGTAGGCCCGCGCGCCCGGCCGCACGTCGCTCAGCGGGGCGAGATCTCGTACCGCGTTCGGCGCATGCCGGCTGGCGTCATCCTCTGGATGTATCCGGGAGATGTAGGGCGTCGTGCGCCTGGTGGGATGTGCGGCGGCGGGCTCAGCGCGAGAATGACCCGGTGACCACGGCCGATTTCACGCGGATCGCGGGCGGGCTGCGGCGGCGGGCAGCGGCGGCGTTCGCGCCCTCGCGCGAGCTGCCCACGCCGAGCAGGCGCGCGTGGATCTTCGACCTCGCGCTGGCGTTCGTGCTCACGGCGATCACCCTCATCTCGGTGAGCCGGGAGAACCACGGCCTCATCGCGACGCCCGGGTTCGGTCCCGACGGAACGGTCTACCCGCTCGTGCGGCCGGCCGGCACGTCGCCGGCCGAGCTGCTGCTCGCCGGGATGGCCGCGGCGCCGCTGGCGGCGCGCCGCAGGTATCCGATGAGCGTGTTCTGGATCATGTTCTTCGCGATCGTCAACACCGAGCGGACGCCGGCCGTCCTGTTCGTGACCATCGTGATCGCGGCGTACAGCTCGGTGGCCTACAGCCCGTACCGGGTGCCGGCGATCGGCGGGCTGATGCTGGCGGCGGTCATCGTCGCGGCCAGGTCCGGCAACGCGATCCCGCAGATCCCGAACTCGCTGAGCCCGTTCGTGATCCTGGTGCCGGTGGCCTACGCCGGCAACACGATCCGGCGCTGGCGACAGCAGACGGCGGCCAACCTGGCCCGGATCCGCGCGCTCGAACTGGGCCAGGAGGAGGCGACCCGCGAGGCGGTCGAGCTGGAGCGGGCGCGGATCGCACGGGAGCTGCACGACGTGGTCACGCACAACGTGAGCGTGATGGTGGTGCAGGCGGGCGCGGCGCGGAAGGTGATGGGCTCCTCCCCCGAACAGGCTACGCAGGCGCTGCTCGCGGTCGAGGCGAGCGGGCGCACCGCGATGGCCGAGCTGCGGCAGGTGATGGGCCTGCTCACCACGGCGGCCGAGGAGCCGCAGGACGCCGCGCCGGGCGCGCCGCCGAGCAGCGCCGGTTCCGGTGCGGCCTTCGGCGTCGGCAGGGATGCGCGCTTCGCTCCACAGCCGGATCTCGATCAGCTCGAATCGCTGGTGGATCGGGTGCGCGCGATCGGCGTGCCGGTCACGCTCACCTTCACCGGCCCGGTGCGGCCGCTGCCGCCAGGCGTGGGCCTGGCTGCGTATCGGGTCGTGCAGGAGGCCCTGACGAACACGGTCAAGCACGCGGTCGGCGCGTCCGCTGCGGTCACCGTGACATACGGCGAGATGGATCTCAGGTTGGAGATCGTGGACACCGGCGGGATTCCCAGCGAGGCGGCAGCGACAGGGAACCGGCGCGGCCTGCTCGGTCTGCGCGAGCGGCTGGCGGTCTACGGCGGCAGGCTGGAGACCGCACGCCGGCCGACCGGCGGCTTCCGGGTCACGGCCGTCATCCCGTTGGAGGCGCAGTGAGCGTTCAGACGCCGCTGCGCGTCCTGGTCGCCGACGACCAGGCGCTGGTGCGCACCGGATTCAAGATGATCCTCGCGGCCGACGGCATCGAGGTGGTCGGCGAGGCGGCGAACGGACTCGAAGCGGTCGAGGCGACGCGCAGCACCCGGCCGGACGTCGTGCTGATGGACATCCGCATGCCCGAGGTCGACGGCTTGGAGGCGACGCGGCGGATCCTCGGGGATCCGAGCACTGACGGGCAGGGGCCCGGGTCGGCTGACGAGGCGCCGGACCGCCCGCGGATCATCATCCTGACGACGTTCGACCTCGACCGGTACGTGTACGAGGCGCTGGCCGCCGGCGCGAGCGGCTTCCTGCTCAAGGACGTCACGCCGGAACACCTGGTCGGCGCGGTGCGGCTGGTCCGCTCCGGCGACGCACTGCTCGCACCGACCATCACCCGGCGTCTGGTCGAGCGCTTCGCGCGGCACGACGAGCAGAAGCAGGGGCGCAAGACATACCGCGATCTCTCCGCGCTCACGCAGCGGGAGGCGGAGGTCCTGCAGCAACTCGGCAGAGGGCTAAGCAACGCGGAGCTGGCTGCGCAGTTTCACCTAAGCGAGGCGACGGTCAAGACGCACGTGGCGCGCATCCTCGCCAAGCTCCAACTGCGCGACCGGGCCCAGGCGGTGGTCGTCGCCTACGAGAGCGGTCTGGTTCGGCCTTGCTTCGACGAGACGTAGCGCTTGCTTCGACGGGACACAGCGAACGCATCAGATGCCGGCGAAAGGGTAGAGCGCCGGGCTGAGCAGCCGTGAGTTCAAGGAGGTATGGGCTCTGTGTCGGATCCGGGGCGTCGTTCGATCCTGGTCGGTACCGCGGGCTGGGCTGACAGCGACCTGATCGCGTCCGGCTGGTATCCGCCGGGTGTGCGCAGTCCGGCCGACCGGCTGCGTCACTACGCGAGCGTGTTCCCGCTCGTGGAGGTCGACTCGCCGTACTACGCGATCCCGGATGTCTCGGTGGTGCGCGGCTGGGCCGAGAACACTCCGAGCGGATTCGTCATGGACGTAAAGGCCTACTCGCTGCTCACCGGCCAGCGCACACCGGTCACGTCGCTTCCGCCGGATCTGCGGGAACTGACCGACCACGCCTGGATCTCGCTGACCAACGCGCCGAAGGAGGTGGTCGACGAGTCCTGGCACCGGTTTCAGCAGGCCGTCGAGCCGCTGCGCACGGCCGGGCGGCTCGGGCTGGTCCTGCTTCAGTTCCCGGCGACCTGTCGGCCCGGGGCAAGCGGGGAGCAGCTGATCTCGGACGCGCTCTCCCGGTGCGCGCCGCTGAAAGCGGCGGTCGAGTTCCGCAACGGCGCCTGGTTGGACGCGCGCCACCAGGATCGCGCCCTCGGCCTGCTGCGCGAGCACGGCGCCGCGCACGTGTGCGTCGACATGCCGCAGTCGCACGCCGACGCGATGCCGCTGCTGCTCGCCGCGACCGCGGACACTGCCGTGGTCCGGCTGCACGGCCGCAGCGAGCAGTGGGCGGGCGGGGACAAGCGTGAGCGCTACCGCTACGAGTACTCCGCGGACGAACTCGACGCCTGGGCCTCGTGCGCCCGGCAGTTGTCGAAGAGTGCTGAGTCGGTGCACGTGGTGTTCAACAACTGCTGCGGCGGCGCGGCCCAGCGCGCCGCCGCGGGCCTGCTCGAGCGGATTGAAGCCGCCTAGCCGATCAGTGCGCCGTACAGCTCAGGCTCGGCAGCGTCGCGGGCGGGGCGCCGGAGCCGAGTAATCCGAACGTGGTCGAGCCGCCCGGCGCCAGCGCGCCGTTGTAGCTCAGGTTCGAGGCCGTGACCGCGGCGCCGGACTGGGTCTCGGTCGCGTTCCAGATCTGCGTGACGGTCTGCGAACCAGGCCAGGAATATCCGACGTTCCAGCCGCTGATCGCCTTGCCGCCGGCCGTCACCGTGAACCCGAGCTGGAAGCCGCCGCTCCACGAGCTGCTCACCGACCAGGTCGCGGTGCAGCCTGCGGCCGAACCCGAGGAGCTGGCCGAGGGCGAGGAGGACGGGGACGAGCTCGGCGAGGCGGAAGGAGACGAGGACGCACTGGCCGAGGCGCTGGCCGAGGCGCTCGGCGAGGCCGAACGCGACGGGCTCGCGGACGGCGAACCGGAGGGCGAGGAGCCGCTGCCGTTACTGAGCACGACCACTGATTCTGCCGGGATGGTCAGCGATCCGCCCGAGAACGTGCTCTGCGCGATCGTCGGGCTCGCCGCGCTGTAGACGTATTCCGTCTCCGAGGTGCTCGTGATCCCGAGGCTGGCGGTGCTGACCGTGTAAGCGTTCGACGGATCGGCGTTGGCGAGCAGCACGGAGTACGAGCCGCCCGGCGCGCTGGAGGAGTATCCGTAGATGTTCGGCGTCGCGACGCTCAGAGTGCTGACCTTCGCGCCGCTGACCGCGAGCTTGGAGGCCAGCTGGTAGCCGTAGTACGGCGCGTACGGGGTGTCCATGGCCGGTTCGCCGCCGGTGGCGGAGGAGAACATGCCGAAGTCGGCGGTCGGGGTGCCGTAGTTGTGCACGTCCCACCAGTCGACGCTCTGCGCGCCGAAGGAAAGCCACTCGAGCGCGTTGGCGGCGGCGAACAGGGCGCCGACCGGCTCCTCGTTCCATTCGTTCGCGGTCTGCGACATGTTGGTCTCGCCGACCACGAAGTACGCCTTCGGGTCGTATGTTGACAGAGTCGACTTCACCTCGGCGGCCGCGGCCGGGATGTTGTCGACCAGCTCCATGATCGACTGCACGCTCTCGGCCGGCACTCCGTTGATCGGGTACCAGTGCACGTCGGCGCAGTCGATGTCGGCGGCGTCGGCCTGCAGGATGGTGCTGTTCCAGGTCTGCCAGTTGTCCACGCCGGAGCCGGGCGCCAGGCCGCCGTCCATGCCGTAGTCGTAGCAGACCTGCGCCTTCGGGTCGGCGGACTTGATCGCCTGCATGTACGCCAGGCCGTTGCTCGCGTAGGAGGCGGCGGTGTGCGCGCCGGCGTGGTTGTCGGTTTCCCAGGATCCGTAGTTCTCGTTGCCGATCTCCCACAGCGAGACGCCTTCGCCCGCCGTGGTCGCGGCCTGCTTGGCCCACGCGCCGGCGCTGGCCGCGGTGTCGGAGCCGTAGTTCACGGTCACGAACTTCTGGCCGCCGCTGATCGAGTCGACCTGGCTGGAGTACTGCGCGAAGTTCACCGGCTGGGTCTGGCTCTTGGCGGTGTTGGTCTGCCACATGTACTCATCAGCCCACGAGCCGCCGGGGTAGCGGATCAGGCCGGTGTGCGCGGCGTTGAGATCGGTCGAGATCGCCGAGTCGACGAAGTTGGTGTCCCAGGACGCCGTGTTGACGCCCAGAGGCGTGAGGGAGCCGGAGAGCACAGCGCTCGACGAACCCTGGCTCGGCCCGGAGCAGGTCACCGTCGGCACCGGGTTGGAAGTGCCGTTGTAAGTTCCGTGGAAGCCCCAGGTGGTGCTCGCGCCGGGCGCCAGGGTCGCGTTGTAGCTGCCCGCGGGCGTGGCGGTCACCGTGGTGCCGTTCTGCGCGACCGTGGCGCTGTACGGGCTGCCGGCGATGATCGCCTGGCCGGCGGTGAAGTTCCAGGAGACGTTCCACGTGCTGATCGCGTACGTCGCGTTGTTCGTCACGGTGACCGTGACGCCGAAGTCCGGCGGGCTGTCGGACGGAGTCTGCCAGCCGATCGTGTACACCGCGCTGCACGCGGCCCCGGTGTCCGCCGGGGCGCTGGAGGCGCCCACGGTGACCGCGGCGAGCGTGGCGCCCGCCGTCACGGCGAGCGCCACGGCGCTGCTGCCCCAGCGCCTGGATCTGATGCTCATGCGGGCCCCCTCGAAGAGATTGACCGGTTTAGCGCGGTTGGATGCTACGACCTGCCGCGCATAAGTCAAGGGCCTGCGAAACTTTCACGTCCGCCGGAGGCCGGCGGGCCGGGTTCAGGCCTTGCCGCGGCTCGGGCGGGCGACCGCGACGAGCGCGACGGCCGCGAGCAGCATGACCGCCGCGCCGTACTCGCGCGCCGCAGGCAGCAGGCCGCCGTGGACGACGAGGAATCCGCCGACGACTGCGGGCAGGCCCATCGCGAGATATGAGGCCACGTACACCGTGGACAGCAGGCCGGAGCGCTCGTGCGGCGCGGCGAGCGGGACCACGGTGCGGATCGCGCCCTGGAACCCCGCGCCGAAGCCCGCGCCCGCGATGACCGCGCCGATGAAGAAGGCGAGGCTGGAGCGGGTCTCCATGCCCAGCAGCGTCACGCCGACGCCGGCGAACAGCCACAGCGTGCCCAGCAGCATCACCGTGCGCGCGGCCGCGCCGCGCAGCAGCAGGACGGCCAGGGCGCCGCTGGCGGCCAGCGCGAACAGCGACAGACCGCCGAGGACCGGCGAGTGCGAGCCGGTGACCAGGCCGACGACCGCCGGGCCGACCGAGCCGTAGAACCCGGCGAGCGCCCACAGCGCGATCAGCACCGGCAGCGCCTTGAGCAGCGGCCCGCGCGCCGCCCTCGGAACGCCCAGCTGCGGGCGCAACGAGCCCAGCGCTCCGGATTCGCGCGCCGAGGTCTCCCGCATCAGCGCCACGCCGACCGCCTGGACGGCGAAGGTCGCGAACAGCACGAGGTAGACGAGGTGTTCCGGGGCGGGCAGGTATTGGACCAGCGCGCCGGACAGCAGCGAGCCGGCGGCGGTGCCGGACAGCGGCGCGACGGCGTTGGTGATCGTGCCCTTTACGCGGTCCAGGTCCAGCAGTCCGGCGCCGACCGCGCCCAGGGCGCCGCCGGTGGCGATTCCCTGCACGATCCGCCCCGCCATCAGGGCACTGACGCTGCCCGCGGTGGCGAACACCAGCATGGACACGGCTTGCAGCCCGATCGCGGTGATCAGCACCGGGCGGCGGCCGACGTGATCGGAGAGCGAGCCGACGACGAGCAGCGCGCCGAGCACGGCCAGCGCGTAGATGCCGAAGACCACGGTGGTGGTGATCGGCGAGAAGTGCCAGGCCGCCTGGTAGCGGGCGTAGAGCGGGGTGGGTGCGCTGGAGGCGGCGAGGAAGGAGATGACGATCGAGGCCTGAAGGTAGAACGCGACCCGATCGGGAAGCAGCGGTCTGCGCCGGCCTGGAACCGCGTGGCGCGGCGTGACGTTGGCGGGCGCAGTGTTGGTGGGCGCGGTATTGGCGGGCGCGGGGCGCGCTGACGCAGTGCGCGACGGCGAGGTGATTGCCTGACCAGGCGTGTGCGGCGGGGTGACGGTTGGAGCGTGGCCAGCGGTCACGGTGGGCATCCGAAGCTCCTAGGCTCGACCTGCATCGTCAGTCAGACCGGTCTGTCTGGCTCTCGAGCCTAGACAGACCTGTCTGGTATAGTCAAGCCATGGCCGCGAGAAGTGCCGAACAGCTCTCCGCCCGCGAGCGGCTGCTGGCCGCCGCCAATGAGCTGTTCTACGAAGAGGGTGTGAACACGGTCGGCATCGACCGGGTGATCGAGCGCGCCGGAGTCGCCAAGGCGACGCTGTACAGCGCGTTCGGCAGCAAGGATGAACTGATCCGCGCCTACCTGGAGCAGCGCTACCAGACGCGGCGGGAGCGCACCATGCGCGCGGTGGACAAGTTCGAGACGCCGCGCGAGCGCCTCATGGCGGTCTTCGACGCGCTGTCCGAGTCGCTGTCCCAGCCGAACTATCACGGCTGCGCGTTCGTCAACGCCAGTGCCGAGGCCCGGCCGGGCAGCCCGATCGAGCGCGCCGTCGATGGTTGTCGCGGCTGGCTGCGCGAGCTGCTCACGCAGCTGGCTGAGGAAGCCGGCGCGGCCGACCCGCAGCAGCTGGCCTGGCAGCTGCACCTGATCTACGACGGGGCGGCCGTCTCGGCGCGCATGGACCACGACCCCGGCGCGATCTTCCCCGCCCGGCTGGCGGCCGAGGCGCTGATCAGCGCGGCGCTGGACTGACGCCCGGGCGGCCGCGCACGGGGCACAGCCTTGGCCGCGACCCGGTCTACGGGACGCGGGCGACCGCGCCGTAATGCGGAAGCCGCAGCTTCACCGGCGCGTCCCCGGTGTCCGGATGCCAGTGCGTCACCACGACCACGCCCGGCTCCACCAGCTCCAGCCCGTCGAACCAGGACGCGATGCGCTCGCGGGTGCGCGAAGTGATCGGGCTGGTGGACGCGCGGTACAGCTTGTAGATCCCGTCCGTCTCGGTGTCGTCGAAGTCGTCGACGCTCCCGTGCGAGATCATCAGGAAGCTGCCGGGGGCGAGCGCGGCCAGGTAGCGGGCGACCAGCCGGTCCGGGTCGTCGGACTCGGGGATGTGCGGCAGCACCGAGGCCATGATCAGGCCGAGCGGGCGGGTGAGGTCCAGCAGCCGCTCGACCTGCGGGGCGTTCAGAATCGCGTCGGCGTGCCGGATATCGGCATGGAGAATCGCAGCCCCGGAATTGCCTGCCAGCAGCGTTTCGCTCGCGTGCACGGCGACCGGCTCCGAATCCACATACACAACGCGCGCATCCGGGTTCACAGCCTGCGCTATCTCATGCACGTTGCCGACCGTCGGCACACCCGAGCCGAGATCGAGGAACTGATCGATACCCTGTCCGATCATGAAGCGCACGGCCCGGCGCAAGAAATCGCGGTTGGCGCGCGCCGCGGCCTTTACTCCGGGGAATGCCGCCTCCGCCGCTTCCGCGGCCTCCCGGTCGGCCTCGAAGTTGTGGAAGCCGCCGAGATAGTAGTCGTACATTCGCGCCGGATTGGGGCGATGCGGGTCAAGCTCATGCGCGTGCAGCGTCATCGCCTCCACAACAAGGACCGTATGCGGCACCACAGTACTCGCTATACGCACCATGACGCATGGCGAGCATCTTGATCCCCATGTACGGCCTGACCTGCGGCGCGATATCTCACCGTGCGATATCACCCGGTGACATTGCGCGATGCGGAAGCGGTGCGCGGCGCGCTATGGGAGAGGACTGAGAAGAAGCCCGGGGAAATGCCGCGTGAAAGGTACGCGAAATCCAGATGACCCGGCGTTGGGGGGGTGTTCGGCCGGCGATCGTTTTTCCCGGCCGCGGCTTACGAATCGTATCCGAGCGGCAACGCAGACGGCCCGCAGGCTACTTCCCGCCGAAGCGTCTCAGAATCCGCACACCGAGGGCGGCGGTTCCGGGCGCTGCGGCCGGGCACCGGGGACGATGCCGGTGAGCCTGCGGGCCGGGTGACTGCTTGAATTCGCCCGCCGCCGAGCCTGTCGGTGAAGGCCGGCGCGAGGCCTGGCCTCCTGGCGGGCAGGGCGGCTAGCGGACAGCCACCTCACGCGTCCTGGCAATACTCATACTGCAGGATCACCTCCTTTCGGTGTGCGGCCACGGTATGCCGGGCCCTTCGCCGGCGCAATTGAATTAATCTTGCTGCAGGCCACAGATGGCGAAGCTCGGAAGGGGACCGCGATGACCACCACGCTCGAAGTGCAGGTGCTGCGGGTGTTCACCGACGCCGGCGCCGGGCACGGCAACGAGCTCGGTGTCGTGTACGACGCCGCCGGACTGGCGGGCGAGCTGGGCATCAGGCTGGCCGCGCACCTCGGGTTCAGCGAGACCGTGTTCATCGACGACGAGCCGCGCGCCGGGTTCCGCATCTTCACCCCGGCCGCGGAGCTGAAGCTGGCGGGGCATCCGACGGTCGGGACCGCGTGGGTGCTCGGCGAGCGGGCCGGCGGCGAGGTACCCGCCGTGGTGCGGCCTCGGCTCGCCGCCGAGGTGGCGGCGTGGCGGGAGGAGGTGGGCGGCGTCGGTGACGGCGGCTCGGACGGCGCTGCCGCCCACGACGGCGGCGGAGGCGACAGCCATCGGAACGACGGCAAGGACAGCGTCGTGTGGATTCGCGGCGCGGTCGCGGACGCCCCGCCGTGGCAGTTCGTGCAGCTCGACGAGCCGGCGCAGGTCGACGCGCTGAGCCCGGACGCACCCGAGCAGCGCGGGCGGCACCAGTTCTGGGCCTGGATCGACGAGTCGGCGGGACTGGTGCGCGCCCGGACCTTCTGCGCGGACCTGGGCGTGCCGGAGGATGAGGCAACCGGTTCGGCCGCGATCCGCTTGGCGGACAAGCTGCAGCGGCCGATCACTGTGCATCAGGGCCGTGGTTCGGTGCTGTACGCGCGTCCGGCGGCCGAGGCGGGCTGGGCGGAGGTCGGCGGCCGCGTCGTGTCCGCCGGCTTCCGCAGCGTCACGCTGTAACGCCGTCCGGCCGGACCGTAGTGCCGTCCGGCCGAATCAGGGCACGCACGAGCCCGGGTTCGGCTCGGCGTGCGCGGTCAGGGTCCGGTCAGCAGCCGGGCGTGGTCTGCTGGGTCGAGGTGGTCTCGCCCGAGACCGCCTTCAGTGTGAACTGCTCGCCGCAGTACGCGTCGGCCGGGATCGAGGCGCCGATCGAGTACGCGGTCTTGCCGCTCAGCGTCCAGGATGCGGTGCGCTCGTCGGCCCTCGCGCCGTTCTTCTCGCCCCAGTAGTCGACCGTAACGGTCACCTGGCCGGTGCCGGTCGTGTTCACCGCGAGGATCATCGCGACCTGATGCACGGCGGGGCTGCCGCCGAGCAGCGAGACCTGGATCGACTTGACCCCGGCGGCGTTGGGCGGCGGGGGCTGGGTCGGCGGGGTGGTCACCGGGGTGACCGCCGAATGCGTGCTGTGCGGGGTCGCCGAAGCCGCGGGATGCCCCTTGGCGGGGGAGGCGGCAGGGTGCGCGGCGTGCGTGCTGCTGCTCTGCGCGGCCGCCGAACTGCCGGCGGGGGCGGCGCCGATGTGCAGGCTGCTGATCGCCCACCAGCACAGCGCGGCGACCGCGCCGAGGATGCCGACGGCCTGCACGACCATGCCGGCATGCGGGCCGCGCCGGTCGGGGCGCACGATCGGGTCGTACTCGTCGTCTCCGTCCGAGCCGTTGCCCCCGGGCCCGGCCCAGATGACCGGGCGGGAGAAGGCCGGCGGCGGCAGCGGGCCCTGGTGCGGCGCGGTGCGCGGCCGCGGGGTGAAGCCGGGCTCTGATTCCGGCTCTGCCAGCGGAACCTCGGGTCCGGATCCGGCGGTGAGCGGGGGCTGCGCCGACGGCGGGTGGTTAGAGGGCGCGGCGAAGTTGGCAGGCGCCGTGTAGATCGAGGGCGGCCCGAAGATCGGGACGGAGCTCGCCGACGGCGCGGCGTGCGGCATCTCCGGCGACTGCGGCCGGAACAGCTGCTCAAGCTCGGGTTCGAGCTCCTCCGGCAGCGGCGGCGGCTGGACCGGCTGGCCGTAGGCAGGAGCCGGGGCCTGCGGCTGGTGCGGCCAGGGTTCGAACTGCACCGGGACCTGCGGTCCGGCGTGCTCCGGCCCGGACTGCACCGGCTCCTGCGGGTCTAAGGACTCGAACTCGTAGGCCGGCCTGCGGTGCCGCCCTGAGTTGGCCAGCGGGTCGAGGATCGCCGTCGCGGGCACCGAGCCGAAGGCCGTGGCCACGCGCGGCGCCGGGTGCGGCGGTCCCTCGGTGATGGCGCTCGGCGGAGCGGCGGCGGGGTTGGGGACGGCGGGAGCGAACTGGTCCAGGATGCGCGCGCCCGCCGAGGCTATCCGGGCCAGGTCGGCGGAGAGGTGCGCCTGGTGGTTGAGCGTCCAGTCCAGGTCCACGTCGTCGAGCACCGGGCGCCACCAGTCCAGCGCGAAGCCCGCCTGCGCGAGCAGCGCCTGCACCTGGCCGTCCCACGGCGTCTCCCGGTCGGGGTACTCCCCAGCCAGCTGCTCGACGCGGGCGGCCACCGCGGCGAGCTGGTCGAGGGCGACGCGCGCGTCAGCGTCCGTGCGGGGCAGCGCCCAGCGCAGACCGAGCAGGGCCTGAACGAGTTCGTCGCGCGGATCCGTCGGCCGGTCCGGACCCGGCGTCCTCCAATCGGCGGTCACCCCTGGTTCGTACCCACGCTTTCTGATACGCAGTGCTTCCGGGTGGTTACGATTTCGTGCTCTTGGTTGCTCATTAAACCAAACCGGCGCGCCGGAGCGCATCAGCAAGCGCGGTATCTGGCGCTCCTGCGCCACTCGCGCCGCCGCGGCCCCGGTCGCCGCGCTGCCGTTCGTCCCGGCCGCGACCGCCAGGGTTCTGATTACGGCGCTGGTCGCCACGCCCCTCCTGGCCCTCCCGGCCGGATCCGGGGCCGCCGCGCGGCCGCTGCGGCTCGTCGTCGAGGCGCAGGGTCAGCGAGATGCGCTGCCGCGGCAGGTCCACGTCGAGCACCTTCACGCGCACCACGTCGCCGGGCTTGACCACCTCGCGCGGGTCCTTGACGAAGTTCTTCGACATCGCCGAGACGTGCACGAGCCCGTCCTGGTGCACGCCGACGTCGACGAACGCGCCGAACGCGGCGACGTTGGTGACCACACCCTCGAGCAGCATCCCGGGCTGGAGGTCGGAGGGCTTCTCCACGCCCTCCTTGAACACGGCGGTCTGGAAGGCCGGGCGCGGGTCGCGGCCCGGCTTCTCCAGTTCCCTGAGGATGTCGGTGACCGTCGGCAGGCCGAAGGTCTCGTCCACGTAGCTCTCCGGCTTGATCGAGCGCAGCGCGGAGGTGTTGCCGATCAGGCTCTTGATCTCCTGCTTGGTGTCGGTCAGGATCCTGCGAACCACCGGATAGGCCTCGGGGTGCACGCTGGAGGCGTCCAGCGGGTCGTCGCCGCCGGGGATGCGCAGGAAGCCGGCGCACTGCTCGAAGGCCTTCGGCCCCAGGCGGGAGACGGTCTTGAGCGCGGCGCGGGTGCGAAACGGGCCGTTGCTGTCGCGATGCGCGACGATGTTCTCGGCCAGGCTTTCGCCGATGCCTGATACCCGCGCCAGCAGCGGCACGGAGGCGGTGTTCACGTCCACGCCGACCGCGTTGACGCAGTCCTCGACGACGGCGTCCAGCGAGCGGGAGAGCTTGAACTCGGACAGGTCGTGCTGGTACTGCCCGACCCCGATGGACTTCGGATCGATCTTCACCAGCTCGGCCAGCGGGTCCTGCAGGCGGCGGGCGATCGAGACCGCGCCGCGCAGCGAGACGTCCAGCTCGGGCAGCTCCCGTGAGGCGTACGCGGAGGCGGAGTAGACCGACGCGCCGGCCTCCGAGACCAGCACCTTGGTCAGCTGCAGTTCCGGATGACGCGCGATCAGGTCCGCGGCCAGCTTGTCGGTCTCCCGCGAGGCGGTGCCGTTACCGATCGCGACCAGGTCCACCCGGTGCTGCGCGGCCAGCTTCGCGAGCGTGGCGATCGACTCGTCCCAGCGCTGCTGCGGCACGTGCGGGTAGATCGCGGTGGTCGCGACGACTTTGCCGGTGGCGTCCACGACGGCGACCTTCACGCCGGTGCGGTAGCCGGGGTCAAGGCCCATCGTGGCCCGCGTCCCGGCCGGGGCGGCCAGCAGCAGGTCGCGCAGGTTGGCCGCGAAGACCCGCACCGCCTCGTCCTCGGCCGCCTGCCACAGCCGCATCCGCAGGTCGATGCCGAGGCGCACCAGGATCCGGGTGCGCCAGGCCCAGCGCACGGTCTCCAGCAGCCAGCGGTCGGCCGCGCGGCCCTGGTCTGCGATCTCGAAGCGCGCGGCGATGCGGACCTCGTAGCCGGTGCGCACGGTCGTGCCCGCGGCGGCGGCGGGGTCGGCCTCCTCCGGTTCCAGGACGAGGTCGAGCACCTCCTCCTTCTCGCCGCGCAGCAGCGCGAGCACGCGGTGCGAGGGCAGCGTGGTGAAGGGTTCGGCGAACTCGAAGTAGTCGGAGAACTTCGCGCCCGCGTCCTGCTTGCCCTCGCGCACCTTGGAGACCAGCCGGCCACGCTGCCACATCCGCTCGCGCAGCTCGCCGATCAGGTCGGCGTCCTCGGCGAAGCGCTCGATCAGGATCGCGCGCGCGCCGTCAAGGGCCGCGGCCGCGTCGGCCACGCCCTTGTCGGCATCCACGTACTCGGCAGCCGCCGTCTGCGGGTCCTGCGACGGGTCGCCGAGCAGCAGGTCGGCCAGCGGCTCGAGCCCGGCCTCGCGGGCGATCTGCGCCTTGGTGCGGCGCTTGGGCTTGAACGGGAGGTAGATGTCCTCGAGCCGGGCCTTGGAGTCGGCGGCCAGGATCTGGGCCCGCAGCGCGTCGTCGAGCTTGCCCTGGCTGTCGATCGACTCCAGGATCGCGGTGCGCCGCTCCTCGAGCTCGCGCAGGTATCGCAGCCGCTCCTCGAGGGTGCGCAGCTGGGTGTCGTCGAGCGCGCCGGTGACCTCCTTGCGATAGCGCGCGATGAAGGGGACGGTCGATCCGCCGTCCAGCAGCTCCACCGCCGCCGCGACCTGCCGCTCCCGTACCCCCAGCTCCTCCGCGATCCGCTGGTTGATCGGCACCGTCATCGTCTTTCCGCCCTTGCCGCCGGTCGTCTGAACTTCGCGTTAAGCATTACGCATCGTGCCGGGCAACCGTATCGGAATCGCGGCCCGATATCCGTTGGCAGCCCCGACACTCCACCGAGGATCATCATCGCCATGAGCACATACGAGATCCGCCGCTTCCGGGCCGACGAGTGGGAGAAGTTCCGGGAGATCCGGCTCGAAGCGCTGAAGGACACCCCGATCGGCTTCGGCGAGTGGTACGAGGACGCGCTCGAGAAGTCCGACGAGGTCTGGCAGGAGCGGACACGGCGCTCCGCCGAGGCTCCGGACAGCGCCTTGTTCGCCGCTTTCCTCAACGGAAAGCCCGTCGGGACGGCCGGCGCGTTCCCGAGAGCGGAGTCGCTCAACCGCGAGATGGTCATCTACGGCGTGTACGTGTCGCCCGAGCACCGCGGCCCGCGGCTCGGCGTCGCCTCGCTGCTCTTCGACGCGGTGATCAAGTGGGCGCGCGAGGTCGGCGGCGCGGACGTGGTGACGCTGTCCGTGCACGAGCGCAACGATCGGGCGCACGCCTTCTATCGCCGCTACGGATTCGTCGACACCGGGGAGACGATGCCGTACAACCTCGACGAGACCGCGTCGCTGATCTGGATGCGCTACCACGGTTGAGCACTGCGTGACCGGCTGGTACCGGTGAGAGCGACGATCCTGACAGTTCCCGTCTAGAGGTGGACTCCACCCCTACACTGGTGCCCCCGGCGTTGCGCCGGGCAAGGCACCGGGGAGGGGATGCAGTGGACGGTTCGCCGCTCATTGACAGCCTGCGTAAGGCGGTGGAAGCCGCGCCGCAGGACGTGCCGCTGCGGCTGCACCTCGCCGGTCTGCTGCTGGGCGCGGGCTCCACGGCCGAGGCGATCAGCCATCTCGGACTGGTGCTGGCCGCCGACCCCACCTGCGCCGAAGCCCTGGAGCTGATGCAGCGCGCGGTCGGCGGCGGGATACGCGTGGACGCCCCGGGCACGTCGGCCCCGACGGCGCACGAACCGGCCCGCGATTCCTCCCCTTACGAGTCGCCCGCCCAGGAGACGGCGGCCCGCGACGCATTGCGCGCCGACGAGTCGCCCTTCGCCGAGCCCTCGGCTCCGCCGCAGCCACACGCGCCGCACGACGCGACCAGCGCCTCCTCCCCCGCCTCGGCCATCCCCGCTCCCCCGCCGCAGCGCTCCAGCGAGCCGGACTTCGACTCCTTCGACTGGGACGCGGCCGCCCGCGACCTCGGCGAGATCCTGCCGCCGATGTTCCTCGACGCGGACGACGAGGAGCTGACCGAGCCCGCGTACGACGTGGAGGAGATCAGCACCGTGCGGCTGGCCGACGTCGGCGGCATGGCGCAGGTCAAGAAGCGGCTCGAGGCGGCGTTCCTGGCTCCGATGCGCAACCCGGAGCTCAGCCGGCTCTACGGAAAGTCGCTCAAGGGCGGCCTGCTGCTCTACGGACCGCCGGGCTGCGGCAAGACCTTCCTGGCCCGCGCGATCGCCGGCGAGCTCGGCGCGGCGTTCTTCTCGGTGACGCTGGCCGACGTGCTGGACATGTACATCGGGCAGAGCGAGCGGAACCTGAGCGAGATCTTCGCCACCGCGCGGCGGCACGCGCCCTGCGTGCTCTTCCTCGACGAGGTGGACGCGATCGGGCAGCGGCGCAGCCAGCTGCGGTCCAACTCGATGCGCGGCACCGTCAACCAGCTGCTCTCAGAGCTCGACGGCGTCGGTGCGCAGAACGACGGCGTCTTCGTGCTGGCGGCCACCAACGCGCCCTGGGACGTGGACGTGGCGCTGCGCCGGCCCGGGCGGCTGGATCGCACCGTGCTCGTGCTGCCGCCGGACCAGTCCGCCCGCGAGGCGATCCTGCGGCATCATCTCAAGGGCCGCCCGGTCGCGAAGATCGACCTGGCCGCCACGGCGAAGCGCACCGAGGGTTACTCGGGGGCCGACCTCGCGCACGTCTGCGAGACCGCGGCCGAGCGGGCGCTGCTGGACTCGGCGGTCTCCGGCGCGGTGCGGATGATTGAGATGCGCGACATCGAGGCCGCGCTGGGCGAGGTGCGCCCGTCGATCGGACCGTGGCTCGAGTCGGCGCGCAACGTGGCGATGTTCGCGAACGAGGCCGGCGCCTATGACGATCTGCTGGACTATCTGAAGAAGCGCAAGCTGCTGTAGGCCCGGCGCGCCGTCCGGTCCGCGGCGGCGACCGATCCGAAGCGGCAACCGACCCGAAGCAATGACCGAGGTGGAGCGGTGACTGAGCTCGACGCCCGCAACGAACTGCTGCGTGCTTCGACGCTGCTCGACCTCGGCCGCGCCGCCGAGGCCCGCGCCCGGCTGAGCACCCTGCTGGCCGCCGACCCCGCCAACGCGTTCGCGCTGCGGCTGCTGGCCCGCTGCCACCACGCGGCCGGGGACATGGACCTGGCCATAGACACCGCGAAGGCGGCGGTCGCGGCCGACCCGGCCTCGGAGCACGGACACCGCATTCTGGCCAACGCGTACAACTCAGTGGGCGATCGGTGGGCGGCCACCAACTCGGCGCGCGAGGCGCTGCGGCTGGCGCCGGACGAGTGGCGGTGCCACTGGCTGCTGGCGGAGTGCCTGCGGCACAGCGACCCGCACTCGGCCCTCCCGGCGGCGCACCGGGCGCGCGAGCTGGCCCCGAACGAGGCCGACGTGCACGTCCTCTACGGCGTCGTGGTCAAGCAGCTCGGCCGGACCGAAGAGGCGCGCGCGGCGTACCTGCACGCGTTGAGCATCAACCCGAACCTCGCCACCGCGCACAACAACATCGCGGTGCTCGACCGGGCCAACGGGCGCTGGGCCCGGGCGCTGGCCGGATTCCGCACCTCGCTGCGCCACAACCCGCAGCAGAAGCTGGCCCGGGAGAACCTCGCGAACACGATCGTGCTGCTGCTGCGGCGCCTTTGCGCGATCGCCTACGCCTGCGTGCTCGTGGTCGTGTTCACCGCGGGCGTCGCCAGTCCGCTGGTGCTGCGCGGGCTCGGCATCACGCTCACCGCCGGGCTGCTGGCCGGCCTGGTGTGGATCCTGGCGATCGCGCGGCGCAGCGTCGGCGCGTTCGCCACGATGATCCTGCGCACCGATCGCAGGGCACTGACGGCGATGGTGGTGTTCGCGGTCGCGCTGGCGATCGTGGTGGTCGGCGCGATAGTGCAGCTCGTGCCGCAGCGCGAGGTCCGCGCGGCGCTCGGCGGATTCGGGCACGAGGGCCACCTGTTGCCGTTCATCGGCCTCGGCCTGCTGATCGCCGCCCGCAACGCCCGCAACGTCAAGAAGTGAGCATGCGCACAGCTCTGACCCAAGATCGATCAGGGGTCAGATACGCATCGACGCGCAGGCCCGCCTCCGCGAGCGCGCGCTCGAACTCTGTTTCAGTCATCGGGTGCGCGAGGTAGGTCTGGGTCCAGTGCGCGTCCGGGAAGAAGTATTCGGCGCGTACCGAGCGCACGTCCGCGCTGACCGGAGTCGAGGAAACGACCCGCACGAGTCCGTCGCCCAGCACGGCCTCGCGGGGGATGCGATCGTCCCAGCCCTCAGGCCGCCGTTGAATCAGAACGCAGCCATTGTCAGCGACATGTCGCTGACAGGTGGTCAGGATTCCTCGGCGCACCTGCGGATCACCGGCGTGGACGAGGAAAGAGGCCAGCAGCACCACGTCGAAGCGCTCGCCGAGGTCCAGCAGCTCGATCGGGCTGCACACCGTGCGCACGCCGGTGACCCGTTCGAGCATTTCGGCCGACTCGTCGATCGCGGTCACGGCGAACCCGCGCTGGACGAGCGGCCTGGTCATCCGGCCGACGCCACAGCCGAGTTCGAGGAGGGAAGCGCCGGCGGGCACCGCGCCCTGCACGACGTCGACTTCATCGCCCAGCGGGATGCGCTCGTACAGCTCGACCGCGCAGCCGTCCGGAGTGATCGGCCCGGGACCGGTGCCGCTGTACCCTTCACGCGTCGTGTGATCCATGCCTTCCATCGAAACAGGTCACCGCGTTCCACGCCGTGTGTCGGCGGCCGCTGCTAGCGTTTCCCCATGATCGAAAGTTCGCAGCAGGGTGGCGGCCCGCGCGGTGAGACGCGGCGCGGTGATGCGCCACGCGGTGATGCGCCACGCGGTGATGCACGGCGCCGCCGCCTTGGCGTGATGTTCGACCGCTCGCTGCCGCCGGAATCGCTGGTCGCCTTCGCCCGGGAGGTTGAGGCGGCGGGCGCGGACGACCTGTGGGTGGTCGAGGATCTGCGCTGGGCCGGCTCGATCGCGTCCGCGGCCACCGTGCTCGCCGCGACCGAGCGGCTGCGGGTCGGCATCGGCATCGCCCCGGCCCCGCTGCGTAACCCGGCGCTGCTGGCCATGGAGTTCGGCACACTGGCGCGCCTGTATCCCGGCCGTCTCGCGGCGGGCATCGGGCACGGCGCGCCGGAGTGGATGGCGCAGGTCGGCGCGAGCGTGCCGCACAAGCTCGCGCTGCTGGAGGAGACCATCGGCGCGGTGCGGGCGATCCTGCGCGGCGAGGAGGTCTCGGTCGACGGGCGCGCGATCCACCTCGAGAAGATCCAGCTGGTGCACCCGCCGCGGCAGCCGCCGCCGGTGATCGCCGGAGTCATCGGGCCGCGCTCGCTGGAGCTGGCGGGCCGCGTCGCGGACGGCACGCTCGTGGTGGAGGGCCGCGGCCCGAACGACCTGCCTGGCATCAGAGCCCTGATCGAGAAGGGACGCGCCGGCGCGGCGAACCCCGGGCCACACGAGCTGGTCATCTTCACGCACCTGTGCGTCCGCGAGGACCAGGCCGAGGTCCGAGCCGCACTCGCGCCGGTGCTCGCGGAGTACTCCCGGATGCTCGGCGTGCCGGAGCAGGAGGTCTTTACCGTCTCGGGGGATGCGGCGCAGGTCGCGCAGCGCGTGCGGCAGCTGTGGGACGCGGGTGTCCACAGCGTCGTTCTGCGGCCGGTCGGGGACGGGCCCACGCGTCAGTTCGCCGAGGCGGTCGCGGCGGTGCGGCAGTTCGGATCCTGATCCGGCAACTGATACCGGGCGCGGGCGCGGCGGCCGGCGCCGCGGTTGCGGAGCTGACCGCCGGCGGCTGAGAGGCCGTCAACTGCGCGCGTCGCCGCGAGGCTGCGCGCGTGGTCGTCAGGCCGAGCGCGTCGCCGCCAGCACCTCGGCCAGGTGGATCGTGCGGATCGGCGCTCCGGAACGCTGTGCGAGCCCGCCGATGTGCATCAGGCACGAGTTGTCCGCGGCGACGAGGTACTGCGCGCCGGTGCTGACCGCGTTGGCGACCTTGTCGGCGCCCATCGCGGTCGAGACGTCCGGGTTCTTGAGCGAGAAGGTGCCGCCGAAACCGCAGCACTCCTGCGCCCCGGGCAGGTCCTCCAGTTCGAGGCCGGCGACGGCTCGCAGCAGCCGCAGCGGCCGGTCGCCGACGTTCAGCAGCCGCAGCGAGTGACACGTCGGGTGATAGGTGACCTTGTGCGGGAAGTAGGCGCCGACGTCCTCGACGCCGAGCACGTCGATGAGGAACTCCGAAAGCTCGAACACGCGCGGCACGGTCGCGTCCGGCACGATCCTCGGATGAATGTCGCGCACCATCGCGGCGCACGAGCCCGAGGGCGCGACCACGTATTCATACCCTGCGAAGGCGGCCGCGAAGGAGCCCGCGAGCGCGGCGGCGTCGGCGGGGTACCCCGTGTTGTAGTGCATCTGCCCACAGCAGGTCTGGGCCATCGGGAAGTCGACCTCGACGCCGAGTCGTTCGAGCAGCGCGACGGTCGCCTTCCCCGCGTCGGGGAACAGCGCGTCGTTCAAGCAGGTGATGAACAGCGCGATCCGCACCAGCCCGGCCTCTCCTCGGTCAAAGATCCGATGACATCATCGTCCGCCGGGCGTCGTCACGGCAATATGTCTGTGGAGTCGGCCGATGGGTACCCGGCGGTGAACAGCCCACGGATGGGCGTTGCGCGGCGAGGCCGGCCGACGGGTGGTGGTGACGGTGACACAGGAGCAGGACAGCGCGCTGGCGGAGCTGTTGGCGCGCTCGCACACCGCGGCGCCGTCCCAGCTGGCGGGCCTGATCGAGCACACCGCGCACCGGCTGGGCATGGCCGAAGCGGCGCTGTACCTGGCTGACGTGCAGCAGGACGTGCTGGTCCCGCTGCCGGACACGCGCACGTCCGGCGAAGAGGCCGACCCGATCCCGATCGACGGCACCCTCGCCGGTTGGGCCTACCGGACCGTGTCGCCCCGCCTGACCAAGCACGGCTCGCTCACGGTATGGCTGCCGCTGGTCGACGGGGTCGAACGGATCGGGGTGGTGCGCATCACCGCGGCGCAGTTGACCGCGAGAACGCTGGAGGCCGCCGAGGCCCTCGCCTCGCTCGCCACCTTGATCATCGTGTCCATGACCGGATACAGCGACCTGTACACCCGCGTCGCGCGCCGCCGGCCGATGAACGCCGCTGCCGAGATGGTCTGGGCGTTCCTGCCGCCGCTCACCCTCGGCACCGACCAGGTCACCTCCACCGCGGTGCTGGAGCCGGCCTACGAGCTCGGCGGCGACGCGTTCGACCACGGCCTCGACGACGGGCGGCTGCACCTGACCATCCTGGACGCGATGGGCCATGACCTGGGCTCCGGCCTGGCCTCCGCGATCGCGCTGGCCAGCTGCCGCAGCGTACGGCGCGCCTCCGGGCCGCTGCTGCAGATCGCCGAGCACGTCGACGCCGAGCTGGAGCGCTGGCTGCCCGGGATCTCGCTCACCGGCGTGTTCGCCGACCTCAACCTGGACAGCGGGCTGCTGACGTGGGTCAACTGCGGGCATCCCCCACCGCTGCTGATCCGCGGGCGCCGGGTGGTGCCCCGCGCCCTGGAGGCACGCGGCGAACTGCCGCTGGGCCTGCGCCCGCAGTACCAGGCCACCCGCACCCTGCACCGGGCCCAGCTCGAGCCCGGCGACCGGCTGCTGCTGCACACCGACGGGGTCACCGAGGCCCGGTCCGCCGCCGGAGAGCTGTTCGGCGAGCAGCGCCTGGTCGACTTCGTGCTGCGTTCCCTGGCCGCGGAGGAACCGCCGCCCGAGGCGCTGCGCCGGCTCATCCACGCGATCCTGGAGCACCACGACGACCGGCTGCGCGACGACGCCACCATCGTGCTGACCGCCTGGCACCCCGACCGCGGCGTATCCGAGGCGCTCGCGCCCACGCAGGAGTGAACCGCCGGGCCGATCAGCCCTCGAAGCGGAACACCACGCGGTCGCCGAGCGGCCGGAAGCCCAGGCGCTGATACAAGGCGTTGCTGGTCGGGTTGGCCAAATCAGTGAACAGCGAAACTTCGCGCGCCCCGCGCTCGAACGCGCTCTCGCAGACCGCCGCGGTGGCCGCGGCGGCGTAGCCGCGCCCGCGCAACGCCTTCGGCGTGTACACCGGACCGACCCGGATGCCGTCGCCTTCCAGCAGCCGCGTGATCCCCGCCATCGACACAGGCGCCCCGTCCACCTCCCACAGCGTCAGGCCGCCGTAGTCGAGCCGGTCCACGACCGCTCGCTGCGCGTTGATCACCGGGTCGCCGACCTCCTCGGCGAAGTCCACGAACCAGGCCAGCAGCAGATCGAGATCGTCGCTGGTCGCGATGCGCGCCGCTCCGGCGGGGAGCGGCGACGGCCAGGTCAGCTCGCCGAGCAGGTAGAGCCGGTGCTTCGCCCCCTCCCGCGCCACCGCCCCGGTCTCGGCGCACCAGGCGCTCGCCAACGCCTCGGCGACCGGCTGCGGACCGTTGATCCCGGGCAGCGGACGCCCGGAGGTCCGCAGTACCTCGACCAGGGAGCGCGCCGCCGCCTCATCGGGCAGGTCGGAAACGAGCAGCGGATGCGGCGGGGTCTGCAGGAACGCGGCGCTCACCGCGCCGTTCGCGTCCTCGTACCAGCCGAAGCGCGGGCCGCTGTCACCGAACGCCTGCAAGCCGCGTTCCCTCAGCACGGAGGGGATGGACAGCAGGATCGTGTTCTGGGTGGGCTGTGCGCGCAGGAAATCGAGCGCGGCCGCGTCGAAGGCCGCCAAGTCGTCAGTAGTCTGCCAAGCCATACGCCAGTCTGGCACCCGGCCGACACCTTCGCATCCGAGTTTCGACCGGTTGACCGTCGCCCCGGCAGACATGTCGGCGGCCGGTGACGCGGCACGTCGCGTCACCGGCCGCCGGGAAAGAACTCGGCCCCTGGTTCAGCCCGCGCTGTTGCCCTCAGGCCGCAGTTCGAAGCCCGCGCTGCGCGCCTGCAGTTCGAGCAGCGCCGCGAAGTCCAGGTCCCGGAAGCCGGAGGTCACCGCCTCCTGGATGCGCTGGTACGCCGCGCCGGCCACCGGCATCGGGCTCTCCACCACGCGCGCGGCGGCGAGTCCGAGGTCGAAGTCCTTGCGCAGCAGCTCCGTGGTGAAGGTCGGCGTGAAGTCCAGGTTCAGCATCGCCGAGGTCTTGTACCGGGTGAAGTCCGAACCGAGCACCGAGCCGTTGAGGAACTGCATCAGGGCCGTGCGGGTGACGCCGTAGCGCTGGGCGAGCGTCGAGACCTCGGCGAGGGTCTGCGCCATCACGCCGAGCAGCATGTTGTGGCACAGCTTGACCACCCGCGCCGCGTCGCCGTCGCCCACGTAGCTGACGGAGCGTCCGAGGATCTCCAGCAGCGGCAGCACCTGCTGGTAGGCCTCGAGCGGGCCGGAGACGCAGAACGAGGCGGTGCCGCCGGCGACCGCTCCGGCGTTTCCACTGACCGGGGCGGCCAGTACCGCGGTGTCGGTCTTCGCGGCCAGTTCGCGCAGCGTGCGCGCGGCCGGGGCGTCCACCGTCGAGCAGTCCACCACGATGCGCGGGCCGCGGTCGGCGCCGAACAGCGTGGTGGCCACCGCGACCAGGCTGGCCGGGGTGTCCACGGTGATGAAGACGGTGCGGCAGTCGGCCAGGTCGGCCAGCAGGATGCCGTCCGTCATGAGCTTGACGTTGGTCTGGTCGC
>NZ_DASRGV010000380.1:0-11280 GCF_035650855.1 Actinocrinis sp. | reverse complement strand
GGCCGCGCGGGCGGCGGGCGGCTGCTTGCCAACCCCGGGCGGCTGACGTACTTTCCTCCTCGCGAAGTTTTTCGCGACACGGCCGTTATGAGGGTGGCGGCCATATTCGCCCCCTTATATATGTAGGCCGTGGAGGTCATGTCATGAGGTTCCGCCGCGGAACCCGTCCCACTCGCGCGCTCGCAGCCGTCGCCGCTGCGGCCGCCGCCACCCTCGCCGGCGCTCTCGCGGTCGTGGTGCTGCCGGCCGCCGCGAGCGCGGCGGCCGGGCCCGGCAGCTACACCATCGTCGACGCCGGGAGCAGCCACCTGTGCCTGGACCTGCCCGGTTCGAGCACGACCGCCGGCGTGCAGGTCGACTTGCAGAGCTGCGCCGGGTCCGTGAACCAGGTATGGACCCTGACGAGCGCGAGCACCGGTTACACGATCGCCTCGCCGGTCAGCGGCCTGTGCCTGGGCATCGCGGGCGCCTCGACCAGCGCGGGCAAGGCGGTCCAGCAGCAGTCCTGCGACGGCTCCGCCAACCAGCAGTGGACGCTGAACGCCAGCGGAAGCAACTACCAGCTCATCGACGTCAACGCGGCCAAGTGCATGAACGCCTCCGGCAGCGGCACCTCGGCGGGAACCCTGGTGGTGCAGAACAGCTGCGACAGCAGCGCCACCAAGCTGTGGACGCTCAATGCGGCCTCGGGTTCCACCTCGGCGCCGAGCGCGTCCGCCTCCGCCTCCGCCTCGCCCTCACCGAGTTCGAGCCCGACTCCGCCGCAGCCCGGCGAGCCGAGCGTGCCGGGCACCTGCACCCCGGTGGCCGCGCAGCTGGCCAAGCCGGCCAACGAGCAGTTCACCAGCGCGCAGGAGTCCGCGCCCCCGGACACCGCGCGCATCCAGGCGGCGCTCAACAGCTGCGCCGGGACCGGCAAGGCGGTGGAGCTGACCGCGAGCGGCGGCAACGACGCGTTCCTCTCCGGCCCGCTGACGGTCAACGCCGGCGAGGTGCTGCTGGTCGATTCCGGAGTCACGCTCTACGCCTCCCGCAACCCCGCCGACTACCAGGTCTCCGGCCAGCCCAAGTGCGGCACCCTCGGCGCCTCCGACGGCAGCACGCTCGGCACCGCCACCGGCTGCGTGCCGTTCATCGCCGTCCGCGGCAACAACTCGGGAGTGATGGGCACGCAGAGCGCCTCGGGCAGCCAGGGCGTCATCAACGGCCGCGGCGACCAGGACATGCTGGGCACCAGCACCACCTGGTGGGCGCTGGCCGAGTCCGCGCACAGCAAGACCAGCACGCAGCAGGAGAACCCGAAGCTGATCACGGTCTTCGGCGCCTCGGACGTGACGATGTATCACATCAGCCTGACGAACTCGCCGATGTTCAACGTGCTGCTGGAGGGCGGCAGCGGGTTCACCGCCTGGGGCGTGCGGATCGACAACCCGGACAACGCCCGCAACACCGACGGCTTCGATCCCGACAGCGCGAGCAACGTGCTGATCACCGACAGCTATATCAACACCGGTGACGACGGGGTCGCGGTCAAGGCCGACGCCGGCGGCGCCGCCAGCCACATCACCGTGAGCAACACCAGCTTCTGGGGCATCCACGGCCTGTCCGTCGGCAGCCAGACCAACGGCGGCGTGCAGGACGTGACCTTCTCCGGCAACTACATCCACGGCGGCACCGACATCCACGGCAACACCGCCTCCAGCAACAACGGCGTGCGGGTCAAGAGCGACACCAGCTTCGGCGGCACGGTGTCCGGAGTCAGCTTCGTGAACACCTGTGAGACCGGGGTCGAGCACCTGATCCTGATCGACCCGCAGTACCTGAGCGGGAACGGCTCGACCGTCCCGAACTTCGCCGACATCACCATCAACGGCCTGAAGGCGGTCAACTCCTCGTCCGGCAAGTCGACCCTCAACGGCTACTCGGCCGCGTATCCGCTGGGCCTGACCCTGGAGAACGTCCAGCTCGACGCGACCAAGGTCGCCGCGCAGTACGCCAACATCCGGATGTACAACGCCAACATCGCGCCCACGGGCACCGGCGTCACGGTGACCAGCTTCACCGGCTCCGGCAGCGTGCCCGGCTGCGCCAGCTTCCCGAGCTGGCCGGGACTGTAACCGCACGCAAACGGCGGGCCGCCGGTGCGGCTACTGGCGGCCCGCCTCGCCGAACCCTGACAGGATCAGCGCGGGGACCTGGTCGGCGGGCAGCGGGCGGGAGAAGTAGTAGCCCTGCCCGGTGTCCGCGCCCAGCTTGCGCAGCGCCTCGGCCTGCGCCCCGGTCTCCACGCCCTCCGCGATCACCATCATGCCGCAGGCGCGCGCCAGGTTGATCAGGCTGCTGACGATCGGTTCCTCGGAGCTCTCCTGCGCGCCGCCGCCGTCCGCCGCGGCCGGGGGGATCAGCCCCTTGACGAACGAGGCGTCTATCTTCAGCGTGTGCGCGGGCAGCCTGCGCAGGTAGGCCAGGTTCGAATAGCCGGTGCCGAAATCGTCGATGGCGATGCGCACGCCGAGGTCGGAGAGCTCCCGCAGCCGCTGGACGGCGGGCCTTCCGCGCCGGCCCGGCTCCATCACCGCGCTCTCGGTCAGCTCCAGCTGGAGGCGGGCCGGGGGCAGCCCTCCGGCCTCCAGCGCGTCGTGGACCTCGCGGACCAGTCCGGGGTCGCGCACCTGCGGCACCGCGACGTTCACCGAGACGGTGACCGGCGCGCCGTCCGGCGGGCGCGGCCAGGTCGCGGCGTCGGCCACCGCGCGGCGCAGCACCCAGCGGCCGAGGGCCACGATGGCGCCGGTCTCCTCGGCCAGCGGCACGAACCGGCCGGGGCCGAGCAGCCCGAGCCGCGGATGGTTCCAGCGCACCAGGGCCTCGAGCGACCGGACCCGCTGGTCGGCCAGGTCCACGATGGGCTGGTACTCCAGGAACAGCTCGCCGCGTTCGAGCGCGCCGGGCAGTTCCTGGGAGAGCGCGTAGCGGGCCACCTGCCGGGCGTTGCGCTGCGCGTCGAACAGCGCCCAGCGGTCGCGCCCGGCCGCCTTGGCCCAGTAGAGCGTGACGTCGGCGGCGCGCAGCAGCTCGCTCGGTCCGGCTCCCTCGACCGGCTGCTCGACGATCCCGATGCTGCCGGTGACGCTCAGCTCGCGCCCGTCGAGCAGCACGGGTTCGCGGATCGCCGCGAGCACCCGCTCGGCCACGTCGATCGCGCTTTGCGGGCCGGCGGTGTCCGGCAGCAGGATGACGAACTCGTCGCCGCCCATCCGGGCCACCGGATGGGCGTCCGGTTCGACGGCCTCGCGCAGCCGGGCGGCGATCTGGATGAGCAGCCGGTCGCCGGCGTCGTGGCCGAGGGTGTCGTTGACCGCCTTGAAGCCGTCGATGTCGAGGAAGCACACCGCGATGCGCCGAGCTTCGTCCGGCTCGCCAGCCACGTCAGCGGCGTCGCTCTCAGCGAAGTCGGCTCCGTCGCCGCCCCCGTCGTCCGTGTCCTCGACGTCTTCGACCTCGGTGCGGCCGTCGCGGACGTTCAGTGTGGCGGCGAGTTCTTCGAGCAGCAGGGTGCGGTTCGGCAGCCCCGTCAGCGGGTCGTGGGTGGCCTGGTGGCGCAGCCGCTCGGTCATCTCGCGCCGCTCGGTCACGTCCTCGAACAGCCCGACCATGAGCGCCGTCTTGCCGTCGTCCCCGATCACGCTGCTGGCCCGCATGCGCGCCCAGATGACCTCGCCGTCGGGGAGCACGAACTGCTTCTCGCCGGTCATCTGGCGCCGCCGGCCGGCCAGCAGCGCCCGGTAGTGCTCCCAGTACTCCGGCGGGTCGGTGGGCAGCCGCAGGGAGCTGATCTCCAGGCCGCGGGCGGCGCGGGCGTCCCGGCCGAGCATCCGCGCCAGCGGCTCGTTGATCTCCAGGATGCGGCCCTCGCCGTCCGCGATGCCGATGCCGAGGGCCGCGCCGCGGAACACCGCCCGGAACCGCGCCTCGCCGGTGCGGTGCGCGTCGAGCACCGCGATGCGGATCGCTTCCTGCTCGCGGCGGGTGCGGTCACGCAGGCCCTCGGCGTACCCGGCGGCCAGTCCCGCGTAGAGGGCGGTGCGCACGGCCGAGTCGATCTCGGTGGGCAGGTGATCGGAGAGGACTGCGATCGACGCGGCGAGCGATTCGGGCTGGGTGTGGTGCGAGTCGATCAGCGCCGTGCCCACCGCGCTGCCGGCCTTGCGTGCCGCGACCGGATCGGTCAACGCGTCGCCGACCCAGTCCGCAAGCACGGCGGCCAGCGCCCGCGTCTCGGCCGCGCTCATCGGCACCGAGCCGGCCGCGGCCAGGGCCCCCGCCCACGCCGACGGCAGGTCCCCGGCGCTCTCGCTCACTCCAGCCGCCCTACGGCGCCGTAACCCGAGTATCGCTTCACGTCGCCGTCCAGCGGGTCCGGAAGCGCGGCCTCCTCGTCAGGGCGCCACCGGGTCATGTCGGTGAGCCCGGGCGGCACCAGCTCGTAGCCGCTCATCAGGGCCGTGATCTCGGCGTGGCTGCGCATGGTCATCGTCGCGCTGGAGCGGGAGTAGACCTGCTCCAGGCTGCGGATCCGCTCGGGGAAGTAGTCTCGGGTGCCGTGGCTGACCGCCAGGTACGAACCCGCGGCGCTCGCCCGGCGGTAGGCGGCGACGACGCCCGCCGGATCGTCGGTGTCGGGCACGAAGTGCAGCACCGCGAACATCAGGACCGCGACCGGGCGGCCGAAGTCCAGGAAGCCGTCGAGGGCGGGATCGGCCAGCACCCGATCAGGGTCGCGCAGGTCGGCGTGGACGAACCTGGCGTTCGGCGTCTCGGCCAGCAGCACCCGGCTGTGCGCCACCGCCACCGGATCGCTGTCCACGTAGACGGTGCGCGCCCGCGGGTTGACCGCGGCGACGATCTCGTGCACGTTCCCCACGGTCGGGATCCCGGAGCCCAGGTCGAGGAACTGCCCGATCCCCCGCCCGGCCAGGAAGGTGACCGCCCGGCGCAGGAACGCCCGGTTCGCGCGGGTCACCTGCGGCAGCTCCGGCCAGGCGCCAAGGGCCTTCTCGGCCAGGTCCCGGTCCGCGGCGAAGTTGTGCGATCCGCCCAGGTAGTAGTCGTACATTCGAGCGGGCGCCGGGCGTTCCAGATCGATCTC
Source organism: Actinocrinis sp. (assembly GCF_035650855.1). GTDB lineage: Bacteria > Actinomycetota > Actinomycetes > Streptomycetales > Catenulisporaceae > Actinocrinis. Next base: position 6,131 of record NZ_DASRGV010000380.1, on the reverse strand, counting down.
GTCCGGAGCCCACGCTGGGCGATGCGACACGGTGCTGCCCTTCTTACGGCGACGCGCCGCCACCGGCCGCAGACGGACCAGCGACGTTTCTCCGAGCGAGCATACGACGACGGGAGACCCTGATATAAGACCCCGTTCTGGCCATCCGGAGCCCGCCCGATCGGGAACAGGTCCGACGTCTTGACGCACGGCTCCCGTATCGGTTAAATCACAGCGCGAATAAACGGCCCGTCAGCTCCCGCCTTCCTCCGGCCTGAACAGCAGGACTCTTATTCCGAACGAGGAGGTCGCGCCATGTCCGTTTCAGGCGAGATCAGCCCGCCTTTGCGCAGACGAAGCAGAACCCTCGCGATCGCCACCGCCGCCGTGACCGCGGCCGGCATCGCGATCCCCGCGCTGGTGAACAGCTCAGCCGCCGGCTCCTCCATCGCGCCCTGGCTGGACGCGAGCCGCCCGACGTCCGCCCGGGTCGACGCCCTCCTGCGCGCCATGACGCTGGAGGAGAAGGTCGGCCAGATGGACCAGCAGCTGGTCACCACGCTCACCGACCCGAACAGCGCGACCTGCGCGGACAACGGCTGGAACCTGCCGAACACCGCGTGCATGCAGAAGATCCTGATCGACCAGCACGTCGGTTCGATCCTGGCCGGCGGCACCAACAACCCGCCGGACACCACCGGCAAGGGCGGGGTCGGCAACACCGGCGCCGACTGGGCCACCGAGTACAACATCATCCAGCGGTACGCGATCAAGAACTCGCGGCTGCACATCCCGGTCGTCTTCGGCGTGGACGCGGTGCACGGCTTCGGGCACCCCTATCAGGCCCCGCTGTTCCCGCAGTCCATCGGCATGGGCGCCACCTGGGACCCGGCGGCCGCGCAGGCCGGCGGCGAGGTGACCGCGAACGCGCTGCGGGCCACCGGCTGGAACTGGGACTTCGCCCCGGTGCAGGACCTCTCCCGGGACAACCGCTGGGGCCGCACCTATGAGACCTGGGCCGAGGAGCCCGCGCTCTCGGCCGCGATGGGCGCCGCGAACATCAAGGGCCTGCAGGCGGCCTCGGCCGGCGGCGGGCTGAAGGTGAGCGCCACGGTCAAGCACTTCGCCGGCTACTCCCAGTCGGTCAACGGGCACGACCGCAACGAGGCGCTGCTGCCGCTGAACTACCTGCAGGACACGATCCTGCCCTCCTACGCGGGCGGGATCGACGCGGGGGCCGGGGCCGTGATGGTCGACTCCGGGTCGATCAACGGCGTTCCGGCGACCGCCTCGCACTACCTGCTGACCGACATCCTGCGTGACCAGATGGGCTTCCGGGGCGTCGTGATCAGCGACTACCAGGACGTGCCCGCGTTGCAGAGCACGTACCACATCGCCGCCGACCTGCCCGGCGCGATCGCCGCCGCGGTCAACGCCGGCGTCGACATGAGCATGCAGGTCTCCAACCCGGACCAGTGGCAGGCCGCGATCCTGCAGGACGTGCACACCGGCAAGATCCCGCAGGCCCGCATCGACCAGGCGGTGCGCCGGATCCTGACCATGAAGTTCCAGCTCGGCCTGTTCAACCAGCCGTGCGTGGCCGACCCGGCCAAGCCCTGCGTGAACCCGAACGCGGCCGACGCCGCGGTGACCGCCGGGCGCGACCAGACGCTCAAGGCCGCGCAGGAGTCGATGACGCTGCTGCGCAACCAGGGCAACGTGCTGCCCCTCTCCCCCGACAGCAAGGTCGTGGTCACCGGTCTGAGCGCGGATTCGATGACCAATCAGCTCGGCGGCTGGAGCGTGAGCTGGCAGGGCGTTTTCGGCGCCGGGCACGTGTGCTGCATGGGACCGGCCAACCAGATCCCGCCAGGCACGACCGTGCTCGGCGGAATCAAGGCCGAGGATCCGGCAGCCGTGTACGCGCCCGACCAGGCCACCGCACTGGCGGACGCGTCGAGCGCGAGCGCATACGTGGTCGCGGTCGGCGAGAAGGCCTACGCGGAAGGGCTCGGCGACAACCCCGCTCCGGCGCTGGCGCCGGACCAGCAGGCGCTCATCACCGCGCTGGAGGGCACCGGGAAGCCGGTCATCGTGGTCGTGATCGCGGGACGACCGGTCGGGCTCGGCCCGGCGGAGAAGGCGAACGCGGTGCTGATGGCCTATCAGGGCAGCACCGAGGCCGGTCAGGCGGTCGCGGACGCGATCTTCGGCAAGATCGACCCTAGCGGCAAGCTGTCGGTGAGCTGGCCGTCGGACGCCCCCGGCGTCGGCGGCGACTTCAACGGCGGCGCCCCCTCCCCGCTCGGCGACCAGCCGAAGTTCTTCGACCAGCTGCCGGGCACCGGGTCCGGTCCGGGGCACTCCTACAACCCGCTCTACCCCTTCGGGTACGGGCTCTCCTACACCACCTTCACCAACAGCGCCCTGACCGTCACGCCGACGGTCCGGACGCACGGCAACGCGACGGCCACCTTCACGGTCACCAACACCGGTTCTGTGGCCGGCACCGACATCGTGCCGGTGTACGTGGCGCAGCCGGTCAGCGCCGTGGTCGTGCCGCCGCAGCGCCTCGTCGGCTTCGCGCGGGTGACGCTGAACCCGGGCCAGTCCAAGCAGGTGCACGTCACGTTCCCGGCTTCCGCTCTCGGCGTCAGCCAGGGCGACATCAACAGCGCGGCCCCGCCGAGCGTCGAGCCGGGCGGCTACATCGTGCAGCTCGACAAGGACGACACGACGCCGTACGACGTCGACCTGTCGGCCAACTTCACCATTCGCTGACGCGACACGAGCGGCGGTACGCCGGCCGGACCGGCCGGTGTGCCGCCGCTGCATCCTACGTCCACCGGTTAACGTGGCTTCGTGCCGGAATCCTCGATCACCGACCAACAAGCCGAAGTCGACCCGATCACGCCGACCCGCAGACGCCTTCGCCGCAGCGTCTTGATCTCGGTGGCGGTCGTGCTGGTCGGCGCGGCGCTGGTCGCCTCCGGAATCCTCGCGTACATCAACGAGCGCAACGACCGCCAGCACCTCAGCTACGTCGGCACGGCCGGCCAGGGCGCGCGGCTCGAGCTGACCGTGCGGGTGCAGCGGGTCGACGTCGCGGGCGAGGAGATGGTGCTCAGCGTCCTGCCCTCGCCGCGCGGCGCCCTGGCCGCCGACGAGGCGGTCGGCGAGATGGCGCAGAACGTGCGGCTCTACACGCCGTCACTCGCGCAGAGCAGCGTCACCCTGGAGAAGGGCACGATCCCGGCGCTCCAGCACATCGACGTCCCGCTCAGCGACGGCACGCCGACCGACTACCCCTTCGACCACTACTCCGCCGACATCGTGTGGGCCGCCTCGGCGGACGACGGCACACCGGTCCCCGTGGCGATGGACTTCGAGAACCGGGATCCGTTCTTCTCGGTCCATCCCCGCTCCGCGGTCGCGGCCACCCAGGGCATCCTGCTGGAGACCGAGATCGGCCGCTCGCGCGGCACGTTCATCCTGGCCTGGTTCATGATGGCGGCGATGTGGGCGATGTCGCTGGCGGTGCTCGGCGGAGCCTCGGTCATGGTGCGGCGCCGGCTGGGGCTGGTGTGGCCCGGGATGGCGTGGATGGCCGCCACGGTGTTCGCGCTCGTCGGCCTGCGCAACGCAGCTCCGGGCAGCCCGCCGATCGGATCGATCATCGACTATGCGGCCTTCTTCTGGGCCGAAGCAGTAACCGTGGCCAGCGTCGCGTGGGCGGCGGTCGCGGGCTTGCACGTCGAGCACCACAGAGACGAGCCCTGACAGACGCCCCCTGAACATACGTCAGGTCCGGCCGCGCCCTGACCGGACCTGACGCGCTCAGCGGGGACTACGAGCAGGTGATCTGCGCGCCTCCCCAGTCGGAGTGATCGTGCGCGTTGCCGTCGCCGCCGTCTCCGACCACCAGGTCGAGCACCTGAGCACCGGTCAGATCGACGCTCAGGCTTGTCGCCGCCTGATGCCCGTGGATGACCGGGGTGGCGGTCAGCGTCTTGCCGTCGGCGAGCACGCTGAAGGTGACGCTGCCGGCTCCGGCGGTCTCGTCGTCCACGCCCACCGAGGCGGTGAAGGTGGTGCAGTGTCCGCCGAGGTAGACCTTTACGTCGCCGTTCGCGTGGACGCCGAGACCCTTGGTGAAGGTCACGCCGTTGATGGTGATCGGGTGCCCGTCACCGGCCGCCTGTTCGCCGTTGCTCATGTCGCGCTCGACCGGGCCCCAGCCGTTGGTGGCGGAGATGAACGGCAGGTCGCTGACGTAGTCGCTGCCTGCCGCGGGCGGCACGTAGAAGCCGACGATGCGCTCGTCCTTGGCCGTTTGGTGCTTTCCGCGCTTGCTGTAGCTGACGCTCGCCGTGAGCGCGGCTGCCGCTGGTTGCGAGCCGGACGAAGGCTGCACCGTCCACGTGAACGTCGCCGACTTTCCAGCTTCGAGCTTGCTCACCGACGCCGGGCTCGGCGCGCTCGCCGTCCAGCCCGCCGGAAGCGTCAGCGACGGAACCAGGTTGGTGGCGCTGCCATGTCCAGTTGGGACGGACACCGTCGCGGTGGCGGTGAAGGCCGTCGCGGGCTGCGCGGTGTCGGGCACCTGAAGGCTCACGTTCGCGCCGGGAGCCTCGGGCATCGCGTACTTCGCCCTGTCGTAGCCGGGGCTATAGACCGGCCGGACATCGAGCGACGACGCGTAGCTCCCGTAGTTCGTCAGCGCGACGGTGCCGAGGCCGCCGGTGCTGCCGTCCAGGTTCCACACCGCGATCGCGATGGTGTTGCGGCCGTTGGTCCTCAGGATGCCGTTCGGCACCGGGAAGCTGTGCTGCGGACCGAGGTAGTTGACGTAGTTTCCAATCATCCAGCCGTTAACGTAAAGCTCGGCGCGGTACTTCTTCGACGGGTCGTCAGCGATCGTCAGGCCGAGCGAGGTGTCCTGCCCCTTCGGCAGGTTCAGGTCCACGGTGGTGCGGTACCAGCCGACGCCCGGGGTCGTGTTGCTCGTCGGCAGGCTGACCGGCTTCCAGGTCGAGTCGTTGAAGCCGGCCAGCGGCCAGCCGGCCCGCTCGCCGTAGAGGCCGCCGGTGGACAGCGGGCCGCGCACCGGGTCGATCTCCTGCTCGCCGCCGCGCACGCCCTGCAGCCGCCAGGTCACCGAGGTCAGCGGCGCGCCGTTGAGAGAGGCGCTGGTCAGGCCGCGGGCGGAGGTGTTGTTGTTGGTGGAGTTGTAGTCCTCTTCGTGACCCATGTTGACGGTGAGCACGGAGAGGACGTTGTCGCCGGTCTGGTTCAGCGATCCGGCCGGGAAGGCGAAGTCGCCGCTGCCGGTCGTGGAGCTGCCGAGGAAGACTCCGTTGAGCCAGACCGAGAAGGCCTGCGCGCCGCCGCCGGAGTCGGAGACCAGGTGCACGCCGGTGGCCGCGGGCGAGTAGCGGAACCTGCCGCGATACCAAGTGCTGCCGGTGTGGAATCCGTAGTCGTCGGCGTACAGGACGGGCAGCGAGCCGGTTCCGGTGACGCTGTAGGTGCTCGTCTTGTCGGCGACCGGCCAGCTCGAGTCGTCGAAGCCCGGCTGCGCTTCGGGCGATTCGGCCTGGTACTTCCAGTCGGTGAGCGCGGGCAGGGTGACGGCGGCCGCGGTCGCGACGGAGCCGACCTGGCTGCCGGTGGCGGAGAGCGCGGCGTGGATGCCGCGGCCGTTCCAGATGACCGAGCGGGCCGAGGTGAACACCTCGATGGCCGGGTCGGTGCCGTTGTCGCCGGTCAGCTCCAGCGCCTTGCCGCCGTCGCTGCTGGTGGCGGTGCGCAGCAGGTGGGTGCCGCGCACGAGCACCGGGCCGGTCGCGGTGTTCAGGGTCCAGAAGGTCTCGGCGGTCGGCTTGTCGGCGAGCAGGAGCAGCAGCGGACGCGAGCCGCCGCCGCTGACGGTGACCCGGGTCAGGCCGTCGTGCTTGTAGTTCAGCCGCAGGTCGCCGGTGGTGGCGTCCCAGGTCGCCTTCACCGCGCCGCCGATGCTTTGCACGGTGGGCTGGCTCGCGTAGTGCAGCACGGTCTCGCCGTCGGTGCCCTGGTCGCCGTAGAGCACTGCGATATCGCGGCTGCCGATCGTCTCGGAGGTCATCAGCTGCGAGGTGGAGTACTGCAGCTGC
>NZ_DASRGV010000379.1:0-19028 GCF_035650855.1 Actinocrinis sp. | reverse complement strand
GCAGCCTGCGATATGCAGCTGGTGATATGCACTGGAGTTCGCCACGGCCGATGCCGACGGGCTCGAGTTCCAAGCCGCGGCGCAGCACCGTGGTGATTTGGAAGCCGAGCAGCACGTCCTTGCGGAAGCGCACGTCCGTGCAGCTGGCGGAAAGGATCAGGTTGGTCGGCGTGCCCGCGCAGACGAGTCCGGCCGCGGTCACGTCGTAGCTGAGGTTGCGCATCAGCGCCGCGTGCGCGAGCGGCGCCTTGTAGCCGACGTGGCTGATGAGCAGCCCCGCCTGACGCACGGTTTCGGCGAACAGCAGCGGATCGTGGACACCGCGGGCGGTGCGGTAGAAACTGTGACCGCGGGGCCACTGAGCGGCGAGCAGAAAGGTGTCCGGCCGGCCGTCCTCCGCGAACCCGGTGAGCAGCACTTCGGCTACCGACGCGCGGTGCACGAAGCGGCGCGGGACCGGCTGCTCGAAGAAGTTGGACCTGGCTGCGGCGGCCGATCCGGCCACGGCTTCCGAAGCCGCCTGCGCGGCGGCGTCGGCGGTTGCGGTGAAGGAAGTGGAGCGTGTCGAGCGCGGTGCCGGTTTGTGCGCGTCTTGCAGTGAACCGATCATTGCAGGAGCCCTCCCCGAGGACGCCCTGGCTGGCGTCGATACCAAACAAACCTACCAGTAGGATTGTTTAGTCGGCAAGGGTCGAGTTTGCCGTCGCAGCCCTGGCCGGACCGGGGCAAAGCAGGCTATCGTCTGTGGTAGCAGGCAGTTCTCCAGGGGACGTTACAGGGGCTGGTCTCCGGTGATACCGTCTGTGTGGTTTTAGTTCCATTCGAACCAGCGCGAAGGCCGGGGAACGTCATGGCACAGCAGGAACGAGCGGTACGCACTCGTGAGGCGGTCATTCTGGCGGCCGCCGAGGCCTTCGCCGATGCCGGCTTCCTGGCGACCAGCATGGCCGACATCTTCGCCCGCGCCGGGGTCACCAAGGGTGCGCTCTACTTCCACTTCACCTCGAAGGAGGAGCTGGCCTTCGCCATCATCGACGCCGAGGAGGAGGCCGCCGCCGAGCTGATCGGCAGCGTGATGGCGACGGACACCCCGCCGCTGCAGAAGCTCATCGACATCTCCTTCCGCTGGGCGCACCTGATCCAGAGCAGCCCGGTCGTGAAGGCCGGGGTGCGGATGATCATCGAGCAGGGCACCTACAGCCGCCCGATGCCGCTGCCCTACGACCAGTGGCAGGAGCTGGCCTCGCAGCTGCTGGGGCAGGCCCAGGAGCGCGGCGAGCTGGAGCGCGGGGTCGACGTGCGGATGATGGCGGAGTTCATCGTCTCCTCGTTCACCGGGGCGCAGGTCGTCTCCCAGGTGGTCTCCGGCCACAAGGACCTGATGCTGCGGGTGGAGCGGATGTGGCAGCTGCTGCTCAAGGGCCTGCTGCCGCCGGGCAACCCGATCGTGTTCTTTCCACGCTTTGAATCATGATCCTGGTCACGGGGGCATCGGGAACAGTCGGCGGAGCGGTGGCGGGTCGGCTCGCCGCGGCCGGATTCCCGCTGCGGCTGATCGCGCGGGATCCGAGGCGGATCGCGGTGGGCGGCCCCGGCGTCGAGGCGGCCGGGGCCGATTTCTCCGACCCGGCGGCGCTGGCGCGGGCGTTTCAGGGCGCTGAGCGGGCGTTCATCGCGACCAACGACCCGCTGCGGCCGGAGCAGGACGAGAACCTGCTGGCGGCGGCCGCGCGGGCCGGCGTCAAGCACGTGGTGCGGCTTTCGGCGCTGACGGTGACCGACGCGGACGCCGACGATCTGATCACCCGCTGGCACCGCGACTGCGAGCGACGGCTGGAGGCCTCCGGCCTGCTCTGGACCTTCGTGCGGCCGCGCTCCTTCATGTCGAACACCCTGGGCTGGGCCCGGTCGCTGGTCGACGGCGTGGTGCGCGCTCCGTTCGGCTCGGCGCGGGTGGCCTGCGTGGATCCGCGGGACGTGGCCGAGGTGGCCGTCAGGGCGCTGACCGAGCCGGGGCACGAGGGCCGCGCGTACTCGGTGACGGGTCCGGCCGCCATCAGCAGCGCCGAGCAGGCACAACAGCTCGCTGAGACGCTGGGGCGGCGGCTGCGGTTCGAGGAGATCTCCGTGGACGAGGCGCACCGGGACCTGGCGCGGCGTTACCCGCGGCCGGTCGCCGACGCGCTGGCGCAGCACCTGTGCCGCCGCGGGGCGAACGCGAAGTGCCAGGTCGAGCGCACCGTCGAACTGGTCACCGGCCGGCCGGCGGCCTGCTTTCGCACCTGGGCCCGCGACCACGCGGCGGCGTTCCGGCTGACGCCGGTCTCTCAGTCGGAGCCGGTTCCGGAGGGCTCGTAGCGGTCCGCCTCGCCGGAGTCGATCAGGCCGGGCAGCAGCAGCCGCCAGACCGAGGTGAGCGTCTCCTGCTCGACCAGCTGCGGCGAGCGGCGGAAGAGCAGTTCCAGGCCGGTGAGCACGCAGGCGAGCGCGTCCTTGCCGAGGTTCGGCCGGGCGGCCGCGGCTGAGTCGGACGGCGTCCGCGGCGCGGGCAGGGCGCTGAGATCAGGGTTCTGCGACGCCGCGTCCGCGGCTCCCCCCGGCCGGCGCAGCACCTCGTCGACCACGCCGGCCCAGTCCAGGCTCAGGCCGACCCGTTCCGGGTGCAGGTCCTCGTCGGTGCCCAGCCGCAGTCCCGCGCGCAGGACCTGGTCGTCCGCGAGCCGCCCGACCAGGGCGTGGCTCAGGTCGATCAGGATCTGCAGCGGCAGCTCGGCGGTCTGCCGCCGGCGGGCGTGCTCCAGCAGCCAGTGCACCGTGTCGGCCGCCTCGTTGACCACGGCGAGCGCCAGGTCCCGCTTCGAGGCGAAGTGAAAGTAGAGCGCTCCCTTGGTCACCGTGGCCAGGCGGGTGATCTCACCCAGCGGGGCCGCGGTGAAGCCGTCGCGCTCGAACACCGCGGCGGCGGCGCGGATGATCGCTTCCCGAGTGCGCTCTGCCCGCTCCTGTTTGATCATGTGCTCACTTCCGGTTCCACGCACGCCCTTCGCTGGACGCGTTCACACGGACTGCGGCTTCACGGAGAAGCCTGCGTCGACAGTAAACCATACCATCCCAGCGGTTTTTGGGTCCAGGTTTGCCACAATGCCTGGTTAAGCCGAGTTAAGCTCGGCGACAGGACGTTCGAACGGGTTGCCGATCCGGGCTGCGCATGCTAAAAACCACACAGCTGGTTTTTTTCTGGCCGACGGTTACGGCGGCCGATTCCTCGGGGACGCGAGGTGGGGACGGTGCAGTTCGCAGTGCTCGGACCGATGGAGGTCCACGACGATCAGGTCGACGTCACCCCGCCCGCCGCCATGCCCCGCCGGGTGCTCGCCACTCTGCTGCTGCACGCGGACCAGGTGGTGCCGATCCCCACGCTGATCGAGGAGCTCTGGGACGACGAGCCGCCGCGCCTGGCCCGCAAGACCGTGCAGACCTATGTCTACCAGCTGCGCAAGGCGTTGGCCTGCGGCCCGACCGGCGGCGTGCGGCAGCTGCTGGAGACCAGGCCGCAGGGCTACCGGATCCTGCTGGAGCCCGGCGAGCTGGACCTGCGGCTGTTCGAGCAGCGGGCCAGGACCGGCCGCAGCGCGCTGGCCGCCGGCGACGTGGGCAACGCGGCCTCGTCGCTGCGCGAGGCGCTGTCGGTGTGGCGCGGCGACGCGCTGACCGACCTGGTGCCGGGCCCGGTGCTGTCGGCCGAGGCGAGCCGGCTCGAGGACGCGCGGCGCGGCGTGCTGGAACAGCGGGTCGAGGCCGATCTGCGGCTCGGCCTGCACCGGGAGCTGATCGGTGAGCTCAAGGTCCTGATGATGCGGTATCCCGGGCACGAGGAGTTCTGCGCGCAGCTGATGGTCGCCGCCTACCGCTCGGGCCGCCGGGACGAGTCGCTGGCCGCCTACGACCGGCTGCGCCGGGTCGTGGTCGAGCAGACCGGCCTTGAGCCCTCGGAGCGGCTGCGCCGGCTTCAGCACGCGGTGCTGGTGGACTCGCCGTCCCTCAACGCGCCCGAGCCCGGCGCCGCTCCCCCGCCGCTGCGCGAGCCGCCCGCGGAACTGCCGCCCGGGCCGGAGCAGATCGTCGGCCGCGCGCACGACCTGGCGCTCATCGGCGCCGCGCTGCGCCGCCGGCCCGCGACGGCCTCGCCCGGGCTCGTGGTGGTGGCCGGCGCGCCGGGCACCGGAAAGACGGCGACGGCGCTGTTCGCCGCGCACCGGCTGCGCGAGAAGTTCCCCGACGGGCAGCTGTTCGCCGCGCTGCACGGCGATTCGGGCCTGCCGGTCGATCCGCTCGCGGTGCTTCAGGGCTTCCTGCGCTCGGTGTCCACGGAGGAGCCGCCGGCCGCGCTGGAGGCGGCCGCGCGCCGCTTCCGCAGCTGGACCGCCGATCGCAGGATGCTGATCGTGCTGGACGACGCGGCCTCGGCCGCGCAGGTGGTCCCGCTGCTGCCGAACGGCCGGGGATGCAGCACCCTGATCACCAGCCGGCGGCTGCTGCCCGGACTGCCCGGCGCGGCGCTCGTGCGGCTGGGCGGGCTCGACCCCTGCGACGCGTTCCAGCTGCTCTCGCTGCTCGTCGGCGAACCGCGGGTGCTGCGCGATCCGGAGGCCGCGCTGGAGCTCGCGGAGCTGTGCGACCGCAATCCGTTCGCGATCCGGGTGGCCGGGGAACGCCTGGCCGCGCGCCCGCTGCTGGGCCTGCCTGAGCTGGCCGAGCGGCTGCGCGGCGAGGAGTGGCGGCTGGGCGAGCTGAGCATCGGCAGCCTGGACGTGCGCGCCCAACTGCTCGAGGCCGGCCGGCGGCTGGACCGCGCGGAGCGCGGAGCGCTGCGGCTGCTGGCCGGGCTCGGCTCGGGCAACTTCGACCTCGCCCAGGCCATGGCGGCGCTCTGCGCTGACGAGCGCACGACGCGGCGCCTGCTCAACAGCCTGATCGACGCGCTGCTCGTGGAAGACACGGCCCTGATCGACGGCCCGGCGGCCGGCGGCGAGGACTGGCCGTGGAGCGGCCGCCGGTTCCGGCTGCCCACGCTGCTGCGGCTGGCCTGGTCGGACGCCCGGGCCTCGGAGACCGAGACGCCGCGCTCGAGGCGGCGCGGGGTGCTGTGCCGGACCGCGGCCAGGCCGCATCAGAGCCATACAGTCAGACTGCTGAGGTACTCGTGCATCGCGTGGGGAGCGACACGTTACGGATCCGGCAACGGGTCCTGAGCAGCGGATGGACCTCGGGCTCAACGTCCCGGTACTTCCCAGGTGTCGTTGCCGGTGAGCAGGGTGGTCAGGTCGCCGTGGCCGCGGGTGGTGGTGGCCTGGGCCAGTTGGGCGGTCAGTTGCTGGTCGTAGCTGGGGCGGGTGGCCTGGCGCAGGATGCCGATCACGGTGCCGTCCAGGCTGGTGGGGTCGGCCAGGCGGGTCAGGGCGAAGGCGTGTTCGGGGCCTTGGGCGTGCGCGTCGTGCACCAGGGCGGGGCGCGGGTCCTCCTGCGGGACCAGGGCGTAGCCGGCGGTGTGCGGGTTGCGTACGGCCTTGCGCTGGTCGCCGGTGGTGATCGGCTGGCCGTGGGCCAGGCGGATGAGGTGGCCCTCGCGCGCGGCGGGGTCCTTGACCGGGTCGAAGGCGCCGTCGTTGAAGATGTTGCAGTTCTGGTAGATCTCGATCAGGGCGGTGCCCTGGTGGCGGGCGGCGGCGGACAGGACCTCGGTGAGGTGTTTGCGGTCCGAGTCGATGGAGCGGGCCAGGAAGGAGGCCTCGGCGCCCAGGGCGAGGCTGAGGGGGTTGAAGGGGGCGTCCAGGGAGCCCAGCGGCGTGGACTTGGTGATCTTGCCTTGCTCGCTGGTGGGGGAGTACTGGCCCTTGGTCAGCCCGTAGATGCGGTTGTTGAACAGCAGGATCTTGAGGTTGACGTTGCGGCGCAGGGCGTGGATGAGGTGGTTGCCGCCGATGGACAGGGCGTCGCCGTCGCCGGTGACCACCCACACGGACAGGTCGGGGCGGGTGGCGGCCAGGCCGGTGGCGATGGCGGGGGCGCGGCCGTGGATGGAGTGCATCCCGTAGGTGTTCATGTAGTAGGGGAAGCGGCTGGAGCAGCCGATCCCGGAGACGAACACGATGTTCTCCCGGGCGATGCCCAGGGTGGGCATCAGGCCCTGGACCGCGGCCAGGATCGCGTAGTCCCCGCAGCCCGGGCACCAGCGCACCTCCTGATCGGTCTTGAAATCCTTCACCGTCAAGGGAAGGAGTGTCTTCGTGCCCTCAGACAACCCCGTTCCCTCAGACAACACCGTGGCGCTAGGCGACACTGACGATCCCCTCCTGGATGACGACCGCGAGCTGTTCCGCGGTGAACGGCAGGCCGCGCACCTGGGTGACCGGCTGCGCGTCGACGAGGTACCTGGCCCGGACCAGGCCGGCGAGCTGGCCGAGGTTCATCTCGGGAACGAGTACGAGCTCGTAGTCCGCGAGCACGTCGCCGAGATTCGCCGGGAACGGGTTCAGGTGCCGCAGGTGCGCCTGCGCGACCTGGCCGCCTTCGAGACGGACGCGGCGTACTGCGGCGGCGATCGGTCCGAAGGTCGAGCCCCAGCCCAGCACGAGCACCCGCGCGCCTCCGCTGGGGTCGTCGACCTCCAGCGGCGCGACGCTGTCCGCGATCCGATCCACCTTCGCCTGCCGGGTACGCACCATCAGGTCGTGGTTGGCCGGATCGTAGGAGATCTCCCCGGTCCCATCCGCCTTCTCGATCCCGCCGATGCGATGCTCGAGACCCGGCGTCCCCGGGATCGCCCACGGCCGAGCCAAGGTTTCCGGGTCGCGCAGGTACGGCCAGAACGCCGGCTTACCGTCGGCGCCGGTGTGGTTGGGAGCGGTGGCGAATTCCACGTGCAGGTCCGGCAGCTTCTCGACGTCTGGGATGTGCCACGGCTCCGAACCGTTGGCCAGATAACCGTCCGAGAGCAGGAACACCGGAGTGCGGTACGTCAACGCGATCCGCACTGCCTCCAACGCCGCATCGAAACAGTCCGCCGGCGAACGCGGCGCCACGATCGGCACCGGAGCCTCGCCGTTGCGGCCGTACATTGCCTGTAAGAGGTCTGATTGCTCGGTCTTCGTCGGCAGGCCGGTCGACGGGCCACCACGCTGGATATCGCAGATCACCAGCGGCAATTCGAGCGAGACCGCCAGGCCGACGGTTTCCGACTTGAGCGCGACTCCGGGCCCTGACGTCGAGGTGACGCCCAGGGCGCCGCCGAAAGAAGCCCCCAGGGCCGCGCCGATGGCGGCGATCTCGTCCTCGGCCTGGAAGGTGCGCACTCGGAAGTTCTTGTGCTTCGACAGCTCGTGCAGGATGTCGGAAGCGGGGGTGATGGGGTAAGCACCGAGGAACAGCGGCAGGCCGGAGCGCTGTGACGCCGCGATCAGGCCGTAGGCCAGCGCCAGGTTGCCGGAGATGTTCCGGTAGGTGCCGGCCGGGAAGGCCGAGACCGCAGGCGCGACTTCGTAGGAGACCGCGAACTGCTCGGTGGTCTCCCCGTAGTTCCAGCCGGCCCGGAAGACGGCGACGTTGGCCTGAGCGAGCTCGGGGCGTTTGGCGAACTTGGCCTGGAGGAAGCGCTCGGTTCCCTCGGTCGGCCGGTGGTACATCCAGGAGAGCAGTCCGAGCGCGAACATGTTGGCGCAGCGCTCGGCCTCCTTGCGCGTCAGGGGGCTGTCGGCCAGCGCGGCGACCGTCATCGACGTGAGCGGGACGCGGTAGACGGTGAACGCGTCCAGCGAGCCGTCCTGCAGCGGGTCCGCCGCGTACCCGACCCGATCGAGCGCCCGAGGCGTGAACTCGTCGGTGTTCACCAGGATCTGCGCGCCGCGCGGCAGATCCCTGATATTGGCGCGCAGCGCCGCCGGGTTCATCGCCACCAGGACGTCCGGCGCGTCGCCGGGCGTGAGGATGTCGTGGTCGGCGAAGTGCAGCTGGAAGCTGGAGACTCCGGGCAGCGTCCCGGCGGGCGCGCGGATCTCAGCGGGGAAGTTCGGCAGCGTGGACAGGTCGTTGCCGAAGGACGCGGTGCGGGAAGTGAACTGGTCGCCGGTCAGCTGCATTCCGTCGCCGGAGTCCCCGGCGAAGCGGATCACCACCCGGTCCAGCCTGAGCACCGGCTTTCCGGAGGCGGATCCTGGGCCGGCGCCGCTGAGGGAGCCGTCCGGCGGTGCGCTCGCCGCGGTGATAGTCACGGTCGCAGACCTCGCTCCTGTTCGATGATTGCGATCAGCGAAGCGGTCCCGGCTTGAGCCGCGCTTGCATCGCCGATAAGCGTCGCTTCGGCCCCGTGCGTCACAGGCGTCCAGCCCCGTGCGTCACAGTCTTCTTAAGCGCCTCACAAGGCCCGCGCCGGACGCTCGACGGCATGACCATCCTGTCCACCGATCTCGCGGCGCACGGCCTTGCGGAGCCGGTGACGGAGCCCCGCACAGGACTCGACCACCCAGGCACTGAACGCTCCGTGATCCAGGCGGACGGCGCTTATTGCACCGACGTGCTGCGCGTCGTGCGCGGCACCCCCAATCCGGACGAGCTGGCGGCGCTGGTCGCAGCCCTCTTACTCACCCGCCGGGCGCACGAGCAGAACCTCTCGCGCGCGCCGGAGGCCGCGCAGCACCGGCCCGCCTGGCCGCGGGACCGCTACCCGGCCCCCGGTTCGTGGGCGGCCGGACCGTGACCGGCCCGCGCGATCCGCGCCGCCGGCCGATTTATCCGCGTACCGACCTGGCAGCACGGGGGTCGGCAGGAAGGAGAACGTCGTGGCAACCAGCAGGGCGGGGACGACGAAGGAGAACCGGGCACGGCTGCGCTCCGTTCCGGCGGGCGCGTCGGTGGCCCGACTGCGTTACCGCACAGTGCACGGTTACCGCCGCGCATTCCGGATGGCGGGCAACGGGCCGGCGGTCCTCCTGATCCACGGAATCGGCGACTCTTCGGACACGTGGGCGCCGGTCATCCCGGGCCTCGCGCAGCAGTACCGGGTGATCGTGCCGGATCTGCTCGGGCACGGGCACTCGGACAAACCGCGGGCCGACTACTCGATCGGCGGCTACGCCAACGGGATGCGCGACCTGCTCTCGGTGCTCGGCATCGACCGCGCCACGCTGATCGGCCACTCGCTCGGCGGCGGCATCGCGATGCAGTTCGCGTATCAGTACCCGGAGCGCACCGAGCGCATCGTGCTGGTGTCCACCGGCGGAGTGGGCCGCCAGGTCACCCCGCTGCTGCGCGCCGCCTCGCTGCCCGGCGCCGACCTGATTCTGTCCGCGCTCAACCTGCCCGGAATGCGCACCCAGATCGGCTGGCTGGTCAAGCTGCTGCAGATGAGCGGGACCCGGCTCGGCCTCGACGGCCCGGACGTGCTGCGCGTGGTCGACGCGCTGCCGGACGCCACCGCCCGCGCCGCGTTCATCAGGACCCTGCGTGCGGTCGTGGACTGGCGCGGCCAGGTCGGGACCCTGATGGACCGCTGCTATCTGACCGAGGGCATGCCGACCATGCTGGTCTGGGGCGACAAGGACCCGATCCTGCCGGCCCTGCACGCCGGACTCGCGCACGTCGCGATGCCGGGCAGCCGGCTCGAGCTGTTCCCGAACACCGGCCACTTCCCCTTCCACACCGAGCCGCAGCGGTTCCTGAACGTGGTGCGCGACTTCATCGAGAGCACCGAACCGGCCAGCTTCTCGCCCGAGCAGTGGCGGCAGATGCTGCGCAACCGCAAGCCCGAGCTGCGGGAGCGGATCCTGGTCCGCACGGCCGCGGCGGCGGCCGCAGTGGCCGCGGCAGGCACGACGGGCACGACGGGAACGACGGGCACGACGGGCAAGCCAGGCACGGCGACCGCGGAGCCGGGAATCAGCATTCTGCCCGTGGCGGCCTGATCAAGCGGCCTGACCGATCAGGAGGAGGAGCACGATGACCCGTTACCTCTCCGCGCCGCGCCCGGGTACGCCGGCGAGCGGGCCGCGGATGTTCTGCTTCCCCTACGCCGGCGGCGGCGCCTCAACCTACGCGGGCTGGCAGCGCGCGCTCGGCGATCGGGTCAGGGTGCTGCCGATCCACCTGCCCGGACGCGAGGGCCGCATGTCGGAGCAGCGGTTCACCGACCTGGACGAGCTGACCGCGGATCTGGACTGGGAGCTGGACGCGGAGCTCGACGAACCGCACCTGTTCTTCGGGCACAGCATGGGCGCGCTCATCGCGTTCAGCCTGGCCCTGCGCAGGTTCGAGCGCGGCGCAACGCTGCCGACGGCGCTGGTCCTGGCCGCCTACCGGGCGCCGCACCTGCCGCCGCCGAAGATCGGCGACGTGGACGCCCCGGACGCCGAGCTCGTCGACGTGCTCAGCGCGCTCGGCGGGATCCCGGACGCGGTGCTGCGGCACCCGGAGTGGCTCAGCACCCTGCTGCCGATCGCGCGGGACGACCTGGTGCTGTGCGCCACGGTGCCGCCGCGCGAGCAGCAGCCGATGCCGGTGCCGATCCACGTCTTCGCCGGCCGGGAGGACCCGCTGGTCGCGCCGGTGGAGATGAGCGAGTGGTCGCGGCACACCGCGGACGAGTTCGAGATGCGGATCCTGCCGGGCCGGCACTTCTTCATCAAGGAGCGGGAGACGCATTTCCTCGACCACCTCGCGCACCTGCTTGACCGGTACACGTCGAAGGGACCTGCGCACCGGCGGCAGGCTCGCGCGGCGTGAGGGGGCGCTCGACCGGCGCGGGACAGGAGACGGCGCCACTGCCGGCGGCGGATGGACGATCATTGGTCACCTTGGCGGGTTGCGGCACCCGCGCAGCGATGCAGTAGGCTGACGCTGACCGTATATCGGACGTCACTTTCCGTAGCGGAAAGTGGGGCCGGAAGCCGGAGAGGTGGTCGACGACATGGCCGGGGCAGGCGTGTCGGCGAAGGTCCGTTACGACCGGCCGCGGCCGCGTTTCGCCGTGCCCCGCCGGTTCGAGGCCTGTCGCAGCACACTGACGGGCCTGGCGGCGCCCGGGACCTCGGCGACCGGCCTGGTCGCGGCGGACAGCCATCCGATCGTGCTGGCGGGGCTGCGCGAGCTGTGCGCGACGACCGACTGGCTGCACTTGGCGGCCGCGGCAGCGACCGGCGCGGAGGCGATCGCCGCGGTCGGCGCGAACCGGCCGCAGCTGGTGGTGATGGACACGCGGCTGCCCGACCTGCCCGCGGTCGACGTGATCAGGAGGCTGCGAACGCTGCACCCGCCGGTCCGCATCGTGCTGTTCACCACGGATCCGGAGCGGGCGGAGCAGGCCGCGGCCGCCGCCGGGGACGCGGGCGAGTCGGTCGCGGCCGTGGTGCACAAGCGGACCGACCTTGGCGGCCTGGCGAGTGCGCTGCGGCGGGTCGCGGACGGTGAGCGGCTGCTGCCGGACGGCTCGGCGTCAGGGGCCCGGCGGACCGACCGGCCGCGGACGCCCGGGGCGTTGACTCCCCGGGAGCACGAAATCCTGCGAAAAGTCGCCGCGGGGATGACGAATATTGAGATAGCGCGGGAACTCGGGCTCGCGCACAACACGATCAAGACGTATTTCCAGCGGACGCTGGAGAAGCTCGGCGCCCGCAATCGGGTCGAGGCGCTGCTGCGCGCCGACGAGAAGGGCCTGCTGTGAGTACGAGGTCGAAGAAGCCGGGGAACTGGTGACCGACGGCGGCGACCACCGTGAGGTCGCCGCCGCGTCACCGTCCCTGTTCGGGCGCGCCGTTCCCGATCAGGTACACCGTTTCCGCTGTCTTCGCAGCGGTCGCTTTCCCCAGTACACAGCCCCGCTCAGGTGCACCGCCCGCGCCTGCGGACGGCGGTCAACCGCTCGGCGGCCCGCACGGCCGCGGCCGGCAGGTCGGGCCAGTTCACCGGATCGGTGCCGTGCCGGTCGGTCAGCGCGAACAGCCAGCGCTCGATCCCGAAGGCGGCGCAGGCGCTGTGCGCGTAGGAGCCGCCGCGGGTGATGCCGAAGCCCGCGCCGAAGTGTTCGTAGTGCAGATTCACCGACGCGATCGGCAGATCCCCGCCGTATACGGCCTCGTATTTGGTCGGCTGCAGCCGGGTCGAGCGGCGCCGCGGCGTTCCCGGCGGCCGGAAGAACGGATCGGTGGCGTTGAGCCAGGCCACCGGCAGGTCGACGTCCTTGAACAGCTGGTCCAAGGCGAGCCGCGCGGTGCTGAGGAACGCGCCGGCCTCCGCACGGCTGCCCAGGCAGACGATCTCGCGCATGCTGAAGCTCCACTGCCGGCGCAGCGGCTCGTAGTGCTCCTCCTGCCGGAAGCAGGTGTTGCGCGTGGTGACGTACCGCGCCTTGGTCAGCGACTCGCCCTCGTGGTCGGCGTACACGTGGTGGCAGGCGGCCGGGGTGAGCACCTGGTCGGTCGGCGCGAGCGCGATCAGCGCGACGCTGCCGTCCTCGGTGACCATCGGACCGGCGCGGAAGGCCTCGAGGTTGGCCTCGCGCGGGTCGAGCCGCACCGGGAAGGTCGCCTGGTGCGGGAAGGAATGCAGGTAGTCCACGCGCTGCAGCCCCTCGGCGGTGAGCGCGGCCGGATGCCATTCCTGCTGCGCGCCCCACAGCGCCTCGGCCAGGCCGACGAACGCGGCGTCCACGCTCTCGGCCAGCTCGCGCAGCGGCCCGTGCAGCGAAGCCTGTCCGGACGGTCGCCAGTTGAGCCCGAGCGCACGCAGCGCGTCCACCGTCTCGCGGGTATCAGCCTGCTGTCGAACGAATCCGTGAACCGCCCCGGTCATGTGGCCTCCCTCGCGCCGTAAGGGTGTGTGCGACGTGCCGTCACGCCCGAGTAGACCAGCCCGCGCGGTCCGGCCATAGCTGAAACCTGATACACCGCTCGGATATCTCCGATCGGAGATCCGGACGGGCGGTCCTGCGCAAGACCTGCTTTAGCAGTGGATCGGACTATCAGGGCTGGACGCTATTTCCCGATTGACGCCCTGGAGTAATTCATGCGTTGGGACAACTTGTACGTAGCGGCCTTCGGCGCCTATGTCCCGGACAAGATCGAGACCGCCGACGAGGCGATCGCGCAGGGCCGGTACACCGAGGGCGAGAAGGTCGCGAACGGTATTCGGGCCGTGCACGTGGCCGACCCGCAGACGGAGGCTCCCGGCGTCATGGCTGCGGCGGCCGGCCGGCAGGCGGTAGAACGGTCAGGCATCCCGCACGAGCAGTTCGACCTGGTCGTGCACGCCGGCATCGGGCACCAGGGCCAGGAGTTCTGGCAGCCCGCCTCTTACGTGCACAACAACACCGTCGGCGGCCCGGCCGCGGCGATCGAGATCAAGCAGGGCTCGAACGGAGGCCTGGCAGCCTTCGAACTCGGCGCCTCCTGGGTGGTGGCCAGGCCCGGCACGGCCGCGCTGGTGACCGCGGGCGACTCCTTCCACCTGCCCTACTTCGACCGCTGGAACAGCGATGACCAGCAGGTCTACGGGGACGGCGCGGGCTCGGCGGTGCTCTCCTCGCAGGGCGGCTTCGCCCGCGTGATCTCCACCGCCTCAGTCGCGGACTCGACCCTCGAGCCGATCTACCGGGGCCCGGACGCGTGGACGCTCGCGCCGTTCGCACAGGGTTCGAAGGTGGACCTGCGCGGCCGCAAGCGCGCGTACCTGGCCACCGGCGAGGACCTGTACGACCAGACCATCGAGCGGATGAGCAAGAGCCTGTTCGCGGTGGTCGGCGAGGTGTTCGAGGGCACCGGCAGCGACATCTCCAGCGTCGACTGGCTGATCCATGCGAACACCGGCAAGTCGATCGTGGAGTGGGCGTTCTACCGGCCGCTCGGCCTGGACGCCTCGCGCACCGTCTACGACTGGGGCTGCGACTACGGCCACATGGGCGCGGCGGACCACCTGGTGAACCTGGAGTACGTGGTGCGCAGCGGAAAGGCGAAGGCGGGCGACAAGGTCCTGACGATCGGCGTCGGCACCGGCTTCATGTGGACCGCGATCCTCATCGAGCTGCTGGAAACCCCGAGCTGGTAGCCCCGGACCGGATGACTCAGGAGGAGGAGCGCTGATGACCACGGTCGTCGACTCCCCGGTCTCCGCCGCAGCGGGGGAACCGGCAGACAACAACGCGAAGGCTGGCCCGGCAGGTCCGGCGGCCGATCCGATCGGCCGGCTGCAGGCGCTGGCCCGCGCCAAGACCCTGGCCGCGGACTACGCCGAGGTCGCCCCGCTGCTCGCGGAGGTCGCGTGGGGCGAGAACGCCGCGGCCGACCTGGTGCGGGCGGGCCGGGTGCTGAGCAAGCTGAGCCCGGCCGCGGTCCTGGAGCACCACCCGGCGCAGCCGGTGGTCAAGGTGGCGGTGGCGGGGCACTCCACGGTCGCCGCGCTGGTGCCGCCGCTGACCGCGGAGCTGGCCAGGCACGGCCTGGTGCTGGACATCACGCTGGGCGACTTCGACGGCTACCTGCGCGAGCTGCAGGATACCGGCAGCCAGCTTTACGCATCAGGGCTCGATCTCGCGCTCGTGGTGCTCGACCCGCAGGCGGTCTTCGACGAGCTGCCCGAGGTGTGGCGGGTCGAAGACCTGGAGCAGGCGACGGCGGCGAAGCTGGCGCAGCTCGACCGGCTGGCCGAGAAGTACGTAGGCAACCAGCCCACCGCGACGCTCGTTCTCAACACCCTGCCGTTGCAGCGCACGCACACGCACCAGCTGGTGGACCTGCGCTCGCGGGCCGCGCTCGGCATCGCCTGGCGTGAGTTCAACGCGGGGCTGCTGCGGCTGGCCGTCAAGCACCAGCGGGTCGCGGTGATCGACTTCGACCCGCTGGTCGCCGCCGGCGGCCCGGTCGGCGACGCGCGGATGGCCTCGTACGCGAAGGCGCATCTCGGCGACGAGCTGCTCGGCCGTTACGCGCGCGAGGTGGCGCACCTGACCCGCACCATCAAGGCTCTGACGAAGAAGGTGCTCGTCCTCGACCTGGACAACACCCTCTGGGACGGAATCCTCGGCGACGACGGCGCGGACGGCATCGAGATGGCCACCACGTACCGCGGCGAGGCCTTCGGCAACTTCCAGCGAGTGGCCAAGCAGGTCGGCTCGCAGGGCGTGCTGCTCGCGGTCAGCAGCAAGAACGACCACGAGCCGGTGCTGGAGGTGCTCAGTACGCACCCTGACATGGTGCTGCGGGACACCGACTTCGTGCGGGTCAACGCGAACTGGAACCCCAAGGACGCGAACCTGCGCGACATCGCCGCCCGGCTCAACCTCGGCGTCGACAGCTTCGTGTTCGCCGACGACTCGCCGTTCGAGACCGGCCTTATCGCGGCGAGCCTGCCCGAGGTCGCGGTGGTCCGGCTCGACGAGGAGCCGGCGCTGCACATCGGCAAGCTGCTCGCCGACGGCTGGTTCGACGTGCTCGAACTCACCGCCGAGGACCGCGAGCGCGCCGCGCTCTACCGCACCGACGCCGCCCGGCAGGACCTGCTGGACAGCTCGGACAACTTCGAGGAGTACCTGGCGAACCTCGGCGTCACGCTGACGCTGGCCCCGGTGAGCGAAGCCGAGGTGGCGCGGGTCTCGCAGCTGAGCCTGCGCAGCAACCAGTGCAACCTCACCACCCTGCGCATGCAGCCCGACACCGTGCGGGAGCTGGCGCAGAGCCCTGACCACCTCGTGCTGTACCTGCGCTCCGGCGACAAGTTCGGCGACAACGGACTGATCGGCGCGCTGTTCTGCACCAAGGGCGGGGGCGGGAGCGAGGGCGCCGGCCTGACCATCGACAACTACATCATGAGCTGCCGGGTCCTCTCCCGCGGGATCGAGCAGGCCGCGATCGGCGCGCTGCTGGCCCACGCCAGGGACGCCGGCCTCGGCCCGGTCCACGCGAGTTACCGCCCGACCAAGAAGAACCACCGGGTGCGCGACTTCTGGCCGTCGTTCGGCTTCGAGCGGCACGGCGGAACGGATGAGGCGCCCGACTACCGCCACGATCTGGCGGCCCTGCCAGAGATCCCCGGCCATCTGCGCCTCGACGCGAGTTTCGAAAGGTAGTGGACCCATGAGCACCCTGACCGAGGAGCGCTTCCTCGAGATCGTCCGCGACGAGCTCGACCTGCCGCTGCTGGAGACCGACCTGGAGAACGACTTCGACCAGGTCGTCTCCTGGGACTCGCTCTACCTGCTGCGCCTGGTCGCGGCGGTGGAGCAGGAGACCGGCACGCGGGTCCCGGTGGGCCGCCTGTTCTCCAAGCGCAGCCTGCGCGACATCTACACCACGATCGCCGGCGCGACCGCGGGCGTGTGACCCGGCGGCGACCGCGAAAACCCAGCAGCCACAGCGAAACCAGCCGGTCGGCGCGGGAGTCATGGCCCGCGCCGGCCGGCGCTCCATCCGTCCCGGAACAGGAGGCCGTCATGGGCGACTCCCCGCTGCGCCGCCTGCGCCACTTCCTCTATCTGTGCCTGCGGGCGTTCGCCGGCTCGAACGGCTTCCTCATCCCCGGCCCGCTCGACCCGATGGGCGACCGGCCGCCGTGCCTGCCGCCGGGCCATCCCGAGCAGCTGATCCCGCACATTCCGCCGACCGCCGAGGAACGCCGGCTGTGGGCCCAGCTCGTCGGCGCGTCCACGCCCGGCCGCTGACCGCGGACCGCGGACCGTTGACCGAGCCCCGCTGCCTGCGAACGCCTTCTCACTTCGGGCCGCGCGGGCGTTCAGTCCGTCCGGTGACCGGCCGGGAATGACAGATCCTTGAAATAGGTGTCCGCCTCGCGCAGTTGCAGCTCCCCCAGGCGCGCCAGCAATGCCTGCGTCGCGGCCCGGTGCGTTTCAGCGGCGCCGTTGGAGCAGTCGCCGTCGAGCTGCGCGCGCCAGTGCCAGTACGCCTCGGTGACGGCCCGCTCGGTCGTGCGCATCACGACCCAGGACTCGTCCCAGCGGTAGAAGGCCCGCAGACCGGTCAGCGCGGCCACGATCGTGCCGGCCACCGAGACGACGATCTGCTTGCCCGGATAGGTGGGAGCGACGAGCACGGGCAGCGAGGCGCCGATGAAGATCACGACGACGCCGGTGACCCGGTAGAACCTGCGGTGCCAGTGCGCCCGCCGATCGTAGAACTCGCGCACGCGCATCGCGTACTCGCCGGCCGCCGCCGTGAAGCCGGACGGCGGCAGCTCGGACGGCTCCGGCGGCAGCGGGACGGGATAGAACGGACTCAGGCGCTTCACTGCGGCTCCTCCCCGGCGCAGCGGCACGTCATCCGACGGTAGACGTCGACCACCTGTCCCACTGTGCCAGAATCGCCGGCCGCCACGGTAAGTTTCACTCCACCTCCTGTGCGCGACCTGCAACCGAGCGGGTCAGTAGGCGTATTCGGATCGCCGCGATCAATCTGAGCCCACAGGGACTGGCGCAATCCGCCGCGCTCCCTAGCCTGACGGTGGGCCGGCCGACCGGAAGCCGCCCCGGTTCGCCCGAGTCCACCACAGCGGATGGGTTGCAGCGCATGAGAAGCATCGTCTTGCGGGCAGTAGCGGCCTCAGGGATCTTCGTCGCGTGCGCCGCCTTTGCCGGGGCCAGTACCGCCGCGCACGCGGCCACCGCGGCTTCGGCCGCCCCGCTCGGGCAGATCACCCCCGGCGACTGGCCGACTTACCACCTCAACAACCAGCGCGACGGCAACCAGACCAAGCTCAGCCCCCTGTCCACGCTGTCGCTGAACTGGACCGCGACGCTCGACGGCGCGGTGTACGGCCAGCCCCTGCTCGTCGGCGGCCGGGTGTTCGCCGCCACCGAGAACGACACGGTCTACGCGCTCAACCGGACCACCGGCGCGGTGATCTGGTCGGCGCACGTCGGTTCGCCGGAACCGCTGTCGAGCCTGCCGTGCGGCGACATCGACCCGTTGGGGATCACCAGCACGATGGTCTACGACCCGGGCACCAACCGGGTGTACGCCCTCGCGGAACTGTCCGGCGCCACGCACACGCTCTTCGGCATCAACGCGTCGACCGGCACCGTCGAGTTGCAGACTCCGCTGGATCCGCCGAAGGGCACGGCGAACACCTTCCAGCAGCGCGGCGCGCTGACGCTACTCAATGGCCGCATCTACGTGCCCTATGGCGGCCTTTACGGCGACTGCGGCAACTACATCGGCCAGGTGGTCTCGGTGGCCACCGACGGCACCGGCGAGACGAGCTACGCGGTGCCGACCACCCGCGAGGGCGGTATCTGGGAGACCGGTGGCGGGGTCGTGGACCCCAGCGGAAACCTGCTGTACGCCTCTGGAAACGGTGCGGCGACATCAGGGGCCTACGACGGCGCGGACTCGGTCATGGAGCTGTCGCCCTCGCTGCAACGGCTGGACTTCTTCGCCCCGACCGACTGGGCCACGCAGAACGGCGGCGACGCCGACATCGGTTCCCAGACTCCGGCCATCGTCGGCCAGTACATCTATGAGGACGGCAAGACCAACAACGGCTACGTCCTGAAGCTCGGTGCCCTCGGCGGCGTCGGCGGCCAGGTGGCGGAGCTGGCGAACACCTGTCAGACCTTTGGGACAGCCGCGGTCGCCGGCAACGTCGTGTACGCGCCCTGCGCCAGTGGGCCGCAGGCGGTGAGCATCGCCGCCGACGGCACGCCGACGGTCCTGTGGACGTCCAAGGTTCCGGCCGAGGGTTCCCCCGTGATCGGCGGCGGCGCGGTCTGGTGGGTCGACTACTTCGGCGGCGAGCTCTACGCGCTGGACCCGGCCACCGGGGCGACGAAGGCGCAGATCTACCTCGGCGGCGCGTGCCCGACCTTCACCAGCCCAACCGTGGTCGGGAACCAGGCCTTCGTCGGCACCAAGACCGGCGTCGTCGCAGTCGGGGGCGCGTAAGCCCACTGATGATCCCGGGCAGCGCCAGCCGTTGACACCGCGCCTTAGCTGTCGACACTGCGTGTCAGCCGTTGACACCGGTGTAATGCCGCAGGC
>NZ_DASRGV010000378.1:0-46337 GCF_035650855.1 Actinocrinis sp. | reverse complement strand
CTCCCCGTTCATCAAGCCGATCAGCATCTTGGCCATCTCGCGTCCCAGCGCCTGAATAGGCTGGTTGACGGAGGTCAGCGGCGGGTCCGTGTGGCGGGCGATGGGCAAATCGTCGAACCCTACGACGGCGACGTCGGCCGGTACCGAGCGGCCGTGCGCCTTGAGGGCTCGCATCGCGCCCGCCGCCATGCTGTCCGAGGCGGCGAACAGCGCGTCCATGTCCGGGTGAGCGGCAAGCAGCCGGGCCGTGGCGCGGACCCCGCTCTCCTCGGTGAAGTCGCCGTACTCGATCAACGTGTTGTCGAGGCCTGCGACGGCCAGCGTCTCCTGGAAGCCGCGCAGGCGTTCGGCGCCGGCCCGGGAGTCGATCTCGCCGGTGATGGTGGCGATCCGGCGGCGGCCGAGCGCGATGAGGTGTTCGGTGGCCAGCCGGGCCCCGCCGCGATTGTCCGCGTCGACGTACCAGGCCGGTTCGCCGTGCAGCGGCCGTCCGCCGATGACGACGGGCAGGCCCAGCTGCTCGGTGAGGCGGTAGAGCGGGTCGTCACCGCGCAGCGACAGGAGCATGACGCCGTCGGCCCGCCGGGAGCGCAGCACCCGCTGGACCCGCTCCCGCCCGTGCGGCGAGTTGGCCAGCGCGAGCATCAGCACCAGGTCCGTCGTCTCCAGCGCCGCGCTGATCCCGACGATGATCTGGCCGAAGAACGGGTCGGCGAACAGCGCCGGGTCGTTGTGCGACACGGCCAGGATGACGGCCGTGGCCTGCTGGGTGGCCAGGGCCCTGGCGCTCGGATTGGGCACGTAGCCCAGCTCCTGGATCGCCTGCTCGACGGCCTCGCGGGTGGCCCGGCTCACGTGCCGGGCGTTGTTGATGGCGCGCGAGGCCGCCGAGCGGGAGACACCGGCGCGCAAGGCGACCTCGTCGAGGGTCGGTCGGCGCGTCGGCGTCTCCACGTAGGCGGGTCCTTTCCTGGGCTGGCGCGAAGGGCTGAAGCGGTGCGCGGGTGCTGCGCTCAGCCTAGATCGAAGTTGAACCTGAGGGCGGGTACCGCGTTGCCGGCGAGCGTCATCGCCTGCGTCGGCCACCACACCCCGGCCGCCGGGTCGACGGTGCCGCCGTAGACCGGGTCGCCGGGCCCGGCGGTGCCGCGGGTGCAGCTGCCGTCCGACTGGCCGATCGTCTTGATGTAGAGGTACGCATCAGCCAGCGGCACGCCGGTGTTAGCGGTCGGCCTCGCGCCCATGCCGCGGCCGGGCGGGTTGCACCAGGTCTGCGAATCAGGGTACGAGGTGCCCGCCGGAGGGGTCCACGCGCCGAGTCCGTTGCGGCTGGTGTCCACGACGAAGTGGGTCAGCTGCGCGGTCGGCGCGGCCGCGGTGTTCTGGGTGAACCAGTCGTCGGTCCAGTGCCAGGTGCTCGGATCGGTGGACGAGACCGAGTCGCCGGGCAGGCCGTCGTTGGGCGCGGCGGGGGAGTAGTACTGGCTCGCGCACCAGCTGGCGTGGCCGATCGCCCAGCTCGGGCCCTGGGTCGCGAACCAGATGCACTTCGAGACCCAGGTGCCGTAGTGGTCGGACTGGTCCGTGGGCTGATAGTTCGAGACGTTGAGCGAGAAGCCCTGCGTGTCCGCGACGTCCGCGTCGATCAGCCGCTGGGCGATGTCGCCGACCGCGTGCCACTGGCTGTTGCCGGCGTCCAGGTAGACCGCCGTACGCGGCTGCGCTTCGAGGACCGAGACGGCATAGCGCAGGTCCGCCATGCGCGCAGCGGTCAGTGCGCCGGTCGGGTCCGTGGTCGGCCCGCAGTCCTGCGGCAGGTTGGCCAGCGCGTCGGGTTCCAGGACCACCGCGGCCCTGGCCTGCCCGATGGCGTGGGCGAACGCCGCGATCCACTGGCGGTAGGCGGCGTCCGAGGACGCGCCGCCGCTGGAGTACTGCCCGCAGTCGCGCAGCGGAATGTCGTAGGCGACCAGCACGGGTACGGCCCGCTGCGCTCGGGCACCCCGCATCAGCGCGCTGACCTGCTGCGCCACCTGGTCCGGGGTTCCGCTGGTGAACCAGGTGGCCTCCGGCCAGCTGGCCAGCTGCGCCATCGTCAGCGCGCCGCGCAGGTCGCCGGCCTTCACATCGGTCAGCGCCTGCTTGGCCGCGTCGCTGTTCGGCTCGACGTAGAAGCGGGAGTCCGACGGGAGTGTGTGGTCGGCGGTCTGCGTCGCCGCGACGGCGGGCGCGGAACCGAGCGCCAGCGCCGCGGCGGCGAGGGCCAGGGCGGGTTTGAGCCGGTGAACCTTCAAGGGGGACTTCCTTTCGGGCGGCGCAACGGGACAAGAGGGGTGCAGTGCAAGCAGGCGTGAGAGCGCTCTCACGCCTTCCGTGCGACCGACCGGGACGGCGTTCGCTGGGTTTGGTTGACCGCTGACCGGCTGCATCGTGCCCCTCCCCGATCGCCTGGGGGCCGTCGGGGAGGGACTGGCAGCTCCGGTTGCACAAGGCCGGAAGCGCTTCCAGGCGGACCCTAGCGACAACGCAGATCGCTGTAAAGAGTCGGCTATCCACGACGATGGGTGACGCGACGGGGCGCCAGCTCATCCACGCTGGATCGCGGGCACTCTGGCGACTGGACGACGCTGGGAGCGCTTCCAGTCCTGTCCCAGTCGGCGGCTGTTTGTGGGGCTCCGGCGGGCGTCGCGGTCATGCGCGGCCGGTTCGAGCCGCCATCGCACCGTGTAACTTTCGGACCACGGCACGGCGCCGCCCCGGAGCTGCGCCGCCCCGAGCCGCGCTCTGAGCTGCGCTGTTCGACTCGGAGCAGCGAACAGCCGCCGCGGCCGCAGTCGGTCCCGCTCTTGAGCTTCCGGCGCGGACTTGGCACCTTCCCCCAGCGATGCGGTGTACGCCGACCAGCACATCCCATCACCAGCAAGCGCCAGTAATCGCCTGACGAGTCAGCAGCGTGAGCGCCCCGGCGCTCCGCCACCGCCTCGGCGGGCCATTGAAGGGATGACAACCGGATGTCACACAGACTCCTGCGGCCGCGCGCACTGGCGGCGGCGCTGGCGATCGCCGTCGCGGCGGCGGTCTCCACGGCCGCCGCACCGGCCGCACAGGCCGCCACCACCACCTGCTCGGGAACCGGCACGATCGCGGCCGGGGACTACATGATCCAGGCCAACGAGTGGAACTCCAGCGCGCAGCAGTGCATCACGTACACGGGCGGCACCGCGTGGAACGTGAGCACCGCCAACTTCAACCTGGGCACGAACGGCGCGCCGGCCACCTACCCGTCCATCTTCAAGGGCTGCCACTGGGGCCTGTGCACAGGCAACAGCGGAATGCCGATCCAGATGAGCAAGCTGGGCAGCGCCACCTCGTCGTGGAGCACCACCCAGCCCTCCTCCGGGGCGTACGACGTCTCCTACGACATCTGGTTCAACTCCACGCCCACCACCAGCGGCCAGCCCGACGGCACCGAGGTGATGATCTGGATCAACAGCCGCGGCGGGGTGCAGCCCTTCGGCTCGCAGACCGGCAGCGCGAACATCGCCGGCATGAACTGGAACGTGTGGACCGGCCGGCAGACCTCGTGGAACATCATCTCCTACGTGCTGAACCCGGGAGCCACCTCGGTCTCCAACCTCGATCTCAAGGCGATGTTCAACGACGCGGTGGCGCGCGGCTCGATCAACCCGAACCACTACCTGATCGACGTCGAGGCCGGCTTCGAGATCTGGCAGGGCGGCCAGGGCCTGGGCACCAACAGCTTCTCGGTCAGCGCCTCGACCGGGAGCAGCGGCGGCGGGGACACGACTCCGCCCTCCGTGCCGGGCAACCTGTCGGTCACCGGCGTGACCAGCTCCTCGGCCTCGCTCTCGTGGTCGCCGTCCACAGACAACGTCGGCGTGAGCGGATACCGGGTGTACCGCAACGGCACCCAGGTCGGCAGCACCGCCGGAACGTCGTTCACTGACACGGGCCTGTCCGCCTCGACGCAGTACACATACACGGTCGCCGCCTATGACGCGGCCGGCAACGTCTCCTCGCAGTCGTCCGGCGTGACCGCCACGACGTCCGCGAGCAGCGGCGGCGGTGGCGGCAGCAGCGGATGCACCGCGGCCTACACGGTGTCCAACCAGTGGGGCACCGGGTTCACCGCCAACGTCACGGTGACGAACAGCGGGAGCGCGGCCACCCACGGCTGGAAGGTGACCTGGAACTGGGGCGGCAACCAGCAGATCACCAACGTCTGGAACGCGGTGGAGAGCCACAGCGGACAGAGCGAGACGGTCACGAACGCCAGCTACAACGGCTCCATCGCCGGCGGCGGGAACACCTCGTTCGGATTCCAGGCCAACTACTCGGGCAGCAATCCGTCTCCGACGCTGAGCTGCACGGCGAGCTGAGGGCAAGCCTGACGCAGAACCCACAAGGCCGCCCGCCCGGAACCCGTCTCCGGGCGGGCGGCCTTCGCCACTCGGGCGCGAACATTTCAGGCAGGGTGGAAAGGCGCCGCGGCCGACCGCGTGGACAGCGGTCCGACCAGCCGGAACAATGGGCGACGAACAGACCTTGCGAGAGGGGCGGTCGGGCGGTGACTGCGTCCAACGGGAGCACGGGCGGGATCGTCGCATTCCAGCCGGTGCGGGCGGGTAACGCCTTCGAGGAGACAGTCGAGCAGCTGCTGCGGGCCGTCAAACTCGGCGCGGTGCCGCCGGGCCAGCGGATGCCGCCGGAGCGCGAACTCGCCGGCACGCTGGGCGTGAGCCGGGACACCCTGCGCGAGGCGATCCGGGTGCTGGCGGCCGAGGGGATCGTGGAGAGCCGGCGCGGCCGCTCCGGCGGCACCTATGTGCTCAAGGTGCCCGCCCCCGCAAAGACCGGGGGACTGCGCGACGCGCTGGCCGACCTGCCCGGAGGCCTTGAGGACACCCTCGTCTTCCGCCGCGTGGTGGAAACCGGCGCGGCCGAAGCGGCGGCGGGCCGCGCGCTCGAGCCGGCGTACCGCAGGCTGCTCACCGAGCGGCTGGTCGCCGCGGAGGAGGCTGACCTGCCCGACTACCGCCTCGCGGACACCCGCTTCCACCTCGCGGTCGCCGAACTGTCCGGATCCAGCGCCCTGGCCGCGGCGGTCGGTGAGGCCAGGCTGCGGATCAACGCGTTGCTGGACGCGATACCGATGCTCCAGGTGAACCTCAAGCACACGGCCGTGCAGCACGAGCGGATCGTCGCGGCCATCCTCGGCGGCGATCCCGAGGCGGCGCGACGCGCGATGGCGGAACACCTCGAGGGCACCGAGGTGCTGCTGCGCGGCTTCCTGGACTGACGGAGTCTGTATCAGCACCGCCTTGGGCTTACGGCGTCTGGACTAACGCGGTGCACGGCTCGAAACCGCCGCGCAAAAAATCAATGACCTGAGTTAACTTCCGGAGGCCGCGCGCCGTCCCCCTATTGACAGCGCGCCGGATCCCACCACACTAGGAGCAATAAAAGGACGAGCGATCGTCCATTTATGTGCCGCCCGATCCCGCACCGCCCGCCCCCGGGAGTCGCGCATGTCTCTTGACACCCCCTCCACAGACGCACCGCACCCGTCAGCCGAACGCACCGCGGACGAGCAACGGCTGCACCAGCTCGGCTACGCGCAGGAGCTCTCGCGCAGTATGTCGGGCTTCTCCAACTTCGCGGTATCCTTCACGATCATCTCGATCCTGAGCGGCTGCCTGACCCTCTACGGCTTCGGCATGGGCACCGGCGGCCCGGTCATGATCGTGTGGGGCTGGCCGATCGTCGGCCTGATGACGTTGCTGGTCGGCCTGGCCATGGCTGAGGTCTGCTCCAGCTATCCGACCGCGGGCGGCCTGTACTACTGGTCCGCGAAGCTGGCCGGGCGCAACGCCGCCGCCTGGTCCTGGTTCACCGGCTGGTTCAACTTCCTCGGCCAGGTCGCGGTGACCGCGGGCATCGACTTCGGCGCGGCGCTGTTCATCACCGCCTTCGCCAACCTGCAGTGGAACCTCTCCGCGACGCCGGGACACACGATCCTGATCTTCGCGGGCGTGCTGCTGCTGCACGGACTGCTCAACACCTTCAACGTCCGCCTGGTCGCGATCCTGAACCAGGTCAGCGTGTGGTGGCACCTGCTCGGCGTGCTGATCATCGTCGGCGTGCTGGCCATCGCCCCCTCCCACCACCAGTCCGCCTCCTTCGTGTTCGGGCACTTCGTCAACAACACCGGCTGGACCTCAGGGCTCTACGTCGCCCTGCTCGGCCTGCTGCTCGCGCAATACACCTTCACCGGCTACGACGCCTCGGCGCACATGACCGAGGAGACCAAGGACGCGGCGCGCAGCGGTCCGCGCGGCATCGTCATGTCGATCCTGGTCTCGCTCGGCGCGGGCTGGGTGCTGCTGATCGGCATCACCTTCGCCATCCAGAACTACTCCGGCGAGGCGGGCTCGGCCACCGGCGTGCCCCCGGCGCAGATCTTCATCGACGCGGTCGGCGCCACCGGCGGCAAGCTGCTGCTGCTCATCGCGATCGGCGCGCAGCTGTTCTGCGGCATGGCCTCGGTCACCGCCAACTCGCGGATGATCTACGCCTTCTCCCGGGACGGCGCGCTGCCCGGCTCCGCCTTCTGGCACCAGATCAACAAGCGCACCCGCACGCCCACCAACGCGGTGTGGCTCGCGGCGGTCGGCGCGTTCCTGCTCGGCCTTCCCTACCTGTGGAACGCCACCGCGTACGCGGCGGTCACCTCCATCGCCGTCATCGGGCTCTACATCGCCTACGTGATCCCGACCTTCCTGCGGTTGCGCCAGGGCGAATCCTTCGAGCGCGGGCCATGGCACCTGGGCCGCTGGTCCCGGCCGATCGGCATCATCGCGGTGGCCTGGGTCGCGTTCATCACCATCCTGTTCATGCTGCCGACCCTCTCACCGATCACCAAGGCCAACTTCAACTACACCGTCGTCGCGGTCGCGGTGGTGCTCGGCTTCGCCGGAACCTGGTGGCTGTTGTCCGCGCGGCGCTGGTTCACCGGGCCGAAGGTGCAGGGCAGCGCCGAGGAACTGGCCGCCATCGAGGCTGAACTGGAGGCTCTCTGAGCATGGCCGCACGACCCGGGATGCTGACCCTCGACGAGCTGCGCGCGCTGGCCGCGGCCGGGACCGTCGACACCGTCGAACTGTCGTTGACCGACATGCAGGGCCGCTTGCAGGGCAAGCGGCTGTCCGCCGAGTTCTTCCTCGACGAGATCGCCGCGCACGGCGCCGAGGCGTGCAGCTACCTGCTCGCCGTGGACGTGGAGATGAACACCGTCGCAGGATACGAACTGTCGTCCTGGGAGACCGGATACGGCGACTTCGTGCTGCGCCCTGACCTCTCGACGCTGCGTCTGCTGCCCTGGCAGCCGGGCACGGCCGGGGTGCAGGCCGACGTGCTGTGGGAGAGCGGCGAGCCGGTCGCCGCCTCTCCCCGGCAGGTGCTGCGCACGCAGCTTGACCGGCTCGCCGAGCGCGGCCTGACGGCGTACGCCGGCACCGAGCTGGAGTTCATCGTGTTTCAGGACACGTACGAACAGGCCTGGAGCAAGGGCTATCGCGACCTGGTTCCGGCCAACCAGTACAACGTGGACTATTCGGTGCTGGGCACCGCGCGCATCGA
This sequence comes from Actinocrinis sp., assembly GCF_035650855.1. Taxonomy (GTDB): domain Bacteria; phylum Actinomycetota; class Actinomycetes; order Streptomycetales; family Catenulisporaceae; genus Actinocrinis. The sequence continues at coordinate 38,678 of NZ_DASRGV010000378.1, read as the reverse complement.
ACCGCTGCTGCGGGCGATCCGCAACGGCATGACCGGCGCCGGGATGTACGTCGAGTCGGCGAAGGGGGAGTGCAACCTCGGCCAGCACGAGATCGCGTTCCGCTACGCCGACGCGATGCGGACGTGCGACAACCACGTGCTCTACAAGACCGGCGCGAAAGTCATCGCGGCGCAGCAGGGGTGCAGCCTGACCTTCATGTCGAAGTTCGACCGGCGCGAGGGCAACTCCTGCCACATCCACCTGAGCCTGCGCGCCACCGAGAGCGACGCCCCGGTGCTGGCCGGCGACGGGGAGCACGGCTTCTCCCCGCTGATGGAGCACTTCCTGGCCGGCCAGCAGGCCGCGATCAGGGAGCTGACGCTCATGTACGCGCCGAACATCAACTCCTACAAGCGGTTCGTCGCCGGCAGCTTCGCGCCCACCGCGGTGGCCTGGGGCCAGGACAACCGCACCTGCGCCCTGCGCGTCGTCGGGCACGGCATGTCGCTGCGCGTGGAGAACCGGGTGCCCGGCGGAGACGTGAACCCATATCTCGCCATCGCCGCGATGATCGCCGCGGGACTGGACGGTATCGACCGGCAGCTTCCGCTGGAGCCCGAGTTCATCGGCGACGCATACGCGGCCCAGCGCGAGCGCGTTCCGGCCTCGCTGCGCGAGGCGGCCGAATGCTTCGCGGCCAGCGACCTGGCCCGCAGCGCCTTCGGCGACAAGGTCGTGGCGCACTATCTGAACGCCGCGCGCATCGAGATCGAGTCCTTTGACGCCGCGGTCACCGATTGGGAACGCTACCGGGGGTTCGAACGACTGTGAGCGTGCGGGAGAAGTGGTCCGGTGCCGGTGCCGGGCCACTGATCGGGATCAGCGCGTACCGGGAGGTCGCGGCCTGGGGCGTGTGGCGCCAGGACGCGGCCGTGCTGCCGTACGCCTACGTGGATCAGGTCGCGTACGCCGGCGGAGTGCCGGTGCTGCTGCCTCCGCTCGGCGGACCGCGCTCGGCGCGCGTCGCGGCGGCCACTGTCGGGCCGCTGGACGCGCTGGTGCTGGCCGGCGGCCCGGACATCGACCCGCCGAGGTACGGCGCGCGGCCGCAGCCGACGACGACCGAGGTGCGCCCCGAGCGCGACGCCTGGGAGCTCGCGCTGCTCGAAGCCGCGCTGGAGCGTGACATTCCGGTGCTCGGGATCTGCCGGGGCGCGCAGCTGCTGAACGTCGCCTGCGGCGGAACGCTGCATCAGCACCTGCCGGACCAGATCGGGCACGCGGGCCACCGCCCCGCGCCGGCCCAGTACGGTCCGATCGAGATCGCCTTGGAACCCGAGGCGCTGCCCGGCGGGCTGCTCGGCCGCCGCGTGTGCGTACCCTGCTACCACCATCAGGCCATTGACAGGCTTGGCCGCGGCCTCGCCGTCACCGCGCGGGCGCTGGACGGCACGATCGAGGCGGTGCAGCTGACCGGACGCGAGTTCGTCGTCGGCGTGCAGTGGCACCCGGAGCAGGACAACGACCGTCGGCTGTTCGACGCGCTGATCGCGGCGGCGTGCGTCGGCGCGAGCGAGGGGGAGCGAGTATGACCTCGGCTGTTCACGAGACGGCAGCGCACGACAACACAGCGCACGACAACACAGCGCATGACAACACAGCGCATGGCAACACAGCGCGGGACAAGACCGTGCACGAAGTCGTCAACCCGGCGACCGAGCAGGTGATCGCCGAGGTCCCGGCCTCCAGCCCGCAGGACGTGGACGCCGCGGTCGCCCGGGCCCGGCGCGCGTTCCCGGCCTGGCGCGACCTGGCACCCGGCGACCGGGCCCGGCTGCTGCGCCGCTTCGCCCAGCGCGTGGATGAAGACCTCGAACACCTCGCCCAGCTCGAGGTGGCCAACGCAGGGCACACGATCGGCAACGCGCGCTGGGAGGCGGGCAACGCGCGCGACGTGCTCGACTACTACGCCGGGGCGCCCGAGCGGCTGTTCGGCCGGCAGATCCCGGTGCCCGGCGGCGTGGACCTCACGTTCAAGGAGCCGCTCGGCGTGGTCGGGGTGATCGCGCCGTGGAACTTCCCGATGCCGATCGCCTCCTGGGGCGTGGCCCCGGCCCTGGCCGCCGGCAACACCGTGCTGCTCAAGCCCGCCGAGCTCACCCCGCTGACCGCGCTGCGCCTGGCCGAACTCGCCCTCGAGGCCGGGCTGCCGCCGGACGTCTTCCAGGTGCTCCCCGGCCAAGGTGCGGTGGCCGGGGCGCGCCTGGTCGAACATCCCGACGTGGCGAAGATCGTGTTCACCGGCTCCACCGCGGTCGGCCGGCGCATCGCGCAGCAGTGCGCGAGCCGGATCATCCCGGTGACGCTGGAGCTCGGCGGTAAGAGCGCGAACATCGTCTTCGCGGACAGCGATCTGGAGCGGGCCGCGGCGAGCGCGCCCTACGCGGTGTTCGACAACGCCGGCCAGGACTGCTGCGCCCGCTCGCGCATCCTCGTCGAACGCTCCGTGTACGAACGCTTCCTCGAACTGCTCGAACCCGCCGTCGCGGGCGTGCGCGTCGGGGACCCGGCGCAGGAGGGGGCTCAGATGGGTCCGCTCATCTCCGCCGCGCACCGGGAGCGGGTCGCCTCCTTCGTCGACGACACGACGCCCATCGCCTTCCGCGGCACCGCGCCGGACGGGCCGGGATTCTGGTACCCGCCCACCGTGCTCGCCCCGATCGCCCCGGACGCGCCCGCGTTCACCGAGGAGATCTTCGGGCCCGTAGTCGCCGTCGTGCCGTTCGAGGACGAGGCGGACGCGGTGCGCATCGCGAACGACAGCCCGTACGGACTGTCCGGATCGATCTGGACCGGCGACGTCGGCCGGGCGCTGCGGGTGGCGCGCGCGGTGGAGGCCGGGAACCTGTCGGTCAACTCGCACTCCTCGGTGCGCTACTGGACCCCGTTCGGCGGCTACAAGCAGTCGGGCCTTGGCCGGGAGCTCGGCCCGGACGCGCTCGACGCGTTCACCGAGACGAAGAACGTCTTCATCGCGACCAACTGAGGCAACGCGAACAACTAAGCAAAGGGACGAGCGATGGTGGAGCGGTACAGCGGCAAGGTCGCGGTTGTCACCGGCGGCGCGGGCGGCATCGGCCTGGCCACGGTGCGGCGGCTGGCGGCCGAGGGCGCGAAGGTCGTCGTCGCGGACGTCGACAAGGCCGCGGGGCAGGCGGCCGCCGAGGAGGTCGACGGCCTCTTCGTGGCCACGGACGTCACCGACCAGACCCAGGTGGAGGAACTCTTCCAGGCGGCCGTCGACACCTACGGCTCGCTCGATCTCGCCTTCAACAACGCGGGCATCTCGCCGCCCGACGACGACTCGATCCTCGACACCGGCATCGAGGCCTGGCGCCGGGTGCAGGAGGTCAACCTCACCTCGGTCTACCTGTGCTGCAAAGCCGCGATCCCGCACATGCTGCGCCAATACGAGGCCGAAGGCCGCAAAGGCTCGATCGTCAACACGGCGTCCTTCGTCGCGCTGATGGGAGCGGCCACGTCGCAGATCTCTTACACTGCGTCCAAGGGCGCGGTCCTCGCCCTCTCCCGCGAGCTGGGCGTGCAGTTCGCGCGGCAGGGCGTGCGGGTCAACGCGCTGTGTCCGGGACCGGTGGACACCCCGCTGCTGCGCGAGCTGTTCGCGAAGGACCCGGAGCGGGCCGCGCGCCGGCTGGTGCACATCCCGCTGGGCCGCTTCGCCCAGCCCGAGGAGATCGCGGCCGCCGTCGCCTTCCTCGGCAGCGACGACGCCTCGTTCGTGACCGCCTCGACTTTCGTCGTCGACGGCGGCATCAGCGGCGCCTACGTCACCCCGCTCTAGCAAGCTATCGCGCCGTACTAGCCCTCGTGCCGGCGCGGGCTAATACGGCGCGATCGCGCGTCAACTACGCAGCAGACCTAGATCGACGGTGTCGGCCAGCGCCTGCATGCCCGTGTCGTTGGGGTGCAGGTGGTCGCCGGAGTCGTAGACGGGGTTGAGGTCCGCGATGTTGTTGGGGTCGCGCATGGCCTGGTCGAAGTCGATGACGCCGTCGAAGGCGCCGCTACTGCGAATCCACTGGTTGATGGTCTGGCGAAGCGTTTCCGCGGTCGGCGTGTAGTAGCCGTTGCCCTGGATCGGCAGCAGGGTCGCGCCGATGATGCGCACGTGCGCCGCGTGCGCCTCGTTGATCAGGGTTCGATATCCGTTGATCAGGTCTTGGGCGGTCAGCGGCGTGCCGTTCGGCCCGGCGTTGTTGCCGATGTCGTTGATGCCCTCCAACAGGATCACGTCGCGCACGCCGGGCCGGCCGAGCGCGTCGTGCTCGAAGCGTTTCAGGGCGCTGACGCCCTGCCAGGGGTTGGGTACGTCGGTGAGCACCCGGTTGCCGCCGATCCCCGCATCGACCACGCCGAGCTTCTGTGGGCCGGGTCCGGCCGAGAGCCGGCGGGCCAGGAAGTCCGGCCAGCGGCTGTAGGTGCTGACCGACGAGTTGTACCCGTCCGTGATCGAGTCGCCGAACGCGACCACGGTCCCCTTCGCGGTGGTGGCGACGAGGTCCAAACCGGAGAGGTAGTACCACGACGTGGTCGTGCTGCCGAAGGCCGCCGCGGTGTCGTCACCGACGTGGTTGCCGGAGGCGAGGTAGGTCCGGTCGAAGGCGTCCGAGTGCCAGGTGGAGGTGCCGGTGGGGCCGGGCACGTAGATGCTGACGAGCAGATTCTCCCCGGCGGTCACCGAGACTGGGATGACGTCGCTCACCGCCTCCTGACCGGCGGGCACGGTGACCAGTGCCGATTGGCCGAAGGTCGCAGTGCGCGTGGTGCCGCGTATCGCGTTGCCGCCACTGTCCTGCACGGCGATGTCCACGGCAGCGACAGTGAGCGGATTGCTGCTGTATCGGTTGGACAGGGTGATGCGCGCGTCCGAGCCGGCGACACTGCTGTGGGCGACCATCCGGATGGTCTGGTCGGTGAAGGAGGGGCCGCCCGTCGTCATGCCCGGCGACCAGGCGCTTACCCGGACTGGCCTGCTATCGCTCGTGTTCGCGGTGCCGGTCGTGCTCGCAGTGCCGGTGGAACTCGCCGTCGTCGCGCCGGAGGCGTGGCCGGCTCCAGACGGCACGACCGTGAGCGCCAGCCCGGCCAGCGCGGCGGCGAGGTATCGCAGGCCACTGCTGCTCAGGCGCCGAGGCGCGGCAGGGCGGAATCCTGCAGACATCGCTGACATCATCGTCGAATCACTCCGCTTTCCGCGTCAAAGGTTCGTCAGATTGACGGACCGGCCGACCTGGACGTTGACGTCGCGGGAGGTCCCGTTGGCCACGACCGTCGTGCTGCGCCCGCCGACACTGTGCAGCGTCGCCTTGGTGACCCTGCCGTTCTTCCAGCTCAGGTCCGCCACGAAGCCGCCGCGCACGCCCACGCCGGTCACCGAACCGGCCGCGGCCCAGGCGGCGGGCAGCGCGGGCAGCAGTTCGACGTGTCCGGGACGCGAGTAGATCAGCATCTCGACGACGGCCGAGGGGCTGCCGAAGTTCGCGTCGATCTGGAAGGCACCGCTGCCGGCCGAGAGGTTGAGGACGTCGAACAGGTTCTGCGCGGTCCCGTTGCTCCCGTCGGTCGACGGCTTCAGGTTGTTGATGTAGAGCTGATAGGCGTTCGACCCGTTCTTGAGCCGCGACCAGCACAGGCTGCGCCACGCGTTCGCCCAGCCGTAGCTGTTCATGCCGCGCGCGGTGAGCAACGCGGTCGCGCCCGCGAGGATGTCCTTCGGCGTCGAGTCGTCGGGGCGGATCCGGTCGCCCGGGAACAACCCGACCAGCGGGGAGAGGTGACGGTGCTGGGGGTCGCCGAGGTTGTCAGGGGTCATCCACTCTTCGAGCCAGCCGGTGGTCGGGCTGACCACGGGCAGGTACAGCCGCTGCCGGAGCCCCTGGATGGTCTGCGCGTAGGCGAGGTCCTCGCCGAGGATCTGCGTCGTGGACCGGTAGTGGCCGAACAGGTTCCACACCAGTTCCTGGGCATAGGTGATGCCCTTGGCGTCGAGCGGGCCCTGCTCCGGCGACCAGTCGCTGTCCGCGATCAGCACCTCCCGGGTGGAGCCGTCGGGCCCGGTGACCGTGGTGGTGATCAGCCGGGCCTCCCAGAACTGCACCGCGCCTTTGATCAGCGGGTAGATCTTGGCGAGGTACGCGCGGTCCTGGGTGTACTCGTAGTGCTCGAAGAGGTTGAGGCACAGCCATGCGTTCCCGGCCGGGTGCCACCACCAGCCGCCTCCGCCGTAGGGGTTGGTGGAGATGGCGACCGTCCAGCCGGCGATCCTGCCGCTGGAGTTGCGGTAGCGGTTGTCGGGGGAGTTGAAGAGCCGCTGGGTGATGTCGGTCCATGAGGGCAGTTGCGCGAGGCAGTAGTCGGTGAAGGTGTCGAAGCAGTCTGGCAGTCCGACCCGGTCCGGCATCCAGTAGTTCATCTGGATGTTGATATCGGTGTGGTAGTCGGCGAACCAGGCCGGGTTGTTGTCGTCCAGCCACATGCCCTGCAGGTTGAGCGGCAGGCTGCCCCGGGAGCCGGAGACCATCAGGTACCGGCCGAACTGCACGTAGGCCGCCTCAAGTTCCGGGTCGGGGACGTTGTCGCGCCACCGGGCCTGGATCCGGTCCCAGGTGTCCATCGCCTTCTGGTACGCCTGGGAGGCGCCGAAGTCGAGGGCGAACGCGCCGAACGCGGCACGGAAGTCGGCGACGTGTGTGTACAGCAGCGTGGTCGGCGACTGCCGCGCCGCCGCGAGGACCTTCGCTTTGGCCAGGGCCGGCGGGTCGATGGACGGATCGCGGAAGTTCGCGGCGAAGTCCGGTGCGTAGTCGGTGCCGCCGCTGACGATGACCGTCAGGTCCTTGCATCCGGTGAAGGAGAGCGTGGCGCCGCTGACGCTGACGCTGATCCGGCCGGTGCCGCTGTGCGCGGTGACTGCCGCGCCGTACTTCAGGCCGTTGGCGAGCGCGGTGCCGAGCGAGGCGAGAGGCCCGGCCTTGTCGGCGGCCGTGGATTCGCCGTGGGCGCCGGCGAGGGAGACGGTTCCGGTGTAGGAGCCGCCGCCGCTCTGGGTGAATCGCAGGACGATGACATCGTCGGGCCGGCTGGCGTAGATCTGCCGCTGGTAGGTGGTGCCGCCGATGTCGTATGTGGTGGTCAGGAGGCCCTGGGCCAGATCGAGCGTGCGGCGGTAGTCGTCGACCACGCTCAGGTCGTGCGCCGGGATGGCCACGGTCAGTTCGGCCAGCACGTTGAAGGACCCGAAGTCGTCCGCGCCGTACGGGAATTGGCCGTCGCTCTGCAGCGTGTCGTTGCGCCCGCCGGTCCACAGCGTGTCGTCGGTGATCGTGAGGTATTCGCTGGCGGGATCGTTGCTCGCCATCGCGCCGAGCCGCCCGTTGCCGACCGGCAGTCCCTGCACGATCATCGAGGACGGCGAGGCGGGCGCCGCCCACCACAGCTGGTTCTTCGCGGCCTGCGCTGCGGGCAGCAGCGGCGACTGCGTGGGACGCAGCGGGGCCGGGGAGGCGGCGAAAGCGGGCCGGACGCCGAACGCGGTGACCGCGCCGGACGCGGCGGCGAGGCCGAGGAAGCCTCTTCGGGTAGGGGGCAGGGTTCCAGTCTCGGTGCCAGGTATATCCATGGTCTTACACTCCGCGTCTGGATGAGCGGTCAGGAGGAGGTCGGCACGTCGATCTTGTCGAGGTCCGGCGAGTACCAGGTGCCGCTGTCGAAGGTGATCGAGTTCGAACCCGCCTTCAGGCCCAGCTGGAAGCTGATCGTGTGCACGGTGTTCCAGTCCCCGGTGTTGGGGAAGCGCAGGTTCGTGCCGCTGCCGGAGTTCGAGTAGACGGTCGCGGTCCGGTCCGAGTCGCCGCTGATGTAGGCGACGGTGATCGTGTACAGCCCGTCCTTCTGCACCGTGACGTCGTTGAACTGCAGCTTGCCGCCGAGGTAGAGGTTGCCGACCTTCTCGCCGCCGGAACAGGCCGGGCAGGAGGCGATCGATGCGTTTCCGGTCAATGTGTTGTTGCTTGCTTCGGCCTCGTAGCTCGTGGTGGTCAGCTTGCCGCCGCGGGGCCACACGGTGAACAGTCGCGAGCCGTGCGCGGGCAGCGCTTCGGTGATCTGGTTCTGGTGGCCGCCGAGGTTCTGGTGGTTCCACAGGTCGCGTACCGTGGCGTTGCCCTTGAAGCCGAGCGCCGCCCAGTAGGCGGTGACGGCCTCGGGCGCGGCGGCCAGGTTGAACAGCGCGACGGTGTAGCTGCCGTCAGCGTTCTTCGTCGCCCACACCTGCTGGTCGCCCATCGTGCTGACCGGCCGGGCGACCGGCGAGCTGTTCTGGTCGACGGCGATGACCTCGCGGTTAGTCAGCAGCGAGAGGCCGTAGCTGTCCAGCCGGGTCAGGTCGTCGCCGGTGAACAGCGGCGACTTGTTGATCGCCCACAGCGTCATGTAGCTCTGCCGCTCGGCGTTGGTGATCCCGTCCATGGCGCCGTTGCCGGCGTCGAGCGAGTCGAGGTCGTTCCATCCGCCCGGGCCGGCCTTGTCGCTCCACGCCGGGGCGTCGTTCCAGCGCGCCTTCACCGAGTTGTCCCAGGTGACCAGGGTGCCGCAGTAGCACTCCACGTCGGTGTCGATCCGCCAGCCGTTCGAGTACTGCTTCCAGTCGGCGGCGTTGCCGATGTTCAGCGACCAGGACAGCTCGAGGTGGATCGGGCGCCCGGTGGCGGCGATGGCCTGGTGCCAGGCGGCCACGTCGGGGACGTTGTCGTAGTTGGCGCCGGACTTGCCGGAGCCGGGACCGACGCCGTCGAGCTTGAGGAAGTCGTAGCCCCAGCCGGCCAGCAGCTGCGCCTGGGAGTCGACGTACTTCTGCGCGCACGGGTTGGCGAAGTCCAGCTTGTAGGAGCTGTCCCAGCCGTTGGTGGTGCGCAGGTCCGGGTAGACGACGTCCGCGGTGGTGCAGCCGGGGGCGTTCCAGATCGGCACCGCGCCGCCGCCGTACGCCTCCTTCTCCAGCCCGACCGGGAGGTATATACCGGCCTTGAGTCCCTTGGCGTGGATGTGGTCGGCGACCGCCTTCATGCCGTCGGGGAAGCGGGTCGGATCGGCGGCCTGACGTCCGTACTGGTCGTACTCCGGGTTCCACTGGTAGTCGCGCCACCAGCCGGCGTCGATGTTGACGTAGTCGTAGCCGTAGGCCTTGAGCTTGGCCGCGAGGGCGTCGGTCTGCGTCAAGACGTTGGCTTCGGTGAGGTAGCTGTAGCCGCCGTTCGGGTTCAGCCCCGGATACGACGAGGACTGCTGGCTCCAGCTCGACCAGCCCATGTACGGCGTGGCCGCGATCGTGGTGGCGAGCGCGGTGTCGGCCGCGGCGTTCGCGGCCGGGGCTTCGGCGGTGGTGGTCGTGGCGCCGGCCGGAGCGGCCGCGGTCAGGGTCGTCGTGACCAGGCCCGCGGCGGCGAGGGCCAGCGCCGCGCCGGCGAATCCGGGTTTGCGCGGGTGCGAGGAAGACAGCATGAGGCGAACCTCCGGTGATGTGGAATGCGGTTCTGATGACGACTCAGCCAGCCCGAACAGGATGAGCCCGAGGGTGTTGTAGCGAGGGGTTGTGTTAGGTAGCTGATTCGATGAAGGACTGGATCGCGCTGGCCGCCGCGCCGCGGGCCCACTCCTCGAAGGAGAGCGGACAGGTCATCACGTCGCACTGTCCGGCGGTACCGAACGCGGCCGCGGCGAACGCGTCCCGGATCCCCTCGGCGAACAGGTCGTACGCGGCCAGCCCTTCGCCCGAGATGATCACCCGGCCCGGTCCGAAGAGGTTGACCACGGCGCCGATCGCCTTCCCGATGGCCGCGCCGGCCCGCGCGTAGACCTCCCGGACCCCGGGTTCGCCGTTCAGGGCGAGTGCCAGCGCCTCGGCGGCGCTGGCCACCGGTTTGCCGGTGACCGCGCGCACGTCGCGCACGATCGCCGGATCCGCCGCGATGGCCTCCACGCATCCGTGGTTGCCGCAGTGGCAGACGGGACCGAGCGGATCAATGGGCAGATGCCCGATCTCCCCGGCCACGCCGTGGGCGCCGGAAACCACCCGCCCGTGCACCACCAGGCCGCAGCCGATGCCGGCCCCGACGGTCACGAGCGCGAAGTCGGACAGGCCCACGCCGGCACCGAACCACTGCTCGGCGACGGTCAGCGCGCGCACGTCGTTCTCCACCGTGACCGACAGCCCGGTGGCGGTCGCGACCATCTCGGCCAGCGGTACGTCCCGCCACTCCAGAAAGGGGGAGTAGCGGACCATGCCCTCGGCGCGGTCTACGTCGCCTGAGACGGCGATGCCCAGACCCCGCACCCGCACGCCGAAGCCGTCGGCCTCGGCGAGCAGTTCCTGCGTGAGCGCGGTGATCGACGGCAGCACCGCGGTGAGTTCGCGGTCGGACACCGGCACATGCCGGGCGACCCGGATCCGGCAGCACAGGTCGGTCAGGACGGCGATGATCTCGTCGCCGGTCACCTTGATCCCGATGAACAAGGCCTTGCCCTCGTTCACCCGCACGTGATTGGCCGGGCGCCCGAGTGCGGCCCGCGCACCGTCGTTGAGGTCTTCGACGAGATAGCCGACCTCCATGAGGGGGCGCACCGCCTTGGTGACCGCTGCGGCGGACAGCTCGGTGCGCCGCGCGATCTCGGTCCGCGTCAGCGGGCCGTGCGAGAGCACGGTCGCGAAGACCAGCGACGCGGCCGGCGTGGTTACCGGAACCGTCTCGTCGGCGAGGATGGGCTGCACGGCCGGAAACATAGGAGCATTCTTTTCTGTTGTCAATGAAAGAAGTTCGGTGCTTAGGAACCCCTTCCGCTGCCCCGCCCATCGCCTTTATTTCGATCCCATATCTGATGCTCTGCCTTGGATTACAAGTCAGGTCTCGACTACGCGAGCGCCCCTCGCAACTTCTCAACGGCACAGTAAAAAATCTCAACTTTTCGTTGAAAACACCGTAGTCATCTCTGGACTCGCGCCACCCGGTGCGCTAGAAACGCCGCATGAGCCTGTCACGCCGCGCCGTGCTCACCACGGCCGTCACCGCGGTCGCCGGGTCGGCCGCCGCGTCCGCAACCGCCCTCTGGCCGACGCCGGCGTCTGCCGCGAGCCCGGCCGGCGACGTGGTCGGCAAGATCACCGTCGGGTACCAGGGCTGGTTCGCCTGTGTCGGCGACGGGGCGCCGATCAATGCCTGGTGGCACTGGAGCCAGAACTGGTCGCAGGCTCCCTCGCCGAGCAACAACGTCATCAAGGCGTGGCCCGACATGCGCGAGTACGCCAAGACGTATCAGACCGCGTATGCGAACCTGAACAACGGTCAGCCGGCGACGCTCTTCTCCTCCTACGACCAGTCCACCGTCAACACGCATTTTCTGTGGATGCAGCAGAACGGCTGCGACACCGCGGCGCTGCAGCGCTTCAACCCCAACAGCAGCGAGGGCCCGACGCGCGACGCGATGGCGGGCAAGGTGCGTACCGCCGCCGAGACGTACGGCCGCAAGTTCTACATCATGTACGACGTCACCGGCTGGGCGAACATGCAGTCGGAGATCAAGACCGACTGGACCGGCAAGATGTCGGCGCACACGGCGTCCGCCGCCTACGCGCGCCAGAACGGCAAGCCGGTCGTGTGCATCTGGGGCTTCGGCTTCAACGACGCCAACCACCCCTGGGACGCCGCGACCTGCCTGGACGTGGTGAATTGGTTCAAGGGGCAGGGCTGCTACGTCATCGGGGGAGTGCCGCGCGAATGGCGCACCGGAACCGGCGGCTCGCGGTCCGGGTACCTGGGGGTCTACCACGCGTTCGACATGCTCTCGCCATGGATGGTCGGCGCGATCGGCAACGTCGCCGACTCAGACAACGCATATAACACCTACACGGTCCCGGATCAGGCCGACTGCACCGCCAACGGGATCGACTACCAGCCCTGCGTCCTGCCCGGCGACGTCTCGGCGAACCAGCGCGCGCACGGCGACTTCATGTGGCGCCAGTTCTACAACATGGTCCGCGCTGGAGTTCAGGGTATCTACATCTCCATGTTCGACGAGTACGGCGAGGGCAACCAGATCGCCAAGACCGCGGAGAACCAGGCGATGACCCCGGCCGGCTCCGGACTGCTCGCCCTGGACGCCGACGGCACGGCCTGCTCCTCGGACTACTACCTGCGGCTGACCGACGACGGCGGCCGCATGCTCAAGGGCCAGATCGCCCTGACCGCGACCCGCCCGACCCAGCCGGTACTCGGCGGCGGAGGGAACCCGTCAACCGTGGTCAGCCTGCGCGCCATGGCGGACAACGACTACGTGACCGCGGAGAACGCGGGCGCCTCGCCGCTGATCGCCAACCGGACCGCGATCGGCGGCTGGGAACGGTTCGACCTGATCAACAACCCGGACGGCACCGTCAGCTTCCGCGCCCACGCCGACAACATGTACGTGTGCGCCGACAACGCGGGCGCCTCGCCGCTGATCGCCAACCGGACCGCGATCGGCCCGTGGGAGTCCTTCCAGCTGGTCCACAACTCCAACGGCACGATCAGCCTTCTCGCCAAGGCAAACAACATGTACGTCACCGCGGAGAACGCGGGCGCGTCCTCGCTCATCGCGAACCGCACCGCGATCGGCACCTGGGAGCAGTTCACGCTCATCAACGATTGAACCGAACCGGCCGGCGCGCAGCTCTACCGGTCTCGCAGATCCTTGACTCGTTGCAGCTTGCCGACCGACCGCTCCAAGCAGTCGGGCTCGACGATCGCGACATCGACCGTCACGCCGATCCCGTCCTTGACGGCCGCCGCGATCGCCGGGCCGGCGGCGGCGCGCTGCGCGGGTTCGGCCTCGGGCCGGGCCTCGGCGCGCACGGTGAGGTGGTCCAGCCGGCCCCGCCTGGCCAGCTCGAGCTGGAAGTGCGGCGAGACGCCGGGCGTGCGCAGGACGATCTCCTCGATCTGGCTCGGGAACACGTTGACGCCGCGCAGGATGATCAGGTCGTCGCAGCGGCCGGTGATCTTCTCCATCCGCCGGAAGGGGGCCCGCGCGGTGCCCGGCAGCAGCCGGGTCAGATCCCGGGTGCGGTACCGGATGATCGGCAGCGCTTCCTTGGTCAGCGAGGTGAACACCAGCTCGCCGCGCTCTCCCGGCGGCAGCACGGCGTCGGTGTCCGGATCGACGATCTCCGGATAGAAGTGGTCCTCCCAGATGTGCAGGCCGTCTTTCGCGTCGACGCATTCCTGCGCGACGCCGGGCCCGATGACCTCGGACAGGCCGTAGATGTCCACCGCGTGCAGGCCGGCGCGCTCCTCGATCTCGGCGCGCAGCTGCTCGGTCCACGGCTCGGCGCCGAAGATCCCGACCCGCAGCGAGGAGTCGCGCGGGTCAATGCCCTGACGCTCGAACTCGTCGAGCAGCGTCAGCATGTAGGACGGAGTAACCATGATGATCTCGGGCTCGAAATCCCGGATCAGCTGCACCTGGCGCGCGGTCATGCCGCCCGAGGCCGGGATCACGACACAACCGGCCCGCTCGGCGCCGTAGTGCGCGCCGAGACCGCCGGTGAACAGGCCGTACCCGTAGGAGACGTGCACCTTGTGGCCCGGGCGCCCGCCGGCCGCGCGGATCGAGCGCGCCATCACGTCGGCCCACATGGCCAGGTCGTTCTCGGTATACCCGACGACCGTCGCACGCCCGGTGGTGCCGCTTGAGGCGTGGATGCGCCGCACCTCGGACATCGGCACGGCGAACATGCCGAACGGGTAGGTCTCGCGCGGATCCGCCTTCGTGGTGAAGGGGAACCTGGTCAGGTCGGCAAGCGTGCGGCAATCCTCCGGCTTGGCGCCGGCCGCGTCGAACTTGCGGCGGTAGTGCTCGACGTGCTCGTACGCGTGACGCAGCGTACTGCGAAGCCGGGCGAGCTGGAGTGCGCCCAGTTCCTCGGCGCTCAGGCGCTCGCCTTCGTCGCGCAGCTCGTCGGGCAGCGGATCGCCGAGCCGCCGCCGCGCGCCCTGCGAAGGCGCGGGCGCATGCGCAGGCGGGGGAGCGGTGGAGGTGCTTGATTCGCTCGTCACTGGGGACTCCTGCAGGCGACCGGCCGAACGTTCGGTAGCTTCGACCACGCAGGCTGCGCCGTCAAGAGCGGCGCGCGGAGCCTCACGCGTTCGCCGACGGATGAACGTCCGTTTCCGGGGAATGCGATGCGCCGTGTCACGTACTGTCGAAACCAGCCGGCCGCCGGCCGAAGCCCGAGCCCTAGGGGCCCGGCTCGGGCTCGTCGTGCTCGTATCGGTGCCCGCGTTCCTGATCGTCGCGCTGCTGGCCGTCGCCGTGGAGGGCGCCTGGGCTCCGCTGCACCGCCTCGACGGATCGGCCTCGGACCATATGCACCGGCTGGCCGTGGCCCATCCGGCTTGGGTGACGGCGATGAGCGTGGTTTCGAACGTCGGATCGCCGACGGTGATGCGGACGCTCGTGGGCCTGCTGGCCGTCGTCCTCTGGATACGGCACGCGCGGCGCCTGGCCTTGTGGGCGGCAGCCACCATCGCGGGCGGTGCGCTGATCGACGTCGTCCTCAAGGCGGCGGTCGGCCGGGCCAGACCGCACTTCAGCAACCCGGTCGCGCTCGCTTCCGGCGGATCGTTTCCGTCCGGCCATGCCTTCACCGCCACACTCGGCGCCGGGGTGCTGCTGCTCTGGGCCCTTCCGCTGCTCTCGACGCGCGGCCGGATCGCGGCGTGGATCGTCGCGGTACTGGTACCGCTCGCGGTCGGCGTCAGCCGGGTCGCCCTCGGCGTGCACTGGGTCAGCGACGTGGTCGGCGGCTGGCTGCTCGGCGCCGGCCTGCTCGCGCTGACCGCCGCCGCGTTCGAATCCTGGCGCCAGGAGCGCGGGCTCGGCCGCGCGCATCCGGTCACCGAGGGCGTGGATCCCGAGGACACGCACGTCGCCGCGCACTCGGACGAAGCCGCAGCGCACTCCGAGGAGGTCGCCGCGCGCTCGGACGAATCAGGCCAGCGCTAACCCTCCTGCCGCAGGCCCGCCACCCGCGAGAGCAACCGTCAGCGGCGCTCAAGCCTCGAGAACCGCATCGCGCCGTCGTCGATCCGGCCATGGCGCAGCTTCACCAGGTCGTGCGCGTAGCTCATGCCCATCTGCCAGGGCTGGCGCGAACCGGCCTTCGGGAACTCGTGGACCGAGCGCAGCACGTATCCGGCGTCGAAGTCCAGCAGCGGCCGCTCGGTAACCGTCGGGTCGTCGTTGACCGGGACGCACTGGTCGTAGCCGTGCCGGTCCATGTATCGCAGCAGCCGGACGATGTACTCGCTGACCAGGTCCGCCTTCAAGGTCCAGGAGGCGTTCGTGTACCCGATCGTGTAGGCGAAGTTCGGCACGCCGCTGAGCATCATGCCCTTGTACGCCATCGTCTCCGGCAGCTTGACCTCGCGCTCGTCCACCTGGAGCCGGATCGCGCCGAACACCAGCAGCCGCAGGCCGGTCGCGGTGACGATGACGTCGGCGTCGAGCTCTGCGCCTGATTCGAGCCGGATTCCCGTCTCGCTGAAGCCCGCGATCCGATCGGTCACGATCGACGCCCGGCCCGCCTTGATCGAGGCGAACAGGTCGCCGTCGGGGGCGAGGCATAGCCGCTGGTCCCAGGGCTGGTAGCGCGGCGCGAAGTGGGTGTCGACCGCGTAGCCGTCCGGCAGCCGCCGGATCGCGGCCTTGCGGATGAACGAGCGGATCATCTGCGGCCGCCGCCGGCTGAGCCGGTAGATCAGAGTACTTACCCCGATGTTCTTCCACCTGGTCACGACGTATCCGGCGCGGTCGCCGATGGTCCGGCGCAGCGCGTTCGCGATCGCGTCCTCGGCGGGCAGGGAGAGGATGTAGGTCGGTGAGCGTTGCAGCATGGTCACGTGCGCGGCCTGCTCGGCGAGCGCCGGGACCAGCGTGACCGCCGTCGCGCCGCTGCCGATCACCACGATCCGCTTGCCGGCGTAGTCGAGGTCTGACGGCCACTGCTGCGGGTGGATCACGCTCCCGCCGAACTGCTCGATGCCCGGCAGTTCGGGCGTGTAGCCGGCGTCGTAGCGGTAGTAGCCGGTGCACAGGTACAGGAAGTTCGCGGTGAAGCGGACCGGTCTGCCGTCATGGACCGCGTCGATGGTCCAGCGCGCCTCCCGGGTCGACCAAGCGGCCCGCGTCACCCGGTGCCCGTAGCGGATGTGCCGGTCTATGCCCGCCTCGGTGGCGGTATCCCGGACGTATTCGAGGATCGCGGGACCGTCGGCGATCGCCTTGGCCTGCTTCCACGGCCGGAACCGGTAGCCCAGGGTCTGCATGTCTGAATCGGAGCGCACTCCCGGGTAGCGGAACAGGTCCCAGGTGCCGCCGATGCAGTCGCGCGCCTCCAGGATCGTGTAGCTGCGCCGGGGGAAGGCCGACTGAAGGTGGTGCGCGGCGCCGATCCCGGAGAGCCCCGCGCCGACGATCAGCACACTGAAATGCTCGGCGGCAGCGTCGTCGGCGGGCTCGAATGCAGCGTCCGGTTGAGGTAGAGCGCCTGTTCCGAATGCGGCGCCCGATTCAGTTGTAGCGCCCGGTTCGGTTTCCGTCGTCACCCGGCAGTCTCCTTCTGGCGGGCGCGCAGCCTCGCCTGCAAACGCTCTATGACCCAGTAGTAATGCGTCGGCGCGACGCGGGCCAGCGCGTCGAACATGTACGCGTCCGGGCCCACGAGTATGCGGGCCTTGCCACGCTCGACGCCGCGGTGGATGATCTCGGCCGCCTTGTCCGGCGACGTGAGCGTGACGGCTTCGAACTGCGCCGCCATCTGCTCCTTGGTCCGGCCCAGACCCTCCGGATCCTTGCGCACGCGCGCGTTGCGGGCGATGTTCGTGGTCACGCCGCCAGGATGCACGTTCACCGCGCGTACACCGGTACCGCGCAACTCCTGGCGCAGCGCGTCGGTAAAGCCGCGCACCGCGAACTTCGACGCGCAGTACGCACTCTGATACGGCATGCCGACCAGCCCGAACACGCTGGAGGTGTTCACGATGACGCCCTCGTCCTGCTCCAGCAGGATCGGCAGGAAGGCCCGGGTCCCGTTGACCACGCCGCGGAAGTTGATGTCGATCAGCCAGTCGTCGTCTTCGGGCACTGCGTCCCGGACGCTGGACGCCACCGCGACCCCGGCGTTGTTGAACACCGCGGCCAGCTTGTCCGGCAGCCACGCGCGCACTTCCCCGGCGAAGCGCAGCTGATCGGTGGCGTCGCGCACGTCGAGCACGCGGCGCAGGACCGGCCCGGACAGCGACGCGGCGGTCTTCTCCAGACCGGCTTCGTCGATGTCTGCGATGGCCACCGGCGAGCCGAGCCGGGAGAGCCGCTGCGCCAGCGCGCGCCCGATGCCCGAACCGGCCCCGGTGATCATCACCGGCCGGCCCGCGATCCGCCGGCTCGGCGACCCTGCATTTGACCCAGCGTTCGACAACCCAGCGTTCGACAGCCCTCTGCGCACGCTCACGACTGCGCTCCCGTCGACTGTGTTCCCACCGTTCGGGCGGGCACCTGCGCCGACAAGCCGGCGGTCCGGCGGCGCACGACCAGCCGGCCGCCGTCCGCGGGCGCGCTCGCCACGCCGCGCGAATGCCACCGCTCATCCGGCTCGTCGGTCGGCTCAAGCCGGAAGTCCCGCAGCACCGTGCGCAGGACCACGTTCATCTCCATCGTCGCGAACGAGGCACCCAGGCACCGCCGGCTGCCGCCGCCGAAGGGAACCCACTGATACAGGTCCGGCTTGGCCGCCAGGAAGCGGGCGGGGTCGAAGAGCCGCGGATTCGGGAAGGTCCGCTCGTCGTCGTGCATCAGGGCGATGCTGACCAGCACCGCCATGCCCTTCGGCAGCGACCAGCGGCCGAGCTGGAAACCGTCCGCCTTCACCTGCCGCCCGACCAGGTCGATGACCGGCCGGGAGCGCTGCACCTCCGCGATCACCGCCTCGCGCAGCGCGCTGCCTCCCGTGTCCGCCTCGTCGGCCAGCTCGCTCAGGACCGCCGGATGGCGCCGCAGCCGCTCGACCGCCCACGCCAGCGTCGTCGCGGTGGTCTCGTGCCCGGCGGCCAGCAGGGTGAGCAGCTGATCCGCGATCTCGTCGCGGCTCATCGCCGAGCCGTCGTCATAGCGGCTCTGCAGCATCAGCGCGAGCACGTCGTCGCGTTCGTCCAGCGCCGAATCGTGCAGGGCCGTGTCGATCAGCCGGTCGACGATCGCGTCGTACTCGCGGCGCATCGCCCAGAACCGGCCCCACGGGCTCCACCGGCCCAGGTCGATCTTCGGCACCGGAACCACCGCGAGCTGGGAGCCGAGCTTGATCGCGCGCGGCAGCAGTGCCCGCAGCTCGTCGAACTGCGCGCCCTGCGCGCCGAAGACCGCGCGCAGGATGACGTTGAGCGTGATGCGCATCGTCGAGGGCAGCGTGGGGAACGGCTGTCCCTGCGGCCAGGCAGCGGTCTCCCGCAGGGTCTCCTCCTGCACGATCCGCTCGTACGCCGCCAGGCGCCGGCCGTGGAACGGCGGAATCAGCAGCTTGCGTTGCCGGTGGTGCGCCTCGCCGGCCAGCGCGAACAGCGAACCGGGCCCGAGCACCCGGCCCAGATTCCGGTCGAGGTTGTCCACCATCTCGGGCCGCGCCGTGAACAGCTGCTTGACCTCGGCCGGATTGCTCATCACCACGGCGTGACCGAAGATCGGCACATTCACCGTGAATGCGTCGCCGTAGCGGTCCCGCATCCGGCGCATTCCGCGCTGCGCCGACGTGAGTGCGACGGCGCCCTGCACGAATCGCGGCACCGAGGGGCCGGGAGGCAGCGCCGCGGAGGGAGCGGTGCGTGGGGGAGGGGCCGCAGCCTGCCGGGGACCAGCCGCCATGAGTCAGCACCCTTCTCGCCGTCGAGCGTGGTACGCGGCCGTACCAAGTCGCACGGTACGCCGCTGTACCATCAGTGGCAAGAGCGAGAACGATCGCGGCGCGCACGGCGGTCCGCGGCGGGTGGGCGAGGAGGGTGCTGTGTCGGCGACTGCGACGGCGAAGCCGCTCACCGGCGGCGGGGTGCCGCGGCCGGCCTCCGGGTCCTCGCCCGCCGACGAGGACGAGGGCGGTCGATTCCGGCGGCGGCTGCTCGACGCGCTGGCCGCCTCGATCGCGGACAAGGGTTACCGCGCGACCACGGTCGCCGACATCGTGCGCCGCGCCCGCACGTCACGCCGCACCTTCTACGAGCACTTCGCCGGCAAGGAGGAGTGCTTCATCGCGCTGCTCTCGGACACGAACGGGCAGACGATCCGCCGGATCGCCGCGGCGGTCGACCGGGAGGCGCCGTGGGAGCGGCAGGTGCGGCAGGCGGTCGGCGCCTGGATCGGCGCCTCGGAAGCCGAGCCCGCACTCACGCTCAGCTGGATCCGCGACGTGCCGGCCCTCGGCGCGGCGGCGCGCCGGCTGCAGCGCGACATGATGGAGGGCTTCATCGTGCTCGTCCAGCAGCTGTGCGACACCGAGGCGCTGCGCGCCGCCGGCATCCGGCCGGTGCCGCGGCCGCTGGCGATCATGCTGCTGGGCGGCCTGCGCGAACTGGCCGCGACCACCGTCGAGGACGGCGGGCGGATCGGCGACATCACCGAGACCGCGGTCCAGGCGGCCATCGCCCTGCTCGGCCCTGCCGTGAAATAGCACTTGCGGCGCAGCGGATGTCCAACGCCATAGCACAGATTGATTCATTCTGAGCTAGCGCCGATAAATTGATGCGCCATTTTCAAACACACTCTGTCGATCCGCAGGTTATTCGCGCATACTCGCAACGCCACCCTCATTTCGAATGACACCCACTTCCATTCGAGGTAATCGTGAGCGCTGCGTCGCGCGTCCGAATATATTTATCCCTCATCACCACCTTCGCGGTGCTCGTCAGCACCCTCATAGCCCTGCCGGCTCCGGCTCAGGCCGCATCCTCGCTGCCCTGTGACATCTACGGCGGGGCCGGTACGCCGTGTGTCGGCGCGTACAGCACGGTGCGAGCGCTGTACGCCGGCTACGGCGGGCGGCTGTATCAGGTCCGGCGATCCTCCGACGGCGGCGCCACCGACGTCGGCACCTTGCAAACCGGTGGATACGCCAACGCCTCGACGCAGGATGTGTTCTGCGCCAACACCAACTGCGTCATCACGACCATCTACGACCAGTCGCCGCAGCACAACGACCTGACGATCGAAGGGCCCGGCGCCGCCGGCGGACAAGACGTCGGGGCCAACGCCGCCGCGCTGCCGATGGTCGCCGGCGGACAGAAGGTGTACGGGGTCTACATCGGTCCGGGCACCGGCTACCGGCACTACGTCGGCTCCGGTGCGGCCCGCGACGGCCAGCCCGAAGGCATGTACATGGTGGCCAGCGGCACCCACGTCAACAGCGGCTGCTGCTTCGACTTCGGGAACGTGGAGGCGACGATCTCCGACAACGGCAACGGCCACATGGACGCGGTCAACTTCGGCACCAACTGCTTCTTCCCGCCCTGCTCCGGATCCGGACCCTGGGTCGCGGCGGACCTGGAGAACGGTCTTTTCCAAGGTGCCGGCTCGAATACCGGTGACCTCGGCAACAACAGCAACTTCGTCACCGCGCTGCTGAAGAACAACGGCCAGAGTAACTTCGCGCTCAAGGGCGGAAACGCGCAAAGCGGCGGATTGAGCACCTGGTACAACGGCGCGCTGCCGAGTAATGGATACCAGCCGATGCATCAAGAAGGCTCGATCGTGCTCGGCACCGGCGGCGACAACAGCAACGCGTCGGTCGGCTCGTTTTTCGAGGGCGTGATGGCCTCCGGCTACCCGAGCGACGCGGCGGACAACGCGGTCCAGGCGAACATCGTCTCCGTCGGCTACTCCGGCTCCTCCGCGATGCCCGCGACGGCCGGCACCATCACCGGCCCCGGCGGCAAGTGCACCGACGTGGCCGGTGACGACGTCGGCGGCGACTACACGCACGTGCAGCTGTGGGACTGCCAGTCCTACGCGGTTGACCAGCACTGGACCCACAACGCCGACCATTCGCTCTCCACGCTCGGCCGGTGCCTGGACATCGACGGCAACGGCACGGCTGCGGGCACGAAGGTCGAGCTGTGGGATTGCAACGGCGTCGGCGGCCAGCAGTGGATCCAACAGTCCGACGGCTCACTGCTCAACCCGCAGTCCGGCCTGTGTCTCGACGACCCGAGCGGAAACACCGCCAACGGCACGCAGCTGCAGATCTGGACCTGTAACGGCACCGGCGCGCAGAAGTTCTCGGTCAACGGCGGCGGTCCGGTCAACAGCCCTGGCGGCAAGTGCGTGGATGTGGCCGGTGACGACGTCGGCTCCGACTACACGGTGGTCCAGCTGTGGGACTGCCAGTCGTACGCGATCGACCAGCACTGGTACCACAACGCCAACGGCTCGCTAGAGACGCTTGGCCGGTGCCTGGACATCGACGGCAACGGCACGGCCGTCGGCACGAAGGTCGAGCTGTGGGACTGCAACGGCGTCGGCGGCCAGGTCTGGCAGCAGCGCTCCGACGGCTCGCTGTACAACCCGCAGTCCGGTCTGTGCCTCGATGATCCGGGCTTCAACACCGCCAACGGGATCCAGCTGCAGATCTACACCTGCAACGGCACCGGCGCGCAGCAGTTCCACCTGACCTGACCTGAGCCGCGCCTCGCGCTTGATCCCGTGCCTGGCGCCGGGCTGCCACAGCGGCGCCGCACCGCTTACGGCAACCCGGCCGCCAGGCGCGGATCCAGCAGGTCGGCGAGCAGGTCGCCATGTCGCGCAATCCGGTCGATGACCTGCTCGGGCGTGAAGGCCAGCTGCTCAGGCCGGGTGCAGGCTTCGATCTCGGGCCAGGACACCGGGGTCGAGACGGTGGGGGAGGAGCGGGCGCGCAGCGAGTACGCGGCGACCGTGGTCTTCGCCGTGTTGTTCTGCGACCAGTCCACGAAGACCTTGCCGGTGCGCGCGCTCTTGGCCATCGTCGCGGTCACCCGGTCCGGCAGCGCGCTGGCCAGGGCGCGGGCCAGCGAGCGGGCGTACGCGCCGACCCGGTCCGCCGACGTGGGCCGCAGCGACGCGTAAAGGTGCAGGCCCTTCGAACCGGAGGTCTTCGCGGCGCAGGTCAGGCCGTCGTGGGCCAGCAGCGCACGCGCGGCCAGAGCCACCTTCGCGCACTGCACGACCGTCACCCCCGGACCCGGATCGAGATCGACCACCAGTCGGTCGTGCAGGTCCGGCGTCGGAGCGGTCCACTGCGGGACGTGCAGTTCCAGGCAGCCGAGGTTGGCCAGCGCGATCAGCGAGGCTAAGTCATCCACCGTGACGTGCGGTTTTGTGCCCTCGGTGCGGCTGGGCACGTCGGCCCGCGGCACCCAGCGCGGTACTCCTGGCGGAGGAGTCTTCACATAAAACGCTTGGCCATCCACTCCATCGGGAAAGCGTAGGAAGGAAGCCGGCCGCCGCTGCACGTGCGGCAGCATCACCTGCGCCACTTGGGCGTAGTAGTGCAGCGCCTGGCCCTTCGTCCACCCGTCAGGCCACAGCGGCTTGTCGAGGTGGCTGAGGGAGAGGCGCCGTCCTTCCACTGTTGTCGCCACGCCCGGGGACATAATCTGGTTAATCCCCGGATAGCAAGCCGCTCATGCAGGTGGTGCCGGATGAGAAGCTCGTGGAAGGGCGCGATCAGCTTCGGGCTGGTCACCGTCCCCGTGTCGATCGCCCCCGCGGTCGAGGAGCACAACGTGTCGCTGCACCAGGTGCACGCCAAGGACGGCGGCCGGGTGCGGATGAAGCGCTGGTGCGAGCTGGAGGACCGCGAAATCCCGTATCGGGAGATCGCGAAGGGCTACGAGGCCGACGAAGACCACACCGTGGTCCTGACCGACGAGGACCTCTCCGGCCTGCCCATTCCCACCAAACGGACGATCGACGTGCTCGCCTTCGTCGATGAGAGCCAGATCGACCCGGTGTACTTCGCCAAGCCGTACTACGTGGCGCCCGAGAAGACCGGCGCCAAGCCGTACGCGCTGCTGCGCGACGCGATGCGGGAGAGCGGCCAGGTCGCCGTCACCAAGATCACGCTCTCGACCCGCGAGTCACCGGCGGTGCTGCGCGTCCACGACGACGTGCTGGTCCTGCAGCTGATGGTGTGGCCGGACGAGGTCCGCTCGGCCGAAGGCATCGCGCCGCAGGAGGCGGGGGTGCGCCCGCAGGAGCTGGCGATGGCGCAGTCGCTGATCCAGACGCTGTCCACGGACTTCCCCGAGCTCGCCGGCGACCTGCACGACGACTACCAGGCGGCGCTGCGCGAGCTGGTCGAGGCGAAGCTGGAAGGCGCGCCGGTCCCGCACGAGGCGCCGCGGCGCGCGGCCGGCGACAACGTGATCGACCTGATGGCGGTCCTCGAACGCAGCGTGAAGGCGGCCCAAGGCGGCCGCTCGCGCGGCCAGGACGAAGCAGCGGAGCCCGAGGAGGAGGCCGTCGCCCCGGCGCAGCGGACCTCCCCCGCCAAGTCGACGCCCACGCGGTCGTCCGCACCGAGAACCGCCGCGAAGAAGACCGCGCCGCGCGCCGCGGCCAAGACCGCCGAGAAGCCTGCGGAGAAGACAGCGGCCAAACGGGCCAGCGCAAGTAAGAGCGCTGCGAAAAAGACTGCAGCCGAGAAGACCGCAGCCAAGAAGACGGCCGCGACGAAGGCAGCAGCCACGAAGACCACTCGCCGCCGCGCCTCGTAGGCCGCTGCCCGCGGCGGGCTCGGAGACCGCGCCCCAGCCACCGGTGAGAGTCAGTGCTCGAGTGGCAGATGAACTGGTTCAGCAGGGACCGTTGTCGTTCCACGCTCCGGACGGGCCACCGGGCACCTCGTTGTAATTCCACTGGTTGGCGGTCCAGTTGTGCCCGTTGTATGAGACCTGATTACCGCTCGAGTAGGCCGTCGACGCGTTCCAGGCCGGGGCGCAACTGCCGCCGCCTCCGCCACCGCCGCCGGTCGACGAGGCGCTGGGGGTCGGGCTGGCGCTCGTCGGCGGCGGGCTCTGCGGCGGGGTCGCGCCGGCGAACTCGGCGTCGTACTTGGTGAAGTCCCAGCTGTTCTGCGGCACGCTGGAGCAGGTGCCGGAGAGCGTGCCGTTGTTGTCCGGCGGGTTGCACTGCCGGTCCCGGTTCACCGACCAGAACGAGTAACGGCCGAGGTGGTTGCTCTCCGCCCAGTTCAGCACGGTCTGGAAGTCGGACTGGTAGAAGTACTCGGCCGAGTCGGTGCGCCCGTTCATCGAGGAGATGCCCTCGTGCGCGTAGGCGGTGGCCGCGCTCCAGCCGAACGTGCCGGTCAGGATGGCGTTGAACGCCTGCAGCGCGCTGATCTGGCTGGACGCGCCGCTGAAGCCGCCGTCGAACGGCATGATCGAGTAGTCGTTCGGGGTGAAGCCCAGCGACTTGGCCTCGTTCAGCAGCTGCGTGCCGAACCAGCCGGTGCCGGCCGAGGTGCCCGGGATGGTGACCGAGATGTAGAGCCCCGAGTTGTTGCGCTGCAGGATCTGCGCGGCGCCCAGCTCGTTCGCGATCGCGCCGGAGTTCTCGTATTCGGGCTCCTCCAGGTCCAGGTCGATGGCGTGCAGGCCGTAGGCGTTGATCACCTGCTGCTCGGCCGCCGCGGTCGCGGACGCGCTGCCGCAGACCTGGCCGAGCTTGGTGCCGTTGTAGCCGCCGAAGGACACCGAGACGTCCCCGCCGGCCGCGCGCAAGGCGTTGATCTGGCTGCCGACGGCGTCGGAGGAGGAGACGGTGGAGCCGCCGCCGTCCCAGGCCGGGGCGCACGAGCTGTTGTTCTGAGCGAGCACGAACGCCAGCTCGAAGGCCTTTTCGCCGGTCGCGGCGAGCACCTGGGTGAGGTTGGGCGGGTTGTTGTCCAGCGGCATGTCGTACGGGGCGGAGGCATACCAGTTGTTCGACAGCGCGGCCGTCGCGGCCTGGGCGTTGCCGGACACGACCACGGCCAGCGCCCCCGCGCCGATCATCGCGCCCGATGCGGCCGCCGCGATGGCGGCCCGGTATCTGCGCATCACACGCTCCCTGTGCGAAGTGGGCGGATCAAGGGAAGCGAGCAGCGCTGCGCCGAACGCCGCATCTGCTGTGAAAATGGACTAGACCGGTTGCGATGTCAAGGGGCTGCGGAGGGCAATCCGGAATCGTTTCCGGATTGCCTGCCGCGGCGCTCCGGGCGGCCTCTCACCCCCGTGCAGAGAGCGCTCTCCAATTTAGTACGCAGCGTGCTATAACTGGCCGCTATGAGCGATCCGCTGCGGCCGTCCGCCACCTTGGAGGACGTGGCGCGGGTGGCGGGGCTTTCGCGCTCGACCGTCTCCCGCGTGATCAACGGCAGCCGCAACTTCGCGCCAACCGTGCGCGAGGCAGTGCGCAAGGCGATCGCGGAGACCGGATACGTGCCCAGCATCGCCGCGCGGTCCCTCGCCTCCCGGCGGGCGGGGGCGATCGCGCTGGTGTTCTCCGGCATCGGCGAGAGCACGGACGAGGGCTCCTACAACGGCGAGGTCTTCGCAGACCCCTTCTTCGGCCGGATCGCCAACGGGGTGACCCGGTTCCTGCGGCCCCGCGGCGTGCACCCGACCCTGATGTTCGCCGAGACGCCGGAAGACCGCGACCACGTCATCGCCTACCTGCGGCGCGGCAACGCCGACGGCGCCCTGCTGGTCTCCACGCACCCGAACGATCCGCTGCCGGAGCAGTTCGCGGACGCCGGACTGGCCGCGGTGCTGTTCGCCCGGCCCGCCCGGATGCTGCCGATCAGCTACGTCGACCTCGCGCACCGGGACGGCGCCGCCTTGGCCGCCGAGCACCTGCTCGCCCGCGGCTGCACGCGCGTCGCCACGATCTGCGGGCCGCTCGACGTCGCCGCCGCGCAGGACCGCCTCAACGGCTTCCGGGAGGCGATGGCGCGACGCGGCCACGGCTACGTTCCGAGCGTTGAAGGCAACTTCACGCTGGAGAGCGGCGAGCAGGCGATGAGCCGGCTGCTGGCCCAGCAACCGGACCTCGACGGGGTCTTCGCCGCCAACGACGTGATGGCGCAGGGAGCGCTGATCGCCTTGCGCGAGCACGGCCGCCGCGTACCCGAGGACGTCGCCGTGGTCGGCTTCGACGACAGCAGCGCGGCCACCTTCTGCCGCCCGACCCTCACCACGATCCGCCAGCCGGTCGAGGAGATGGCCGGCGAGATGACCCGCATCCTGCTGGAACAGATCGACCAGCCGGAGCACGCGATCACCTCGGTGATATTCGACCCGGTGCTCGTGGTGCGGCAGTCCGCCTGACCGGCCGTCGCCGCGCGAGCCGCCCGATACAAGCCACTGGATTCTCCCGCGCGCACGGGCAGGCGTGGATAGGATCGCGCGGTGGCCATCTCGCGTCGCGCCGGTTTCCTGCTCGCCGTTCTCGTCAGCGGCGGGTTGACCGCGGCCTGCGGCACATCTTCGCCCTCTGCGACGCCCGCGGGCGTGACCGCGTCGGCGAACGCGTTCGCCATACCAGGCGTCGCGCCCACAGCGAGCGCGAGCCCGACAGCCGCGCCGTCATCCGCCAAACCGTCGGCCTCGGCCGCACCCGGCTCACCGCTCGCAGCCGGCAACCCCGACGGCCACGCCGCAGTCCCGGCGGACGGTCAGCCGCTCGACACCTCGCACCCGGACCACGTCGTCGGCAACGGCGCCCCGGCGAGCTGCACCTCGGCCGCCGTCGTCGCGGCGGTCGCGGCCGGAGGCGTGATCACCTTCTCCTGCGGACCGGACCCGGTCGTGATCACGATGGCGGCGACCGCGAAGATCCGCAACGCCTCGGCGCGCGTGGTCCTGGACGGCGGCGGCAAGGTGACGCTCAGCGGCGGCGGCGCGCGCCGGATCCTCTACCTGAACACCTGCGACCAAGCGCAGGGCTGGACCACCTCGCACTGCCAGAACCAGCAGTATCCGCAGCTGACCGTGCAGAACCTCACCTTCACCGACGGCAACGCGACGGGTCTGACGGCGGACGTCACCAACGGCGGCGGAGGCGGGGCCATCTTCGACCGGGGCGGCCGGCTCAAGATCGTGCACTCCCGCTTCACCGGCAACCGCTGCGACTCCGCCGGCCCTGATCTCGGCGGCGCGGCCGTGCGCGCCCTCGAGCAGTGGCAGGGCATGCCGGTGTACGTCGTCGACAGCACCTTCGGGGGAGCGCCGGGACAGGGCGGCGTGTGCTCCAACGGCGGCGCGCTCAGCAGCATCGGCGTCTCGTGGAGCGTGCTCAACTGCGTCATGACCTACAACGACGCGATCGGCCACGGCGCGAACCCGGCCCGCAGCGGCACCCCCGGCGGAGGCAGCGGCGGCGCGATCTACACCGACGGCAACACCTACACGGTCACGATTCAGGGCTCGGTCATCGAGCACAACACCGCGAACGAGGGCGGCGGCGCGCTGTTCTACGTCAGCAACGACCGCACCGGCACGCTCTCGATCCGCGACTCGACGCTGTCCGGCAACCCCAGCAAGGGATTCTCCACCGCCGGCTACCCCGGGATCTTCTTCCTCGGCTCCGGAAAGCCCTCCGTCAGCGGCTCGACGCTGAACTGAGCGGCGAGCGACCGCACCGAGGACCTTCGCGCCTTGGCTGAGGCCGGCGAGCCGCCGCGCCGAGAGTCGGCGTCGATGATGGCGTGCAGCTGCGCGGGTGCGGCGAAGGCGCCGAGTGCGCTGTTGCCGAGGCTGGCGCGCTCGACCAGCAGGACCACACGCTCGGAGACCTCGACGGCGTGGCGACGCAGATCGGCTTCGTAGAGATCGTCGACCGTCGCGCCCGAGCGCGAGTCGAAACCGGCGCAGTCGAAGTAGGACGCGTCGAGCCGGAGGCCGGCGAGCGCGGCGGTGGCGAGGCTGCCGAGCATCGTGCCCGCCGGGCTGAGCGTTCCGCTGAGCAGGGTCACCTGTGGGGCGCGGCGCAGTTGCGAGTCCCGGTGTACATGCGGCTCGAAGAGCGATGTCGGCGCGGCGAGGATACGGGCGACAGCGAGCGAGTTGGTGACGACATGCAGCTCGCGGCGGTGCGTGTGGCCAGCAAGGCGGCGGGCGAGGTCGCGGACCAGGGGACCGCCGAACAGGCCGAGCTGCTTGACGTCGCTCGCCGCGATCGCGTCGGCCGCGGCCCGGGTTATCGCCTCGTGTTCGAGCGCTGCGACGCCGTGTGTACGGTCGGCCGGCAGCAGCGCCCCGCCTCGGGCGTTGACCGCTTCGCCCGCGTCGACGAGCGCGTGCAGGTCGCGGCGCACGGTCGCGCGGGAGACGCCGAGGCTGTTCACCAGGTCTCTGATACGCACGCCGCCGGCACGGGCCAGCTCGGCGCGGATGAGTTCGTGGCGCATCCTGGTCAGTGCGGGCGCCGCTCCCATCGTTCCCTCTCTTTCCGCGTGGGCTCGTTGCGACTGCCGGGCTAGATCAGTTGCCAGAGATGGTCCGCGGTGCCGTTGTCAGAGAACTGCACCACGTCGGCGCTGTCGGCGGTGGACATGCCGGTGACGCCGAGCAGCTTGCCGCTGTTCTTGTTCTGAACGCGCAGCCACGGGCCGCCGCCGGGCAGCAGCCGCCACAGGTGGTCGGCGGTGCCGTTGTCGTCCCACTGGGTGACCAGGGCGCTGTCCGCGGTGGACATGCCGCAGACCGCGAGGACCTTGCCGCTGTTGGCGTTCTGGATCCGGAAGTAGCCGTCCGCGTCGGGGAGGAAGACCCACAGGTGGTCGGCGGTCCCGTCGTCGGCGAACTGCTGGATCCGGGCCCCGTCCGCGGTGGACATGCCGCAGACCGCGAGGACCCTGCCACTGTTCTTGTTCTGCACCCGCACCTGGCCGTTCGGGATCAGCTGCCAGACGTGATCGAGGGTGCCGTTGTCGGTGAACTGGACCACGGCGGCGCTGTTCGCGGTCGACATGCCGGTGACGCCGAGCACTTTGCCGCTGTTGGCGTTTCGCACCCGCAGCTGCCCGTCGCCGTTGTCGATCAGGCCCCAGACGTGGTCCAGGGAGCCGCTGTCGTAGAACTGCTGGACTTGCGCGCTGTCGTCCGTCGACATGTTGTGCACGGCGAGCACCTTGGCGCTGTTCCTGTTGCGGATGCGCACGTTGCCGTCGCCGTTGTCGATCAAGGTCCAGAGGTGGTCCGCGGTGCCGTTGTCGTCGTACTGGACCACGTTGGCGCTGTCGCCGGTGGACATGCCGTCCACGCCCATCACCTTGCCGCTGTTCGCATTGCGCAGCCGGAACCAGGCGCCGGCCGAAGCCCAGGCGCTGCCGGTGGCGGCGGTCGTGGGGAAGGCGGTGACGCGCAGTCGGGCGGCGCCCATCGGGATCAGCGTGACGGTCGCGGTCGAGCCGTCATCGAGCACGGGGCTCTGTTGCAGCGTGCTGATGATGCCCTGATCGTCGGCCTGCCAGGCCGGGATCTGCTGGGCGGGCGCCGAGATCGTGAGCGGGTTGCCGCCGTGCGTGAACGGGTTCGAGGCGAGGGGAACGCCGGAGTCGGCGAGGCTCAGCGATGAGGCAGGGTTCGACGCATCGAGTGCGAGGCCGTAGTTCCAGGACGTGGTGGCGTGCACCTCGTACTGCGGGAATTCGCCGGTGCCGGCGAACTGCACGTAGTTCTCGCCGATCTGGAGCGAGTAGGCCAGCGGACCGTGGTACACGCTGACGCTCGCGTGGTTCGCACCCCAGGTGCGCACGCTGGTCTGCTGCGGCAGCCGCAGCGTGATCGTGTCGCCGTCGTGCCACAGCCGGTTGACGACCGTGAAGGCCGGTCCGGGTGGAGCGGAGACACTCTGCCCGTTCACTTTGAGCGCGGGGGCGGCGCACCAGCCGGGGACGCGCAGGTAGAGCGGGAAGGCGAGGGCGCGCGGCGCGGACAGCTTGAGCGTGATGGTCTCAGCGAACGGATAGTCCGTGCTCTCGGTGAACGTCACCGCGGTGCCCCCGGCGACCTTCGCAGCGACCGTACACGGTGCGTACATCGCCGCGCACAGGCCGTTGTCCGGGGTGGCGAGCCAGAGTTCCTCGGTGAAATAGGGCCAGCCCTGGCCGTAGTTGTGCGGGCAGCAGCGGTACTGATCGACGCCCGGCATGTACGCAAGCCGGGCGTCGGCGTACTCGTTGAACTGGCCCTCGGTAGTGTTGCCGTTGTTCAAATCGACGCTGTTCGCGCTGGTGAGATAGTGCGTGCCCTTACCCCACGGATCGAGTGCGGCCGGCAGCAGGTTGAAGGCCAGTTCCTCGCAGCGGTCCGCCCAGACCGGGTCGCCGGTGATCCGGGTCAGCGCCTCGTGGCTGGCCATGAACTCCACGATGCCGCAGGTCTCAAAGCCCTGACGCGGATCGGTGAAGCCGGTGCGGTAGTTCTCGTCCCCGGCGAAACCGCCGCCGGGGAACTGCCCGTAAATCCCCATCACCGTCGCGTAGTTCTGGTACGAGGCCTGCGTGAGCGAAGCCTGGCCGCTGCGCTGCGCGTAGAACGCGGGCTCGCAGAAGCCCTGCGCGATGTTGACGTTGTGCGGCGTCGGGATGTTGTTCACCCAGTTCTGGCCGTTGGAGTGGATCGTGTCGGTAAGGGTGAGCAGGAAGGCGTCGCCGGTCCGGTTGTAGAGCCAGAACACGCTGTCCAGCGCGTCGGCTAGGCGGTAGGAGACCCAGCTGGAGGCGAAGACGGAGCCGGGTTGCGCGGCCATGTACGAGAAGAACGAGCGCAGCGCCGGGATGATACGAGCGTCCGAGCTGTACTCCTGGAACATGCGCAGGGTCTTGATCAACGGCAGGTACGGCCAGAAGTCCGGGCCGCCGTTCAGCGAGGTGCGCAGCGCGCCCGGGCCGAAGAAGCCGTCAGGCTGCTGAGTCGCCAGGATGCCGTTGATCCAGCGTTCGGTGTCGGACAGCGCGGTCTGGTCGCCGGTGGCGTAGGCCAGATCGCTGTAGCCGCGCAGCCAGTACGGCACTTCTTCCCATCCGGCGTTGGCCGGGTTGGTCCAGCCGGTGGCCGAGTAGTCGAGGAAATGCGAGATGTCCTGGTAGCGGCCGCACAGCCCGGCGAGCTGGAGCTGAAGCTGGCCGCCGAGCCACCCGGCCGGGCGCACGCTGCCGGGCGGCAGGCGCTGGAACGCGGTCGGTTGTAAGGGTGCTGCGTTAGGTGCGTAGAGGCCGCCTGTGGCGGGGAGGGCACGGCGGTGAGAGCCGGGCGGCGGTGTGAGGTCACGTGCCGCCGCGCCAGCGGTGCCGGTCCTGCTTACGGTGGGCAAGGCGGCGGCCGACAGCGCGGCGCTCCGGACGAACCCTCGGCGTGACATGGGCACGGGACAGCTCCGGGAGAGGTCGTTTGTCAAGGTGCTGCGTCTTTGACCGGGCGATCGTGGCGCGGGACAAGCTGGAACTGGGGTGGATGGCTGAAGCGCTACATCGTTGTAACGCCCTATTGAGGCACCGTCGGAAGGGTGCGTCAAGGCTCTCATCGCCCGATCACGGAAACTTGGCGCGCATTTTGAGCGGGGCCCGATGTAAGGAACCTTTTCTGGTTTCGGATAGTCGCAGCTAGCAGCCGGAATTACCGGCTTCGACGCCGTCTCGGGAGGCGCGGGGTCTTGCGTTCCGGAAACGCTTGCGGTACAGACCAATCTGTGATGGAAACTCATCGCCGCAGCACCGGGCGCTGCGCTGCTGACGCGTCCCGGCGGGAGCCGAGGCGCGGACTCGCCTTGCGGCCGCGCCCAGACTGCCTCCGTGTACTGACGAAAACGGACGTGCTTCTACGGCGCGCAGCGGTCCGCGTGTCTCGTTTCGGTCTCGTTTTCCCGGTCGCGCCGGTTCCGCAACAGCGGACCGGTTGACAGGTCCAGACCTCCATGCCTCAATGATGCGCGTTACATCGTTAGAACGACCTTGAATCCGTGGCCCGCCGGACGGCCGCCGCCTCGCCACGGACTTTCTCCCACGCCCACCACCTGCATCGACGAGGATGTGATCGGCGTATGACCGCCCTTGCGCGAGGCAAGGCCGTCCCGGCCGCCGCGTTGGCCGCGCTGTCCCTGACCCTGGGCCTGACCGCGACCGCGTGCACCAATTCCGGCAGCTCAGGCGGCTCGAGCACCGCCGCGGCCGCCAACAACACCGCGGCCGCGCAACAGGTGGCCAACCCCACCTCCAGCGCCGGCCCCGCCTGCACCTATCAGACTTACGGCGGCGGCGTGCCGCAGCTGAACATCGCGGACGGCAAGACCGTCGTCGGCTTCTCCCAGTCCGAGTCCACCAGCAACCCGTTCCGCGCCACCGAGACCAAGAGCATCGAGGAGCAGGCCAAGTCGCTCGGCGTCAAGCTGATCGAGCGCAACGCCAACGCGGACGTCAACGCGCAGAACTCGCAGATCCAGGACATGATCGCGCAGGGCGCGCAGGTCCTCATCGTGGCCCCGGAGAACTCCGCCGGACTGGGCCCGGCGCTGGCCGCGGCCAAGGCGAAGAAGATCCCGGTGCTCACCATCGACCGCACCGTCACCGGCACCGCCTGCTCCGACTTCATCGCCTTCATCGGCTCGAACTTCTACGGGCAGGCCCAGATCGCCGCGGACGACCTGGCCCAGGCGACGGGCAGCAGCGCGAAGGTCGCGATCCTCTCCGGCACCCCGGGCAACAACGTCTCCACGGACCGCACCAACGGCTTCACCGACCAGCTCAAGGCTAAGCACCCGAGCATGACGGTCGTCGCGTCGCAGACCGCGAACTTCGACGAGACCGACGGCCAGAAGGTGATGGAGCAGCTGCTCCAGGCCCATCCGGAGATCAACGCCGTGTACGCGGAGAACGACGAGATGGCGCTCGGCGCGATCCAGGCGATCACCGCGGCCGGCAAGACGCCGGGCAAGGACGTCAAGATCGTCTCGATCGACGGCATCCAGCAGGCCGTGCAGGACGTGGCCGGCGGCAAGATCTTCGCCGACATCGAGACCAACCCGCGCTTCGGCCCGCTGGCCTTCCAGTCCCTGCAGAACTTCTACGGCTCCGCCGGCGTGCAGCAGAAGGTGATCATCAAGGACAACCACTTCACCAGCGCCAACGCCCAGTCGGCGCTCAGCGGCGGCTTGGTGTACTGAGCGGCATGTCGGCTACACAGCTACCGGAACCGGGCGTGGACCCCTCCGTACTCGAGGCCGATGACCTGGCCAAGAGCTTCGCCGGGGTCCACGCCCTGCGCGGGGTGGATCTCGCCCTGCGCGCGGGCGAGGTGCACGCGCTGGTCGGCGAGAACGGCGCGGGCAAGTCGACCCTGATCAAGGTGATCACCGGCGTATACCGTCCCGACGCCGGGACCGTGCGGCTCGCGGGGCGGGAGCGCTCGTTCCGCACCCCGCTGGAGGCGCAGGCCGCGGGCATCTCAACGATCTACCAAGAAGTCAACCTGGTGCCGCTGATGTCCGTGGCCCGCAACCTCTACCTCGGCCGCGAACCGCGCCGCCTCGGCCTGGTCGACCTGCGGGCCATGCACCGCGGCGCCGCCGAGACCCTGGAGCGCTACGGCGTGCGGGTCGATGTCGCCCGGCCGCTGCGCACCCTCGGCCTCGGCGCGCAGCAGATGGTCGCGATCGCGCGCGCCGTGCAGACCGAGGCGCGCGTGGTCATCATGGACGAGCCGACCTCCTCGCTGGAGACCCGGGAGGTGAGCACGCTCTTCTCGGTCATCAGGACCCTGCGCGAGCAGGGCATCGCAGTGGTCTTCGTCAGTCACCGGCTGGACGAGCTGTACGAGATCTGCGACCGGGTGACCGTCATGCGCGACGGCAGCGTGGTGCACACCGGCGAGCTCGCCGGCCTCGGCAGGCTCGAGCTGATCTCGCTGATGCTCGGCCGCGAACTGTCCACGGTGCGCGCGGGGGGAGCGACCGCGTTCAACACGGCGACGCACGCGGCCAGCGCCGACAGCCGTCCCGCCCTGCGCGCCGAGAACCTGGACATGCGCCACCGGCTGCACGGCGTCAGCCTCGACGTGCACGCGGGCGAGGTCGTCGGGCTCGGCGGACTGCTCGGCGCGGGCCGCAGCGAGACCGCGAAGGCCATCATCGGCGCGCTGCCCACCGACGGCGGCAGCGTGCAGGTGGACGGCAAGCGGCTGCACCGGCGCAACCCGGCCGCCGCGATGCGGGCCGGCGTGGTCATGCTCGCCGAGGACCGCAAGGCCGAGGGCATCATCCCGAGCCTGTCGGTGCGCGAGAACATCGTGCTGGCGGCGCTGCCGCGCATGGCGCGCGCCGGAGTGCTGTCCGCCGAGAAGCAGGACGCCGTGGTCAAGCTGTTCATGGACCGCTTGCGGATCAAGGCTTCCGGCCCGCACCAGCGGGTCAGCGACCTGTCCGGCGGCAACCAGCAGAAGGTGCTGCTGGCCCGCTGGCTGTGTATGAACCCGAAGGTGCTGCTGCTCGACGAGCCGACCCGCGGCATCGACGTCGGCGCGAAGGCCGAGGTGCAGGCGCTCATCGACGAGCTGGCCCGCGAGGGGCTCGCCGTGCTGCTGATCTCCTCCGAGCTCGAGGAGCTGATCGAGGGCTCGGACCGGGTCGTGGTGCTCAAGGACGGCTCGGTGGTCGGCCACCTGGACGGCGACGAGGTCACCGAGGAACGGCTGCTGCACGCGCTGGCGGCAGCGCCGGGCGATCCGGCACGCGGCGATCAGGGTGCTGATTCAGCCTCTGGTGCGGGCACGGGCGGACCGATCGCCGCCGAGACCGCTGCGGCCGCGGACTCCCGCGATGAGGAGCAGAAGCGATGAGTTCCACCACCTGGTCTCCGACCGCCGTCGGCCGCGACCGGCTGCTGCGCCGGCTGCAGGACTACGGAGTGTACGGGGCCTTAGTCGTCCTGCTGATCGTGGCGGTCGCGCTCAACAGCGGCTTCATGTCCGCGAGCAACTGGCGGGTCCAGCTCTTCCAGCTCAGCCCCACCCTCCTCGTCGCGCTCGGCATGGCGCTGGTCATCGGCACGGAGGGCATCGACCTGTCGGTCGGCGCGGTGATCGCGCTCGCCGCGGCCGTCGTCCCGCTGTACATCGGCTATGGCGCCTGGCCGGCGCTCGGCATCGCGCTGCTGCTCGGCGCCGCGTCCGGAAGCCTCGGCGGGTCGATGGTCGCCTTCGCGGGAGTGCAGCCGATCGTCGCCACCCTCGCGCTGATGATCGGCCTGCGCGGCCTCGCCGAGCTGATGAACGGCGACGCGGCCAAGCCGGTGGTTGACAGCACCCTGCTGGGGCTCGGCGAGAACAGCGCCCTCGGCGTTCCGGTGATGGCGTGGATCGCGCTGGCCGCCGCCGTGATCACGGGCCTGGTCATGCGGCTGACCACGTTCGGCAGGCAGCTGGTGGCGATCGGAGATAACAGGCCCGCCAGTCGGTTGGCCGGGCTGCCGGTCCGCAGGGTGCTGATCACCGTGTACGTGATCTCCGGCGTCCTGTCCGCGCTCGCCGGCGCGCTGATCGTCGGGCACGGCGCCGAGGCCGACCCGGCGAACCAGGGCTTGAACATGGAGCTGAACGCGATCACCGCGGTCGTCGTCGGCGGAACCCCGCTGACCGGCGGGCGGGTGCGCGTGCTCGGTACCGTGGCCGGCGCGCTGTTCATGCAGCTCATCACCGCCGTGCTGACCCAGCACAACGTGCACACCTCGTACACCCAGATCGTGGAGGCGGCCATCATCTGCTTCGCCGTCTACGCCTCCCGGGAGCGAGGAACCCGATGAGCAGCAGCACCCTGAATCGCACGCTGCCGCCGGGGCCCGCGGCCGGTCCGGCCGCCGAGCCGCAGCAGGCGCCGACCCTGCGCGAACGGATCTCCTACCAGGTGCAGCGGCGCGGCGCGCTCGCCGTGCTGGTGCTGGTCGCCGCCCTCGCCTCCGGCCTCTCGCCGACCTTTCCCACCTGGTCGAACATCAGCAGCATCCTGGGGAACAACGCCTTCGTCTGGCTGCTGGCGCTCGCGATGACCTTCGTGATCACCACCGGCGGCATCGACCTGTCGGTCGGCTCGCTGTACGCGCTCGGCGGAGTGCTCGCCGCGCGCGGTGCGCAGACCGGATCCTGGCTGGCCATCCTGCTACCGGTCACGGTGTGCGCGGCCTGGGGCGCCGTCCAAGGCCTCCTCGTCGCCAGGGCCCGGATGGCGCCGTTCATCGTCACCCTCGCCGGGTTGCTCGGGGCGCGCGGGCTGCTGCAGGCGATCACGAATGAGGGTTCGACCACCTATCTGGTGCCGCAGGGCTCGTGGTTTCGCGACCTGGGTCAGGGCACGTGGACACCGGTGCTGATCGTCGCAGCCCTCTTCGTTGTCGGCTGGCTGCTGCTGGAACGCACCGGCTTCGGCGCCTCGCTGACCGCGATCGGCGGCAACGAGAACGCGGCCAGGCTGCTCGGCCTGCCGGTGGACCGGGCTAAGGTGCTGGTCTACCTGCTCTCCGGCACGCTGGCCGGCGTCGCCGGGGCGCTGGGCGGATCGCGGCTCGGTTCCGGCGTCACCACGATCGGCGTCGGCTACGAGCTGACCGCGATCGCCGCGGTCGTGATCGGCGGCACGCTGCTGAGCGGCGGTTTCGGCTCCATCGGCGGCACGGTGTGCGGCGTGCTGCTGCTCGCGGTGATCCACAACCTGATCGACCATTACTTCTCGCAGTACGGCTCCGCGTTCACCGACGCGGTCAACGGCGGCTTCCTCGCGGTGGTCGTGCTACTGCAGACCGCGCTCAGCCGGGCGCGCCGGCTCGGCTGAGCGCGCCCGCGCGGCTGGGTGACCGGCCGAAGCGGGCTCGCCGCGCGCGAGGGCGCGCGAGGCGGCGCAACTTGCACCCGTGATCCGGGCGGGCGGCCGCCGTCAGCTGCGGCGACTGCTCTCCCGTACCACGAGCCGGTACCCCGGCTGGATCAGCCGGCACGGCTCGCCGTAACCTTCGTTGATCCGGTAGAGCAAGGTGCCGACCGCCGCCTCGGCGATCTTGGTCTTGTCCGGGGCGATCGTGGTCAGCGACGGGATCGAGTACTCCGCCTCCTCCACGTCGTCGAAGCCGACCAGCGCGATGTCCTGCGGCACCCGCAGCCCGGCCTCGTGGATCGCCCGCATCGCGCCGAGCGCCATCAGGTCGTTGAAGCAGAACACCGCGTCGGGCAGGTCCGGCAGCTTGAGCAGCTTGCGCATGGCCGCTGCGCCGTCCGGCCGGAAGTAGGAGCGCACAGGAGGGAAGAGGGCTTGCTCGACCGGCAGTCCCGCGCCGCGCAGCGCCTCGGTGTAGCCGAGCAGCCGCTGCTGCGCGGTGGCGCGCGGGGCCGGGTCCTGCCAGCCGATCGCGCCGATGCGCCGGTGGCCCTGGTCGATCAGGTGTTGCGTCGCGTCGCGCGCGGCCGAGACGTTGTCGATGTGGATGTGGTCGCACACCAGCCCGTAGTCGGCCTCGCCGAGCAGCACCAGCGGGATCTGCCGGTCGCGCGAGGCCAGCTCGTTCTGGTCGAGGCCGAGCGGGCTGAGGATCACCCCGTCGATCATCGGGTCGCCGAGCCCGGAGGCGATGCGCAGCTCGGCGCCCGGGTCGCCGGCGGTGTCGTCCATCAGGACCGTGCAGCCGTGCCGCCGCGCGCTGGCGATCACCTCGACCGCGAGCTCGGCGAAGTAGGGGTTCGGCATCTCGGGGAAGGCGAGCGTCAGCACGCCGCTGCGGCCGGTGCGCAGCCGGCGGGCCATCAGGTTCGGGTGGTAGCCGAGCGCGTCGATGGCCTGCTGCACCCGCTGCCGCGTCTCGTCGGCGACCCGCGCGGTGCCGTTGACCACGTTCGAGACGGTCTTCACGGAGACCCCGGCGGCCTGGGCGACGTCGCGCAGGCGTGCCGCGCCGGCTCGTGTGGTCATGCGCTCCCCGGTCACGACCGGTCCGTCCATGCCCTCATCCGCCCTGCGCTCCATCCGATCGGTCTCCGCGAGGAGTGTCACACACCCGCCGCGGCGCACGCCGTCAGCCGGCCCATTACAACGTTAGAATCACTGAACTGCAGAGTACCGGGTTTCCCGCCCGCCGCGCCGGGATTCCGCCGAGAACCGCCGACCCGATCAGGAGTAATCCGTCCGTGACTTCCTCTCCCGCCACCTCCGCCCCCGTTCGCGACCTGTTCGGCACGCTGCCGGACGGCCGCTCGGTCGACCGCTGGACATTCACGGACGCCACCGGTGTGACCGCCTCGGTGCTGACCTACGGCGCCGTGATCCAGGCACTGAACGTGCCCGGTCCCGGCGGGGCGGACGAAGACGGCGGTGCGGCCAACGTCGTGCTCGGGTACGACAAGCTCGCCGACTACGTGGAGAGCAGCTACTACTTCGGCTGCGTCGTAGGCCGGTTCGCGAACCGTATCGCCGGCGGGCGCTTCGTGCTCGACGGACGCGAATACCGTCTGCCGATCAACGACGGCGACCGGCCGAACGCGCTGCACGGCGGCCC
>NZ_DASRGV010000377.1:0-2456 GCF_035650855.1 Actinocrinis sp. | reverse complement strand
TCCTTGTTAACCCGTCCCGCGGCCCGGCATTCCATAGGCCGGACCCCGGACCTGCGCACCGGGCGCAGCACCCCGTCGCCGCTGGTCATGGCGATCATCCTGACCAGCCAGCTGATGATCGTGCTAGACGCCTCCGTCATCATCAGCGCGCTGCCCAAGATCCACGACGCCTTCGGCTTCTCGCCGACCAGTCTGTCCTGGGTGCAGAACGCCTACACCCTCACCTTCGGCGGCCTGCTGCTGTTCGGCGCCCGCGTCGGCGACATCCTCGGCCGCAGGCGCGTCTACCTCGCCGGCATCGCCCTGTTCACCCTGGCCTCGCTGCTCGGCGGCCTCGCCCCAAACGGCGCCTGGCTGCTGACCACCCGCGCGATCCAGGGTCTGGCCGCGGCCATCGCCGCGCCGTCCACGCTCGCCCTGCTGATGATGAGCTTCCAGGGCCCCCGGGAGCGGATGCGCGCCATCTCGCTCTACGCCGCCGCCTCCAGCGGAGGCGCCAGCGTCGGCCTCGTGCTCGGCGGCCTGCTCACCGACCTGGCCTCGTGGCGCTGGGGACTGTTCATCAACGTGCCGATCGGCATCGCACTGGTGCTGCTGGCCCCGCGCTACCTGCCGGAGACCGAGCGCAACCCGGGTCGCTTCGACCTGGTCGGCGCGGTCAGCTCCACCCTGGGCATGACCGCCCTCGTCTACGGCTTCGTGCGGGCCGGCTCGTCCGGCTGGACCGACCACGCGACGCTCGCCTCGTTCGCCGGCGCGGTGCTGCTGCTGGCCGGATTCGTGCTGGTGGAG
Source organism: Actinocrinis sp. (assembly GCF_035650855.1). GTDB lineage: Bacteria > Actinomycetota > Actinomycetes > Streptomycetales > Catenulisporaceae > Actinocrinis. The sequence continues at coordinate 1,664 of NZ_DASRGV010000377.1, read as the reverse complement.
CTGCGCGCCGAGCAGCCGATCATGCCGCTGCGGCTGTTCGCCAGCCGCGAGCGCTCCGGGGCATATGTCGCGCGGCTGTTCACCGTGGGCGGCATGTTCGCCTACTTCTTCTTCCAGACCCAGTTCCTGCAGGAGGTGCGCGACTACAGCGCGCTGAAGGCCGGGTTCGCGTTCCTGCCGATGACCGCGGTGCTGTTCGCCACCTCGCGCCTGGTGCCGAAGGTCGCCGGCGCGGTGAGCAGCGGCAGGCTGCTGGTCACGGGCCTCTCGCTCGCCCTGATCGCGATGGCCTGGACCTGTCGGCTGTCCGCGGACACGCAGTACTTCCCGCGTATCGCGCTGCCGATGATGCTGCTCGGTCTCGGCATGGGCATCGCGTTCATCCCGCTGACCTCTTCCGGCATCGCCGGGGTCGACCCGAAGGACAGCGGCGCGGCCTCAGGCCTGGTCAACGCCTTCCACCAGGTCGGCGGATCGCTCGGCCTCGGGGTTCTGGTCACCGTGTTCGGCACCGCGGCCCGCAACGCCGCCGAGCACCACAGCGCCGGTGTCCCGGCCGCGCTGGCCGCCAAGCAGCATCTGGCCCACGCGATCTCCGCGGCGCTCACCGGCTCGGTCGTGTTCCTGGCGGTGGCCCTGGTCATCGTGCTGGCGACGGCGCCCGGGATCTTCCGCAAGCAGCGGCCTTCCGTGAGGTGACCATGCGCGGCGCAGCTTGCACGCACGGACTGCTGCACGCGAACGAAGACGAACCAGCACCCGGCGGCAACAACGAGCGCGCCCCCGGCTTACCGCACTCAGCGGCAGGCCGGGGGCGCTGCTTGTTCACCTAACGCAGCTCACGGATAGCTGACCACGTCACTCGGTCCTCCGAACGAGGAGTTGACCGCCGCGCCGGTTCCGTTGACTACCGACTGAATGCCGCCGGAGCCGTTGAGGAACACCGTGAGGATGTCGTGGAACTGCACCCCTGGGGCGTTCGGGCCCTGGAAGGCCATCGCGTTCTCGATGTCCACGCCCTGGTCGAAGTACGAGTAGCTGCCCATGCCGTAGCCCTGGAAGCTGGTGACCCGGTTCGGCAGGTAGAAGGCCGGATAGCCCTTCTGGGTCGGACTGGCCATCCACGAGGCCTGATCCGGCACCTCGTACGGGTTCTCGTTCTGGAAGAAGATCACCGTCCCGGCCTGGCCGTTCCACACTGTCTCGGTCTTCTGGAAGTGCTCGACCGCGAGGCCGTAGGCGGTGACGTGGTCGCCGTTGACGATCAGGCCGGTGTCGCCCGGGTCGCCGGCCCAGGTTCCGGCGCCCGCGCCGTGGTCCGCGCGCCAGATCCAGACGTCGTCGATGATCGAGTCGGCGCTGTTGTCGACGAAGGCGTCGGTCACCGAGCCGGCCTGCTCGCCGCCGACCCGGAAGAACACGTCGTCCACGGTCACCGGGTCGGCCGCGTGGCTGAGCGGGAAGCCCTTCCAGCCGACGGTGAGCAGCGACGGCGACTTGACCGCCCCGGCGTCGAAGATCAGGCCGGAGAGGTTCACGCCGCCGACGCCGGCCACGTCCATGGTCACGTTGCCGTTGGTCGGCACGAGGGTCGGGAAGCCGAGGCCGATGATCTTGGTGTTCGGCCACAGCACGTGAATGGTCCGCGGCAGGTTGTAGACGCC
>NZ_DASRGV010000376.1:0-15109 GCF_035650855.1 Actinocrinis sp. | reverse complement strand
TGCCCGGTTTCTCGGGCCGCACTCGATCGGCGGACGCGGTCAGCTATCACGCGGCGCTGCGTAACGCACTCACGCTGCCCGACTCGCAGCTGCCCTCGGCGCAGCCGGCGCACGACGGCCCGCCACCTGCCAAGTCCTGGGAGCGCAGCGCGCCCGAGGCGGCGGCCCGGCTCGCAGCGGCGCGCCCGGCAGTAGCGGCGATCGCGGATGAGCACCTGATTCCGGTGGAGAACCTGCTCTCCCCCGATCTGCTGCGCAGGCTGTGCTGGTCTCCGCCGGAAAACCTCGACGACGCGACAATCGCAGAGACGCTCAGCGCAGGCGGCGCGCGGACCTGGCAAGTTGAGCTGACCGCGCACGTAATCGGCTCTGCGCTGCGGCGCGAGGCCGGTCGGCCCCCGGCGCTCTGAGTCCTCGGTCGCAAGTGTCAGTCATGCCGCAGGCTTACGCCGCGCTTCGCCTTGCTTTGGCCCACCCTCCCGCCCCCGTTCCGCTTCGCTCCACGGACTTGGGCGCTGCCGTGCACGCGCTTCGCGCTGAACGCTGCGCTGACCATTGGCTCCGCTTCGCTCCGCCCGAAACGCCGGCGGCTGACCCGGCAATGCCCACGGCCGCGCGCCCCGAGGCGGGGTTCTGAGCTACCTCAGGCAGAAGCGCTCGAAGTGGCTGAAGCGGCGAGCAGTCGATCAAGGTCGCTCTGGTCCAGCTGCGGGATCACGACTCGTGCCGGCGTCGGGCGGTCGGGAAGCGCCAGGTGGACTGTCGTGGTGAGCCTGCCGGGTTCGACGCGCGAGATCGGCAGCGAGCCCACCGGGTAGACCGCAACGACCTCGCGCGGCTTGAATATCTTCAAGACGTACACAGATGTGCTCGTGAGCGCGAGCAGGTAGTGCTTGGTCATCTTGTTGTAGACGACTGCGAGGATCAAACCGGGTACGACGCCCAGCAGCAATCCGACAAGCATCGCCGGAAATACCCACGCCGGGGCCTTGACCCTGATCTGCACCGCGAACTGGAGCTGCTCGCCGGGCGGTAGCGCCGCAGCCACGCGCGCGTCAAGATTCGCTTTCGCTCGTTCCTTCATCTCTTGCATGCCCATTGCGTCCCCAGCCCTTGGCTCATGAGTGCGGCAAGCCGCCGATCGCACGGAATCTATCAGCAGGTTGGTTCCTGGCCTGCCCTAGATCGTCAGCCTGCTGCATCGGCGAAAGTTCAGCGAAATGCGCGGGACAAACAGGGTCAGCCGCCAGCGGACGAGTCCAGGACCCGCCCTGGCACAGCGGTGCTCATGGCCCGGCGGAGCGAAGCGGGGCGGGGGCGGGAGGGAGGGCAGCCGTAGGCGTTACAAGCCAGCCGCAGGCGTAAGGCGGAGCGAAGCGGAGCCCCGCCCCCGTCCTCTCACCCACCCGCTCCACAGGGGCACGAAAGCGCGGCTTGAGCGGGCGGGGCCAGGCTGGAATCCCCGGGTACCGCTTCTTGTTACTGGCGGGTAGCATAGCCGCAGACCCAACGCCGGGCTTCGAGGTTCGACTCGGCCGGGGTCCCGGCCTGGCCGGAAGCCAACGAACGCGATGACTTCAGGAGTGCCCTGTGCCTCGTACCGCTCGCGACGTCGTCTTCGTCGACGGCGTCCGCACCCCGTTCGGCAAAGCAGGTCCCAAGGGCATTTACGCCGAGACCCGCGCCGATGACCTGATCATCAAATGTATCCGGGAGCTGGTGCGGCGCCATCCCGAACTGCCGCCGGAGCGGATCGACGAGGTCGCGATCGCGGCGACCACCCAGATCGGCGACCAGGGGCTGACCCTGGGGCGCACCGCCGCCCTGCTCGCCGGGCTGCCCAAGACCACCCCCGGCTACTCGATCGACCGGATGTGCGCCGGTGCGATGACCGCGGTGACCACGGTCGCCGGGGCCGTCTCCCTCGGCGCCGTGGACGTGGCGATCGCCGGCGGCGTGGAGCACATGGGGCGGCACCCGATGGGCGAGGGCGTGGACCCGAACCCGCGGTTCGTCTCCGAGAAGCTGGTCGACGAGTCCGCGCTGGTCATGGGCCAGACCGCGGAGAACCTGCACGACCGCTTCCCCGGCATCACCCGCGAGCGCGCCGACGCCTACGCGCTGAACTCGCAGCTGAAGGTCGCCAAGGCGTACGCCGACGGCAAGATCCAGCCGGACCTGGTGACGGTGGCCACGCGCAACTCGCTGGAGTCGCAGACACCGGCCGGTGGCGGGTGGGGGCTCGCTACCGAGGACGAGCCGCCGCGTCCTGACACGACGTTGGAGGGGCTGGCCGGACTCAAGACCCCGTTCCGCGTGCGCGGCCGGGTGACCGCGGGGAACTCGGCTGGGCTGAATGACGGCGCGACGGCGTCGATCATCGCCGCCGAGGATGTGGCGCGCGAGCTGGGGCTGCCGATTCGGATGCGGCTGGTCTCGTTCGCGTTCGCGGGGGTCGAGCCCGAGGTGATGGGGTACGGTCCGGTGCCGGCGACGGAAAAGGCGCTCGCGTCGGCTGGACTGACCATTGATCAGATCGGCCTGTTCGAGATCAACGAGGCCTTCGCCGTGCAGGTGCTGGCCTTCCTCGAGCACTACGGCATCGCCGACGACGACCCGCGGGTCAACCAGTACGGCGGCGCGATCGCGCTCGGCCACCCGCTGGCCTCCTCCGGGGTCCGGCTGATGACCCAGCTGGCCCGGCAGTTCGAGGAGCACCCCGAGGTGCGCTACGGCCTGACCACGATGTGCATCGGCATCGGCATGGGCGGCACCGTGATCTGGGAGAACCCGCACTTCGAAGGAGCCGACAAGTGACGAGCGAGCTGGCACAGAAGGCAGCGGAGGCCTTCCCGGACGAGGTGGTCACCTCTGCCCCGGTCCGGGTCCTCGACCTGCCCAACGGCGCGGGCAGGTTCGCCCTGATCACGCTGGACAACGGCTTCGACCACACCAAGCCGACCACCTTCGGGCCGCGCGGCCTGATCAATATCGGCGCGGCTTTGGACGAGGTGGCGCGGCTCGCCGATGCGGGCGAGATCGTGGCCGCCGGCGTGACCGGCAAGCCGTTCATCTTCGCCGTCGGCGCCGACCTCAAGGGCGTCGAGGTGGTGACCGAGCGCGAGCAGGCTTACGCCATAGGCAAGTCCGGTCACGACGTGTTCCGCCGCTTCGGCGAGCTGTCCGTGCCGACGTTCGCATTCATCAACGGTGCCGCGATGGGCGGCGGCGTGGAGATCGGGCTGCACTGCACGTACCGCACGATCTCGGCAGGTGTACCGGCGTTCTCGCTGCCTGAGGTCTTCCTCGGCCTGATCCCCGGTTGGGGCGGTACCCAGCTGCTGCCGCGGCTAATCGGCCCGGACGCGGCCGTGACCGTGATCCTGGAGAACTCGCTCTCGCAGAACCGCCAGCTCAAGGGCGTGAAGGCGTACGAGCTCGGCATCGCGGACGCGCTGTTCGAGCCGGCGGACTTCCTGGAGGAGTCCCTGGCGTGGGCGGCGAGCGTGCTGCGCGGTGAGCTGGTCGTCGAGCGCAAGAAGTTCTCCGACGAGGAGTGGGAGGCGGCGCTCGAGCGCGGTAAGCAGATCGCCGACTCCAAGGTGCACGGCGCGACCCCGGCGCCGTACCTGGCGCTGGACCTGATCGCCAAGGCGCGTACCGCGTCGCGCGACGAGGGCTTCGCCGCCGAGGACGAGGCGCTGACCGACCGGATCATGAGCGAGGAGCTGCGCAGCGGCATCTACGCCTTCAACCTGGTACAGAAGCGGGCCAAGCGGCCGGCCGGCGCCCCGGACAAGTCGCTGGCCCGTCCGGTGACCAAGGTCGGCATCGTCGGCGCCGGACTGATGGCCTCCCAGCTCGCGCTGCTGTTCGTGCAGCGGCTGGCGGTGCCGGTGGTCCTGACCGACATCGACCAGGAGCGGGTGGACAAGGGCGTCAAGTACGTCCACGAGCAGCTGGACTTCCAGGCGCTCAAGGGCCGCCTCAACGCCGACAAGCTCAACCGGCTCAAGGCGCTGGTCTCCGGCTCGCTGACCAAGGACGCGTTCGCGGACGCCGACTTCGTGATCGAGGCGGTGTTCGAGGAGCTCTCGGTCAAGCAGCAGGTCTTCGCCGAGGTCGAGGCGGTCGTGCGGCCGGACTGCGTGCTGGCGACGAACACCTCCTCGCTCTCGATCACGCAGATGGCGGCCAAGCTGGAGCACCCGGAGCGGGTGGTCGGCTTCCACTTCTTCAACCCGGTCGCGGTGCTGCCACTGCTGGAGATCGTGCGGGCGGAGAAGACCGACGACGCGTCGCTGGCCACCGCCTTCGCCGTGGCCAAGCAGCTGAAGAAGTCCAGCGTGCTGGTCAAGGACGCCCCGGCGTTCGTGGTCAACCGGCTGCTGACCCGCTTCCTCGGCGTGGTCAACGAGGTGCTCGACGAGGGCACGCCGGTCGAGGTCGCGGACAGCGCGCTGGAGCCGCTGGGCCTGCCGATGTCGCCGTTCGTGCTGATGGAGCTGGTCGGTCCGGCGGTCGCGCTGCACGTCTCGGAGACGCTGCACGGCGCGTTCCCGGACCGGTTCAGCGTGTCGGAGAACGTGCGTCGGCTGGTGGGCGCGGGCAAGAAGGCGTTCTACCTGCCCGGCACGACCACGCTCGACCCGGAGGTCGAGGCGCTGCTGCAGGTCGGTGACAAGCCCTCGACGGCCGAGGAGGTGCGCGACCGCGCGCTCTCGGCGATCGCCGAGGAGATCGACCTGATGCTCAAGGACGGCGTTGTGGCCGAGGCTCAGGACATCGACCTGTGCATGATTCTCGGCGCGGGCTGGCCGTTCCACCTCGGCGGTATCACGCCGTACCTGGACCGCACCGGGGTGTCCGAGAAGGTCACCGGGCGCAGGTTCCTGCCGGTGGGCGTGGCCTCGCTGCCGAGCTGATCCGGCGTTAGCTGAAGGAACAGGGCCCCGGCCGGGACGAGTAGTCCGGCCGGGGCCCTGCTTCGCGTCGGGCGTCGGGCATCACACGCCGGGCGTCAGGCGACGAGGAATCCCGCGAGCGCGGTGTGTGTCGTCCAGATCAAAAGCGCGATGCTCGCACTGAGCAGCAGCGCTTCCTGCCACCACCGCCGAAAGACCAGAGCGGCCGCGATCAGGATCGGGAAGAGGGCGCCGACGTAACGCGGTAGCGAGGTGAAGTTGTGTGATGTGATCGCGAGGCCGTACATCGGCAGCGTCCACAGCGCATACGACGCAGGCAGCTTGCGCGCGACCACCGGCAGCAGCACCGCCCCGAGGACGATCAGCAGCAGGCACATGTCCGCGACCTGGTGACCGTGGTAGCGGAACCGCGAGACGACGTGGAACGCATGTAGCGGACTGTTGATCAGATGAGCGCGGTTCGCCTGGAGGGTCTGCTGGGTGAAGGGCAGCATCCACGCGTGGAACCGCAGCCGCGAGTAGCCCAGATAGCTGATCAACCCGGCGACCGGCGCGACGGTGGTGAGCAGCGCCTTCGCCGCGACGCGGCCGCGCCAGCCTGCGGCGTGGGCCGAGCGCACGCCCTCGACGGCGCCCGGGATCGCCAGCAGCAGGCCGGTCGGGCGCGCGATGCCGCTCAGGAAGCCGAACACGACCGCCGTCCACGTCCGCGCCTTCCGGTCGGGGTAGGCGCGGATCGCGAGGAAGTAGCCCGCGGCGAGAACCCCGGCCAGCGGCTCGGTGTATGCCATCACCAGCGCGTATCCGCCCGGCGCAAGCTGGGTCAGCCAGGCTGCGCGTCGGGCCGAGGCGCGATCCCCGGTCTCCCGTACGACGATCCGATGGACCAACGCGCCGAACACCAGCGCGCCGGCCCAGCAGACCCCGAACAGCGCGATGGTGATAGGCACCCGGGTCACTGCGGTAACCGCCGCGGCTGTCATCGGCGTGAGCGGGAAGAAGTGGATGAACCCGCCCTGCACGTCGTACCCGTTCGCTGCGATGTACCGGTACCACAGCGTGTCCCACATGAAGAGCTTGGCGAGCGGGTGATCCCTGCTCATGTGCCAGGAGATCAGGCACACGATCAGGTGCCCGGCCATCCAGGCGGGCAACGTCGCCCACAACCCGTCAAGCAACCAGCGCAGCCGGCCCCGGCTGCCGCCCGCCCCCGCGCCGTCGGCTGACCCACCGTCAGCCGGAGGCGCCGCGGGCGCCTCGAGGTCCACCCCCTGACTCATCGAGACCCCTACGCCGAGACGGCCTCGTTCGGCAGCTGCTGCCCCTGGCGCGGCATCAGCGGCGCGTCACGCCCGGTGCCTGCGGGCGTCGAGCGCTTGGTGCCGCCGTCGCCGCCCTCCTCGTGGTACTCCTCCTCGACGTTGACCGACCAGACGTCGTGCGCCGAGCCGGTGCGGATGTTCTCCGCGGTCAGCAGCGCGGTCATCATCGAGTGGTCCTGGTTGTTGTAGCGGTGCATGCCGTTGCGGCCGACCGGGTGCACGTTCGGCACGTTCGCGGCCAGCCACTCCCGGATGACGTCCAGGTTCTTCTGGTAGCGGTCGTCGTACACCGGGTACGCCTTCGGCATCCGCACGACGTATCCGGCCTCGACGTTGCCCGGCGCGATCAGGCCGAGCCGCTCGAGTTCGGCCGTGCCGAGCTTGACCAGCTCGTCGTCCGGGGCGCTCCACACCTCGTCGCCCTCGTTGACGAAGTATTCGAGGCCGAGGCAGGTGCGCCCGTCCTTGACCAGGAACGGCGACCACGAGCCGAAGTTCTGGATCCGCCCGACCTTCACGCCCGGGGTGTGGATGTAGATCCAGTTGTCGGGGAAACCCGCCTCCAGCGGGACGACCAGCGCGATGGTCAGGAAGTCGCGGTAGCGCAGGTCGTCCGCCGCGGCCTGGACCGGGGCGGGCGCGGCCGGCTGCATGGAGCGGATCAGCGCCGAGATCGGCGTGGAGGAGACGACGTGGTCGGCCGGAACCTCGCTCGAAGTCCCGTCGGCGCCGGTCACCGTGACCGAGACCGCGCCCTTGCCGGACTCCCAGCGCACGTGCTCAACCGGCGCGTTCAGCTCCACCGAGCCGCCCTGCGCCCGCACCTTGTCGGTGGCGACCTGCCACATCATGCCGGGCCCGAACTTCGGGTACTGGAACTCCTCGATGAGGCTGGTGATCTCCTTCTGGTTGCGCTTGGGCAGCAGCGCGTTCTTGATCGCGCCCATCAGCGACAGGTTCTTGATCCGCTGCGCGGCCCAGTCCGCCGGCAGCTCGGCGGTGCTCATGCCCCACACCTTCTCGGTGTAGGTCTTGAAGAAGATCGAGAACAGCCGCTTGCCGAAGCGGGCGGTGACCCAGGCGTCGAAGTGGCTCTGGTCCTTCGGCGGGCGGACCCTCGCCCAGGCGTACGAGCCGAGGCAGCGGGCCGCCTCGAGCAGCCCGAGCCCCTTGAGCGCGTTGCCGGCCTTGAGCGGGTAGTCGAACAGCTTGCCCCGGTAGTAGATCCGCGACATGCGCGGGCGCAGCAGGAAGTCCTCGTCCGGAAGGATCTCGTGCCAGAGCGCCTCGACCGCGGCCACCTTGGTGAAGAACCGGTGGCCGCCGATGTCGAAGCGCCAGCCGTCGCGCTCCACGGTCTGCGAGATGCCGCCGACGACGTCCGTCGATTCGTACACCCGGACCGGGTAGCCGTGCTTGCTCAGGTCGTAGGCCGCGGTGAGGCCGGCCGGACCGGCCCCGATGACTACGGTCGCGGGCCGGGCGTCAGTGTTGGTACGAGTGGGATCCACGCGCTAATTCTTTCAGGAGGCTTTAAGGTAGCGCGGGAAACATCGCGTTACAGTGTGTCCCCGTGCTGTAACGAATTCGAGCCGGACGAAAGAATCGCGTTGACCCCCCCGGCCCGCGGTCAGCTTAGCGCCGCGCGCGCCGCGGCGGCGACGCCCTGAGCGCTCAGCCCGATCCGCTCCAGGATCGCGGCGCGTTTGCCGTGGTCAAGGAACTCCTGCGGAATGCCGAGCACCCGCAGCGGCCGGGTCACCCCTGAATCTTGCAGCGCCTGGCTGATCGCGGCGCCGACGCCGCCGACCCGGCCGTTGTCCTCCACGGTCACCACGGCGCGGTGGCCGCGGGCCAGTTCGACCAGCGCCGGATTGACCGGCTTGACCCACCGCGGGTCCACGACCGTCGCCTCGATGCCCTCCGCGGCCAGCAGTTCCGCCGCCTGGAGCCCCTGCACGGCCATCGGACCGGCGGTCACGATCAGGACGTCGGGGTTGGCGGGCGCGCGCAGCAGGTCCACGCCGTCGACCCGGTCGACCGCCTCGATCTCCGGTCCCACCGCGCCCTTGGAGTAGCGCACCACGGTCGGGCCGTCGTGCACGTCCACGGCCTCGCGCAGCTGGGCCCGCACCTGGGCGGCGTCGCGCGGGGCGGCGATGCGCAGGCCGGGGACGACCTGGAGGATCGACATGTCCCACATGCCGTTGTGGCTGGCGCCGTCGTCGCCGGTGATGCCGGCCCGGTCGAGCACGAAGGTCACGGCGGCGCGGTGCAGCGCGCAGTCCATCAGCACCTGGTCGAAGCAGCGGTTCAGGAAGGTCGCGTACACGGCGACGACCGGGTGCAGGCCGCCGAAGGCGAGGCCGGCCGCGGAGGTGGCGGCGTGCTGCTCGGCGATGCCGACGTCGTAGATGCGGTCGGGGTAGGCCTTGGCGAACTTGTGCAGCCCGACCGGGATCATCATCGCGGCGGTGATGCCGACCACGTCGGACCGCTCGTTGCCGATCTTGACCATCTCGTCGGCGAAGGCGTCGGTCCAGCTCGGCCCGGCGATCTGGAACGGCAGGCCGGTCTCCGGGTTGATCACGCCGATGCCGTGGAAGTGGTCGGCCTCGTCGTCGAGGGCCGGCTGGTAGCCCTCGCCCTTGCGGGTGATGCAGTGCACGATGACCGGGCCGCGGAAGCCCTTGGCCCGGCGCAGCGCCGCCTCGACCGCGGTCACGTCGTGCCCGTCGATCGGGCCGATGTACTTCAGGCCGAGGTCCTCGAACATGCCCTGCGGGGCGACGATGTCCTTGATGCCCTTCTTCATCCCGTGCAGGGTGTCGTAGATGGCCGCCCCGACGACCGGGGTGCGGCTGAGCGTTCCCTTGCCCCAGGACAGGAACTTCTCGTAGCCCTGCGTCGCGCGCAGCGTCGAGAGGTGCTCGGCCAGGCCGCCGATCGTGGGCGCGTAGGAGCGCTCGTTGTCGTTGACCACGATGACGACGGGACGGTCCTTGGCGCACGCGATGTTGTTGAGCGCCTCCCAGGCCATGCCGCCGGTCAGCGCGCCGTCGCCGATGACCGCGACGACCCGCCGGTCGCTCTGCCCGCGCACCTGGTAGGCCTTGGCGATGCCGTCGGCGTAGGAGAGGGCCGTGGAGGCGTGTGAGTTCTCCACCACGTCGTGCTCGGACTCGGCGCGGGAGGGGTAGCCGGAGATCCCGCCCTCCTGCTTGAGCTTGGAGAAGTCGTGCCGGCCGGTGATGATCTTGTGCACGTAGGACTGGTGCCCGGTGTCCCAGACGATCGTGTCGCGGGGCGAGTCGAAGACCCGGTGCAGCGCCAGGGAGAGCTCCACCACGCCGAGGTTGGGGCCGAGGTGGCCGCCGGTCCTGGTCACACTCTCGATGAGGAAGTCGCGGATCTCCCGGGCGAGGCGCACCAGCTCCTCGCGGCCGAGCCGGTCCAGGTCCCGCGGCCCGTGCACGGTGCTGAGAAGGGATCCAACGCTCGAAGCTGACGCACTCTCTGACGCGTTCTCGGCGCTCGAACTGCCCGGCAGCGACACGGGTTCCTCCTTGGTGGCTCGACGGTTCCCCGAGTGTGGCGAAGCCCGGAGTCAATGGTCCCCTGTCCGGACCTTGAGCGCTCGCGCGCCGAAGATCCGATGGGACGAGGGTCCGAGTCTAATCGCCGAGCGGTCGCGGACCGGGGTAGATCATCCGGCCCTCCACACGATCTTCACCGTCCTGAGGTGACCTTCGCCACGACCCGGCGGCGGCGTGAGGAGCCCGCGAAGTGCGTACGCTTCGGGCGCTTCACCAAGCGTCGGCGGGAGGCGTAGCGGCGGCCGCGAGCAGCGGCGCGAGAGCGCCGGGCGGGTCGCTCAGCAGCGGGCCGAAGGCGCGTTCGGCAGCGCCCACGAGCGTGGAGTCCGGGCCGAGCCCGGGGGCGACCAGCCGCACCAGCTCGCGCGGGGCGACCAGGCCGGAGGTGCGCAGCGTGGTGCGAAGCTGCTGCTCGACGGCCGGGAGGATGTCGCGCAGCAGGCCGCCGAAGACGACCACCTCGGGGTTGAAGATGTTCACCAGGTTGCCGACCCCGATGCCTAGCCATTCCCCCACATGACGGATCGCGGCCGCGGCGCGCGGGTCGCCTCCGGCAGCCGCGGACACGACCGCGGGCACCGTGGAGCGGGGGCCGTCCGGGTGCCCAGCGGCGTCGAGGATCGCCTTCTCGCCGATCTCGGTCTCCCAGCAGCCGCGCGCCCCGCAGCGGCACAGCCGCCCGGCCGGGTTCACCACCATGTGACCGAGCTCACCGCCGTAGCCGCCGGCGCCGCGCAACGGCTGGCCGCCGACGATGATCCCGGCGCCGACGCCGACCTCGCCGGTCAGGTACACCGCGTCGGTCGCTCCGGCCGCGGCTCCGCGCACGTGCTCGGCGAGCGCGCCGAGATCCGCGTCGTTGCCGACCACCACCGGGGCGTGGATGCCGTGCTGCGAGAGCACGGAGGAAAGGGTCTCGCCGAGCGGGGCGTCCACCCAGCCGAGGTTGGGGGCGAAGCGGACGAGTCCGTCGGCGTCGCGCACCACGCCGGCGATCGCCGCGCCGATCCCGACGCACACGGCGTCGGACGCGGCGCGGCTGAGCATCTCGCCGGTGAACCGGCCCAGGTGCGCGGCCACGTCGTCAAGGGCGTAGTCGCCGCGCGGCCGGTAGAGCTCGCGCCGGTCCAACACGGCTCCGCCGAGGCCGACGCGCGCCGCGATCAGGTAGTCGACGCCGATGTCGAAGGCGAGCACGTACACCCGCTCCGAGCGCGGCACGACGACGAGGGACGGTCGCCCGGCCCCCGCGCCGGCCCCGCGCGCGGGGAGTTCCTCGCGCACGAGACCGGCGTTGGTCAGATCGGCGGTAAGCGCGCCGATCGTCGACCGGTTGAGCTGCATCGCGGCGGTCAGTTCCGCGCGCGAGGTGGGTCCGTGCACGTGCACGTACCGCAGCAGGGTGGACACGTTGTGACGGCGCACCTCGTCCTGGGTGGCTCCGGCCGCGCCCGCTGCCATGGCCGAGTTGCGGCGTTCAGACAAGGCAGTGCCTCTCAGAGCTCTGAGCAGTCATCACCGTTCGTCTCCCGTCCGACGCGTGCCACCCTGCCTGCGGAGTAGTGCGCGCCTAGCTCGTCGACCGGCCGGCGTGGCGGGACAGCGCGTCGACCGCGGCCGCCAGCAGCAGGACGATGCCGGTGATGATGAACTGATAGGCGGAGGCGTTGCCTCCCTTGATCAGGTCGCTCATGCCGTACTGCAGGATCGCCAGCGCCAGGCCGCCGAGCACCGCGTCGACCACCCGGCCGCGCCCGCCCATCAGCGAGGTGCCGCCGATGACGGCGGCCGCGACCGCAAGCAGCAGGACGTTGCCGCCGCCCTCCTGGGTGTTCACGCCGTTCAGCTGCGAGGCGAGGAACAGCCCGGAGAAGCCGGCCATCGTCGAGCAGATGACGAACACGGAGGTGCGGATCAGTCGGACCGGGATACCGGCACGGCGGGCGGCCTCGTCGTTGCCGCCGACCGCGTAGACGTGCCGGCCGTAGCGGGTCTTGCTCAGGGCGAAGGTGAGGATGATCAGCAGGACCGCGATGATCGGCGCCACCCACGGGACGCCGCGGATGTGGATGCCCTCGCGCTTCTGCCAGTCCAGCGCCTCGTCCACGTTGCAGAAGTAGACGAAGATCGCGCCGCCGATCGCGAGCGCGGCGATGCGCAGCGCGAGCACGCTGGTCGGCTCGTTGGCCAGGCCCTGTCTGCGCCGGCTGGCCGCCTGCACGAACTTCACCGCGGCGTAGCCGAGGACCCCGATGACCAGGTAGACCCAGCCCAGGACCGGGGAGATCCGGCCGTTGTCGAGCAGCAGCAGGGTCTTGTCGGTGATCGAGACCTGGCCGGAGCTGCTGCCGATCACCAGGATCTGCGCGCCCTGGAAGGAGATGAACGCGGCCAGGGTGACCACGAACGAGGGGATGCCGATGCGGGCGCGCAGCCAGCCGAGCAGGGTGCCGGCGACCGCGCCGAACGCCGCGGCGCCGAGGATGGCGATCGGCCAGGCGATGCCGTGCTTGACCGAGAGGATCGCGCCGAAGGCCGCGGCGGTCGAGCCGACCACGCCGGCGGACAGGTCGATCTCGCCGAGCAGCAGCACGAACACCAGGCCCATGGCCAGGGTGATGGTCGGCGCCGCCTCCTGCAAGATCGAGACGAAGCTGGAGAGGGTCAGGAAGCCGGGCTGGGCGATCGAGAAGATGACCACCAGCAGCACGATGCCGATGACGGCGGGCAGCGAGCCGATCTCGCCGGTGCGCACCCGCGAGCGGTAGTTGTTGAAGGTCTCGCCGAGGGTGCGCGGCACCGCGGCGGTCACGGTGGGAGCCGCGTCGGCGCGGCTGTCGATCAGCTCGCTCATGCGGCCGCTCCGTTCGAGCTCAGCGTGGTGGTCAGCGGCAGGCCGAGGTTGCCAGAGCGGCCGGCCGTGATCAGCTCAACGATCTGGGTGTGCGTCACCTCGGAGCGCTTGACCAGTGCGGCCATCTGGCCGAGGTAGAGCGCGGCGATGCGGTCGGAGACCTGCAGGACGTCGTTCATGTTGTGCGAGATGAGGATGACCGCGAGGCCCTGGTCGGCCAGGTTGCGCACCAGGCGCAGCACCTCAGCGGTCTGCGCGACGCCGAGCGCGGCGGTCGGCTCGTCGAGGATGACCACCTTCGAGTTCCACAGCACGGCCTTGGCGATGGCCACGGTCTGCCGCTGGCCGCCGGAGAGGCTGGCGACCTTCTGCCGCACGGACTTGACCGTGCGCACCGAGAGCGACGCGAGGGTCTCGCCGGCCGCCCGCTCCATGGAGGGCTCGTCGAGGGTGCGCGCCCCGGTGACCCGCTCACGGCCGAGGAACATGTTCTGCACGATGTCGAGGTTGTCGCACAGCGCGAGGTCCTGGTACACGATCTCGATGCCCAGGTCGGCAGCGTCGCGCGGACCGTGCACCTTGACGTGCCTGCCCTCGAAAAGGTACTCCCCGTCGTCGATGGAGTAAGTGCCACCGATGCACTTGACCAGGGTGGACTTACCCGCCCCGTTGTCGCCGACCAGCGCCGTCACTTCGCCGAGGTGGGCTTCGAAGTCCACCCCTTTGAGCACACTGACGGGGCCGAACGACTTGTTGATCCCGCGCATGCGCAGGATCGGCTCGTTCTCGCTCACCTCGACCTCTTCTCCTGGACCCGCCTCGATATGGCGAAACTGTGACAACGCGATACCACCGGGAACGCCTCCGTACAAGCCAAGCCCCCGGTTCCGCGCGACGGCCCAGGCGGGAGCCGCCGCGCGAAACCGGGTGATTCCGGGACTTACTGGGCCGTGATGCCGGCCGCGGTGCACTTGGCGACGTAGGCCGCGGTGCAGACGTCCTTGTACGGGGTGTAGTTGTCCTTGATCGGCTGGTCGACGTTCTGCTTGGTGATGGTCACCGGGGTGGCCAGCAGCGACTTGATCGGCGACTGGTTGCTCGGGTCGGTCACCGTCTGGAAGTTCTCGGTCGGGGTCTTGCCCGCGGCCAGCTCAGCGGCCAGGTCGACGGCCGGGACGGCCTCCTGCGAGGACGGCTTGTAGATGCTGAAGGACTGGTCGCCGTCCAGGATGTGCTGCAGACCGCCGGCGGTGGCGTCCTGGCCGGACACGACGACCTTGCCGTTGATGCCCAGGTTCTTCAGGTCCGCGATGACCGCGTTGGCCATGCCGTCGTTCGCCACCATGACGGTGTTGATGCCGTGGTCGGCGTTGTACATGGAGGTGAAGGTGGTGCCGGCGGTGGTGTTGTCCCAGTTCGGGATGGCCTGCTCGGCCGACTTCTTCCAGGTGCCGCCGGAGATCAGCGGGTTCAGCACCGACATGTAGCCCTGGTTGAACAGGGTCGCGTTGTTGTCGGTCGGGGCGCCGTCGAGGATCGCGACGTCCGGCTTGGCGATGTTGGCGGCCTTGACCGCGGCGACCAGCGCGTTGCCCTGGTCCTTGCCGACCTGGACGTTGTCGAAGGACACGTAGTAGTCGGGCGCCGAGCCGGGCACCAGGCGGTCGTAGTCGATGACCTTGACGCCCGCGTCGTGCGCTTCCTTGGTGACCGCGAGACCCGTGGTCGGGTCGGTCTGGGTCAGGATCAGGATCTGCACGTGCTCGGTCTTGATCATCTGGTCGGCGATCGACTTCTCCTGCTGGTCGCTGCCCTGCGCGTTCTGGATGTCGCAGTCCAGGTTCTTCTTCGCGCACTCGGCGCTCAGGGCCGGGCGGTCGGCGCCCTCCCAGCGGGCCGAGGTGGCGGTCTCAGGGAGAATGATGCCGATCTTCGGCTTGGCCCCACCGTTGTTGGAGCTGCCCGAAGACGAAGAGCTCGGCGAGGAGGAGCTGGAACACGCCGCGACACCGAGCGCCAGAGCAGCGGCGCCGACGGTGGCGGTGAGGACGGCCTTACGCATCATCGCGTTTTGGTCCTTTCTCAGTGCCGGCCCGGTGGCAACCAGTGCCCGGCGGCTCGGCGTTCAAGGAATGTTGTGACCGGCAACGTATTCGGTCAGTCCCCGGTTGGGAAGGGGTCTGACCGGTCATTTTGTTGAACGGTGTAACGATTGGGAAACGCGTTACGCTGCCGAAGGATACACACCGGGCCCGGAAATCCGACATATCGGACGAGGTCTAGACCAATGTGTCGCGCCGGGTGATCGTGGTATGGCGCGCGACGTGCTGCGGCACACGCCCGGGACACCTTCCGGCAACAATTCGAACGCGTGTCGAATCAGGGATTCGACAGGGCCCTGAGGCCCTTCCA
>NZ_DASRGV010000375.1:0-23098 GCF_035650855.1 Actinocrinis sp. | reverse complement strand
CGTGCCCAGCGGTACGCCGTCCAGCCAGGCCATCAACATGCCCTGGGTTCCGGAGGAGTAGGCGAGGCTGACGCTTTGCACTCCAGCGGCCGCGGTGTAAGAGCCCCGATACCAGACGTCGCCGTAGTGGAAGCCGTAGTCGTCGGCGAACAGCACGGGCTGTCCGGACGGCACCGGCGTGGTGCTGAACGAGGCGGTCTTGTTCGCGAGCGCCCAGGTCGAATCGTCGAAACCGGGAGCCGACTCGGGATTCTCCGGCGCATAGCGCCAGTGCGTGAGAGTGGGCAGAGTGACCTGCTCCGGGCCGGGCAGCTGTATGGCGGCCGACAGGCTTCCGGAGTCGGTGTGCCGGACGGCCACCGGTGCCCGGTTCCAGATCAGCCGGCTGATACCGCGTGGCGCCCACACTTCGAGGTCGCTGGCCGCCGTGGTGTCTCCGGTCAGTGCGGCGACTGGGCCTAGCACGAAAGCGTCGCGCAGCACGGCCGGTCCGCGCACGAGCACCGGTCCGGACGAGGTGTCGTGCTTCCAGAACGTCGCGGACGCCGCGTCGTCGGCGAGCAGGAGAAGCAGCGGCGCGGATCCGTCTGACGGCGTGATCAGGACTCTGATCAGGCCTGAGAGCTGGGCGTTGACTTGCAGGGCGCCCGCGGCGCTGTCGTAGGCGGAGGTGGCGGATCCGGCGAGTACGGACACCGTCGGTGCGGCTGCGTAGTCGAGGGAGAACTCGACCGGATCGGCGGTTCGTCCGGCGAGCAGGGCGATGTCCTGGCCGCCGACCGTGGCCGCATACATCGGCTGGACCGTGGTGTATCGCAGAGTTCGACGTCCGGCCGAGATGCCGGTGGCGACTACCTTCATGTCTTTGCCGGTAAGGCGGATGCCGCCGCCGGAGACCGGCACCGTGACCTGGCTGTCGCCGACCGAGACCGGCACCGTGCCCGACACCTCGGCGGAGGTGTCGTTGCGCAGGAAGTAGAAGTGCGCGCCGGTGCTCGGATTCTCCAGGTGGTAAGTCTTGATCGCGCTGTTGGAGGCGGTCACCGGCGTCGCTTCGTCCAGCTCGGCCAGGTCGGGCACCGATTCGAGCATCAGCCCGATCTGCTTCATCGGCACGAGCTTCGAGGTCTGATTGCGCGCCTCGTCGATCGCGGCGCCGTAGTCGTACGAGGTGTAGACGACCGGCGCCGGCAGCCAACCCCAGGAGGTGCCGCCGAAGGTCATGTACACGTTCTGCAACTTGATGCCGTTGGCCAGGTTCGTCAGATAGAACCGCCGCTCGTACACCGCGTCGCGCGACGCACGGGCGCCCGCGTAACCCTGGCCGGCGAACTCGGCGCCGCCCCACGGATCGAACCAGCCGCCGCCGAACTCCGCCTCGAACCCGGGAGTGTTCGGGCTCGCCGTCGAGCCTCCCTTCGCGCCGCCCGGCCCGAAGTAGCCCCAGTCCGGCAGGGTGCTGCTCGGCGAGGGGTAGCCGTCGAAGGCGTAGAGGTAGCGGCCGGATTCGCCGTTGGTGCTGAAACTGCCGGGTACCCAGTCGCCGTTGCGGCCCTTGTCGTTGTGGAACAGCGGGACCGTGATCCCGTCCGCGCGCACCTTTGCGTACAGATGCGCCATATACGCCGCACCGACGCCGTCGCCGAGGTGGGAGGAGTACTCGTTCTCCAGCTGATAGAGCAGTACCGTGCCGCCGCCATCTGTGTACTGATGCTTCGAAACGATCGCGTTGACGGCAGTCAGCCACTCGTCGGCGTGCCCGAGGTAGGTGCTGTCGTTCGTGCGCGCGGTTCCCGGCGTCGCGGTCAGCCACCCGGGGAAGCCGCCGGCATCCACCTCGGCATTGATATAGGGACCGGGGCGCACGGTGACGAAGATGCCGACCGCCGAAGCCATGGCGAGGAACTGGTCCAGATCCCGCACGCCGGTGAAGTCGTACGAACCCGGCGCGGGGCTGTGATAACTCCAGTTCACGTAGATGCTCACGGCGTTGTAGCCGTTGGCGCGCATCTTCTGCAGCACATCAGGCCACAGCGACGGGCTCGGCAGGCGGAAAGGGTGGAACTCGCCGGACCACAGGACCAGTCGGCGGCCGTCAACCATCAGCGAGTACTTGTCGAAGGTAACGCTGTGCGGCACGCGATGGCGCAGCGGCTCAGGCGCGGCGGCTGTGGCTGCGCGGGCCGTCGTGGCCGCTTGGGCGGCTTGCGCGGCCTGAGCCCGAGCGGTCAGCACGAGGGCGGTGGCCGCGCCCGCGGTTAGGGCGTTGAAGGTGCGCCGATCCAGGGTCATGCCGCGCTCCGAGGTCCGCGAACAGGGTCGCGGTTCATAGAAGCGGCATTTTGAACTGCGGTCAATAATGTCGGGTTCTTTGGTGATGCACGATCGGATGAGTTCGGCAAG
Source organism: Actinocrinis sp. (assembly GCF_035650855.1). Taxonomy (GTDB): domain Bacteria; phylum Actinomycetota; class Actinomycetes; order Streptomycetales; family Catenulisporaceae; genus Actinocrinis. The sequence continues at coordinate 20,695 of NZ_DASRGV010000375.1, read as the reverse complement.
GTTCAGGAGTCAACACAACTCGACGACTCGAAGCACTGCCGTCCAGCCAGACCCGGCCCGCCACACGTCGCCGCCGAGCGCCAGTCGCGGCGCTCGGCGGCGAGGCTGTCGAGCTGTGTGCTTGTGCTTACTCAGTGCCTATTCAGTGCCGTGCTCAATCAGTGGCCGAAGACGTGCGGCCGGTGGTGGCGCCGCGACGTGGTGGTCGCGGCCGTGTCCTCGGCGGCGACATCAGTGTTCGTCGTGTCGGCCTCGGTGGCGTACGCGGCGTCCCGCTCCTCAAGCCGGGCCGCCATCGCGTCGCGGTCCGCCATCGCCGCGCGGGCCTCCCGGCGCTCGGCGCGCCGCGCGACCCTGCGCCGACGGGCCATGGCCGCGCCGCCGAACATCAGGAACAGGCTGAAGCAGAAGATCAGCGCCAGCGCCAGGCCGGCGATGAAGATCTCCAGGCTGTTGAACGTGCCGAGGGTGTTGCCGAACATCGTCACGGTGTAGTCCGGGCCGCCGCCCGTGTTGTAAGCGATCAGCAGCCCCGTGAAGGCGCCGGTCGCGCATAGCAGCAGGAGTCCAAGTAGCAGCATTGCCCTCACCTCACATGAAACTGACTGATTGCGCATAACCGGACCACCGCAGTCGAAACAGGCCACGATGAGATTTCCCCGGCGCGATGGCTCTGATCAGCGGCTATATCGTCGGCGACGCTCCGGAACGAGCGGAAAGCCCGCTCACCACACGCGCGTGACCTGCGGTTTCGCGCTCAAGCCGACCGATCGCCGCTAGGCTCGGGATCATGACGACGCTCGTCCCCACTCCGCTCGGCGACGCCCGGCTGACCTGGTCTTCCTCGGTCGGCCAACGCCGTGCCACGCTCGTACTCGGCCACGGCGCCGGGGGCGGGATCGAGGCGGCGGACCTCCAGGCGCTGGCCGCCGGGCTGCCGGCGCACGGCGTCGAGGTGGTGCTGGTCGAACAGCCCTGGCGCGTCGCAGGGAAGCGGATCGCGCCCGCGCCGAAGACCCTCGACGTCGGCTGGCGCGCAGTCCTTGATCATCTCCGTAAAGGCCGCGGCGACGGAAGCGATGAACGCGGCGGCATTGGAGACACGTACAGCGACACGCCCCTGATTGTCGGCGGGCGCAGCGCCGGGGCCCGGGTCGCCTGCCGGACCGGCGCGTCGACCGGCGCCGCCGCGGTCCTCGCACTCGCCTTTCCGCTGCACCCGCCCGGCAAGCCGGAGAAGTCGCGCGCCGACGAACTGACCGCCACCGGTCTTCCAACCCTGATCGTCCAGGGCGCGGCCGACCCATTCGGCAACGCCGCCGAGTTCCCGCCGCTACCTGACACGCACCGCCTTGTCGGCCTGCCCGCAGGCAACCACGAGTTCGCCGTGCGCAAGGATCAGTCACCCGTGCTCGAGTCCCTCGTCGAGACCGTGACGGAATGGATCAGCACTCTGCTCTGAGCTCTGAATCGACGGATCAGGGCTGGAACAGAACCTTGACGGCGCCGTCCTGCTTCTTCTGGAACATCTCGTACGCGGCCGGCGCCTCGGTCAGCGGCACGTGGTGCGTCGCGAAGGTGTCCACGCCGAGCGGATCGTCGTCGGTCAGCAGCGGCAGGATCTGCTCGACCCAGCGCCACACGTTCGCCTGGCCCATGCGCAGCTGGATCTGCTTGTCGAACATGGTCAGCAGCGGCAGCGGGTCGGTCATGCCGCCGTACACCCCGGACAGCGAGACCGTGCCGCCGCGCCGCACCACGTCGATCGCCAGCAGCAGCGCGTCCAGCCGGTCGACGCCGACGTGCTGCATCATCGCCGCCGCGATCCGGCCCGGCAACAGCGCGGTGGCCTGGTGGGCGAGCTTGGCGATCGGTGCGCCGTGCGCCTCCATGCCGACCCCGTCGATGACGGCGTCGGGGCCGCGGCCCTCGGTCAGCTCGCGGATCACGTCCGGCAGGTCCTTGCCGTGCTCGGCCAGATCCAGCACGTGCGTGCCGCGAGCACCGGCGCGTTGAAGCCGCTCAGGCACCAGGTCGACCCCGATGACCTGCCCGGCGCCGCGGTACGCGGCGATGCGCGCGCACATGTCCCCGATCGGGCCGAGGCCGAGCACCACCACGCTGCCGCCCTGCGGAACCGCCGCGTATTCGACGGCCTGCCACGCGGTGGGCAGCACGTCGGAGAGGAAGACGAATCGGTCGTCCGGCGGCCCTTCCGGCACCTTGATCGGCAGCGCGTTGCCGAACGGCACGCGCAGCAGTTCCGCCTGACCGCCGGGAATCTGCCCGTAGAGCCTGGTGTAGCCGAACAGCGAGCCGCCGGTGCCGTACTCGCGCATCTGCGTGGTCTCGCACTGCGACTGCAGGCCTTGCGCGCACATGAAGCAGGTGCCGCAGGAGACGTTGAACGGGATGACGACCCGGTCGCCGGGCTTGACGCCGGTGACCTCCGCGCCGACCTCGCGCACGATGCCCATCGGCTCGTGCCCGAGGATGTCCCCGGCGGAGAGGAACGGACCGAGCACCTCGTAGAGGTGCAGGTCGGAGCCGCACAGTCCGCTCGATGTGATCTGCACGATCACGTCGGTCGGATCCTGGATCACCGGGTCGGGGACGGACTCGACGCGTACGTCGCGACGGCCGTGCCAGGTCAACGCCTTCATAGCTCCTCCTCGCCGCTGCGGGCCGGGGGCGCCGTTTCCGGGGTGCGCTGTCGGCCCGTGCCTGTCGGCGCGTGCCCCCGCGCCGCCTTCCGAAACGGAAGCGCGGAGAAGGAGGACGCCTCCCGCGGCCGGTAAGTGCGGTACCGGACGCGGGAGGCTGTGTTGGTGCCGGGACGACGGCCAATGAAGGCGAGGGTTCGCCGCCCCGGCCGGTTCAGGCGGGCCTAACGGCGCTCACTGCGTCCATTGCTGGTTGCTGCCGCCGTTGCAGGTCCACAGTTCGACCAGCGCGCCGTCGGCCGTCGACGCTCCGGTCACGTCGAGGCAGAGCCCTGACTGGACGCCGGTGATGGTGCCGTCCGAGTTGAACGTCCACTGCTGGTTCGCCTGGCCGTTGCAGGGCCAGATGATCACCTTCGTGCCCGCGGTGGTGCCCTGGCCGTTCGCGTCGAGGCAGTCCGTGGTGCCGTTGTTCGTCACGGTCACGGTGCCCGAGGAGGTGTGGGTCCAGTTCTGCGGGGCCAGGCCGTTGCAGGTGTAGATCTGCTGCTGGGTGCCGGCGGTCGTGGTGCCGTTCGGGTCGTCGAGGCACTTGCCCGCGCCGACCGCGTGGATCGGACCGGTGACGGTACCACCGCTGCCGCCGCCGACGCCGTATCCGGCCGCGACTATGTTCGCCTGCACCGAGTTCTCGGTGGCGTCCGAGGGGTAGCCGCTGGTCATGACGCCCTCGTAGAAGGTGCCTGCCGAGCCCTTGCTGTTGTCACCGCCGATGCCCAGGATGATCGCGCCTTCCTTGTGCATCGGGTTGTAGCCGGAGACGTTCGGCCGCGCGCCGCTGTAAAACGTGGACAGGCCGCCCGACTGCGCGTTGCCGCCGCGGATCGACCACAGGTTCGCGGTGCCCTTGATGATCGCGGTGGTGTAGCGGTAGTTGATCGTCGGGTCGTTGGCGTTGTAGCCGGCGTTAACGCCGGAGTAGAGGCCGTTCTCCATGTCGGCCATGATCCAGGGGCCGTTGCCGGTGCCGTAACCCCAGACCTTGATATTGCCGAAGTAGATGGCCTCCATGTGGCCGTTGCCGGTGTCGTTGTTGCTCGTCTCGGCGTTGCCGTAGTCGAAGCAGCAGCCACCGTTGTAGTGCGTGCCGTCGAAGATCGCGTATTCACCCTCGGGCTGGTCGCCGGTGGCGATCCCGCTGGTGCTGTCGTCGCGGTAACCGGTACCCGCGGCCACATACACGGCGTACACCTTGCTGCCGTTGAGCGTCGTGGGTGCGGCAGTGGCGTTGGCGAGGTTGTCCGGACCGCCGGCCGCGCCGCCCGCAGGGGCCTGCGTCAGGTTGTTGCCGCGCCCGGACTGGTCGTAGATGACCGTGATCAGACAGGTGGTGCCGGAGCAGAACGAGTCCTGCGCGGCGGCGTTGGCCACTCCGCCGGCCGAAACGGGGCCGATGTTCAGCGTGGCGTTGTCCGAGGAGCGGCGCACCTGGTACAGCGAGCCGCTGTAGGACCCGTACAACGCCCTGGTCGTGCTGTGCGCGGCGACGCAGGGCGTGCCACCTGCGGCGTAGATGTCGCACGGCCCCTGCGATGCGGCTTGGGCCGAGCCCGTCGTCAGCGCGGCGCCGATCATGCCGCCGGCTATGACCGCCACTGCGGCTCCCCACCGGACGAGCCTCGCGGGCCGCGCTGCCCGCAATCCGCGATTGGTCATGATGCGCTGCCGTTCATGTCGTCTCCCAGCTCTCCGTCGAGCGTGACTCACACATTGTTAGCGCTAACATCTCGGGCCGCTTCGCCGCCGCCGCATTGAAGGGCGACCCGAGGCGTTTCGGTATGCAGACGTTGCCTCACACCGGGGGTCGTGTCAAGGGTCCGCGAAGCTTCGAACGGCTTTCCGAAGCGGCATTTGCGGAAACTTTCCCGTCGCAGCCGACTGGTACGCGCGATCGGCGCTGCCGCGCTGAGCCACAGCGACGCAGCTCAGCTCGAGGGTGAGCGCGGAAAGTGTTCGTCCGGCTACACATCGTGTCAGATCATTCATTCCGGCGTCATTGCCGCCCCGCAACGTCCTCTGCACACTGCGCCTGTCGTCGTGCTCGAAGACCGCGTCGCGCAGCGCGGTCCCCGCCGAAGGTGCCCACGCACCGGATCCCATGCTCCGATCACCTGAGGCCGGTAACAGGCGACCAGTTCTGTTAGCGCTAACACAGGAGGCTTTCATGCTTTCGCTTCGGAGGCGCGCGACGGTGGCGGTCGTCGCGACCGCCGGGCTCGTCGCCGCCGGTGGCACCGAGGCCTCGGTGCAGGCGAACGTCGTGGCCACGGGCTACGGCCGCTGAGCCCAGGTGCCGCACCGCTGCTGACCAGCGGTGCGGCACCAGTCACTGCCAGAATGGAGCCATGGATGCCGATGCGCTCAAAGCCGCCTGCCTGGCGCTGACCGGTGCGGTCGAGACCTTCCCGTTCAACCCGCAGACCTCCGTGTTCAAGGTGGGCGGCAAGATCTTCGCGATCAGCGCCCTGGACTCGGACCCGCTGTCGGTGAGCCTGAAGTGCGAACCGGAGCTGGCCGAGCGGCTGCGCGAGCAGCACCCGGCGATCACGGCCGGCTACCACCTGAACAAGCGGCATTGGAACACCGTCCTGCTGGACGGCTCGGTGCCGGACTCGATGGCCCGCGACCTGATCGAGGACTCGTACGACCTGGTCGTTTCCTCACTGACCCGCGAACAGCGCCGCGCGCTGGGCCAGCCGTAGTCTCGCGCGGCGCGTCCTGCCGCGCCCACCTGCGGCGGTCTACGGTAGCGCCATGACCACGCCCGCGCCCGCTACGGCCGCCGACCGGCTGCTCGCGGTGCTGGCCGCCTTTGACCGGTCGGCTCCGGCGCTCACGCTCACCGAGATCAGCCGCCGGGCCGGCCTGACCCTGCCCACCGCGCACCGGCTGGTCGCCCTGCTCACGGCCTGGGGTGCGCTGGAGCGCGACACCTCGGGGGCGTACCACATCGGCCTGCGACTCTGGGAGGTCGGCGCGCTGGCCCCGCGCGGTCTGGCGCTGCGCGAGGCGGCGATGCCGTTCCTGGAGGACCTGTACGAGGCCACGCACGAGAACGTGCAGCTCGCGGTGCGCGACGGGATGGAAGTCGTGTATATCGAGCGAATCTCCGGCCGCTCCGCGGTGGGCGTGCTCGCGCGGGTCGGTGCGCACTGGCCGCTGCATGCCACGGGCGTCGGCCTGGTGCTGCTCGCGCACAGCGATCCCGCCGTCCAGGAGGAGTATCTGGCGGCGGAGCGGCTGGCCTCGTTTACCCCGTTCACGGTCACCGACCCGGCGACGCTGCGCCGGATGCTGGCGGAGGTGCGCCGGGCCGGCTTCGCGGTCAGCGACCGTCAGATCACTGATGACGCGCTCTCGGTCGCGGCCCCGGTGCGCGGATCGCGCGGTGAGGTGGTCGCGGCGGTGTCCGTCATCGTGCCCTGCGTCGGTGCCCGGCCGAACACGCTCGCGCCGGCCGTTCGCTTGGCCGGACTCGGTATTTCCCGCGTGCTCGGCTGGACTTCCGCCTGACGGAAGTCGCGTTGTGGCCGGGTGCCCGCCTTGCGACGCTGCGGTCATCCGGGCTCTTCGAGCTTCGTCATCCGCCGCTATCGGCCCTCGTACACCGGAGTACTCATGGCCACCGCCTTCGCACGCAACCAATGGTACGTCAGCGCCTACGCCGGCGAGGTCGGACGTGACCTGCTCGGCCGCACGATCCTGGGCGAGCCGATCGTCCTGTACCGCACTGAGGAGGACGGCAGCGTCGTCGCGCTCTCGGACCGCTGTGTGCACCGCCGCTTCCCGCTCTCCGCCAGCAGGCTCGACGGTGATCGGATCGTCTGCGGCTACCACGGCTTCACCTACGACACGTCCGGCACCTGCGTGTACGTCCCCGGTCAGCAGCGCATTCCGCGCACCGCCCGGGTGGCCTCGTATCCGGTGGCGGAGCTCGACTCGCTGGTGTGGGTGTGGATCGGAGATCCGGAGCGGGCCGACGAGAAGCTGATTCCGCGCGCCCCGCACCTCGCGGACCCGGACATGGTGACCGTGCGCGGTATGGAACCGATCGACTGCGACTACGGATTGCTCGTCGACAACCTGCTCGACCTCTCGCACGAGACGTATCTGCACGGCGGCTACATAGGCACCCCCGAGGTCGCCGAGACTCCGATCAGCACCGAGGTCGATGAGGCCGCGGGTGTGGTGCGGGTGTCGCGGCACATGATGGATGCGGCCTGCCCGCCGTTCTACGCCCGCTCGACCGGCATCGAGGGCCGCATCACCCGACTTCAGGACATCGAGTACTTCGCGCCGTGCCTGTACCTGCTGCACAGCCGGATCATGCCGGTCGGTCAGACCGAGCCGGTGTTCCGGACCGAGATCACCTACGCGATCACACCCGGCGCTCCGGGCAAGGTGTACGACTTCTGGGCGGTCTCCCGGGATTTCGCCCGCGAGGACGACGAGGTGACCAAGTTCCTGCACGACTTCAACCACACGGTGGTGATGCAGGACGTTGACGCGCTCAATCTCCTGCAGAAGGCGCTCGACAGCGAGCCGGCGGGTTACCAGGAGCTGAGCATCAACATCGACACCGGCGGACTGGCCGCGCGCCGCATCCTGGCCCGCCTCGCCTCCGCATGACCGGCCCGGCCCCGAGCGCCGAGCCTGCCGAGATGGTGACCGGGCTGATCAACCGGATCGACTGGGAACCGGGCTCCGATCTGCTGCGCGGCACCTGCCACTGCGGCGCGCGGCACACCTGCGACGACCCGGTCGAGATGTGGACCTGGCTGCTGTCCCATCCAGACGGACACCGACCCGAGGGATCAGATGGCTGAGAACGTGACCGTCGTCCCGGTCGTCGTCGCCGAACGCCGTGAGGAAGCCCAGGGCGTGGTCTCCCTGACGCTGCGGCACGCCGAGGGCGCGGACCTGCCCGCGTGGCAGCCGGGCGCGCACCTTGACCTGCTGCTCGCGGACGGGATGGAGCGGCAGTACTCGCTGTGCGGCGACCCGGCCGACCTTTCGGCCTGGCGGGTCGCCGTGCTGCGCGAGCCCGAGGGGCGCGGCGGATCAGCGTACGTACACGATTCGCTGCCGGTCGGGTCGGCCCTGCGAGTACGCGGCCCGCGCAACAACTTCCCGCTGCGCCCCGCGGCCCGCTATCTGTTCATCGCCGGCGGCATCGGCATCACCCCGATCCTGCCGATGCTGCGCGCGGCCGAAGCGGCAGGATCGCAGTGGTCGTTGTTGTACGGCGGGCGTCGGCGCGCGTCGATGGCGTTCGCCGAGGAGTTGAGCGCACGCTTCGGCGACCGGGTATTGCTGCGCCCGCAAGACGAGACCGGTCTGCTGGATCTGCCGGGCTATCTCGGCGCGCCGCAGCCGGAGACGGCCGTCTACTGCTGCGGTCCAGGCCCGCTCCTCGACGCAGTGTCAGACTACTGCGACCAAACCGGCTGGCCTGAACCGGCGATGGAGCGCTTCCAGCCCAAGGAGCAGGAGGCCGGCGTTGAGAACCGGCCATTCGAGCTCGTACTCTCCCGTTCCGGGCGAACCCTCACCGTGCCGCAGGACGCCTCGGTGCTGGAGACGGTGCGCGCCGCGGGCATCGAGGTGCTGTACTCCTGTACCGAGGGCACTTGCGGCACGTGCGAGACCGACGTGCTTGAGGGCGTGCCCGACCATCGTGACTCGCTGCTGACCGCGGACGAGCGCGCGGCAGGGGAGACCATGATGATCTGCGTCTCCCGCTGCCGCGGCGAACGGCTCGTCCTCGATCTCTGAGCTAGCCGAACGACGCCAGGCCGGCTAGCTCGCGGGCAGCAGGTCCAACTGTCGCTGTGCCCAGGCGTAAGCGTCGGCGACGTCAGCGGCGTTGGACTTCGTCACGCTGACGCTCACCTCGTAGTCGCCCTTCCAGGCCAGCACCCTGATGGTCTCTTTCTGCAGCGGGTCGCTGACGGTGACCGCCGTGGCCAGGCAGAACGAGTCGGGCACCTTCGAGTCGGTGCAGACGCGGTCGTGTTGGGCCGAGGCGTTGAGGCCGTACTCGAGCTGGACCGCCGCCTGCGCCTGCGTCGGGCTGCCGTACTTCAGCAGCGCCACGTCGGCGTTGGCCCCGTCTGGAGTGCTCCAGGCACGGTGCTCACCGCTCGTGAAACCGTCGGAGCCCAACCATGAGCCGACGTCGGTGCTGTTGTCCGGCTCGTACTGAGCGGCGTAGAACGCGGCCTCGAGATCGTGGCCGACCTGGTACGAAGACGCGGTCGTGTCGGCGGCCCCGGCGGGGAGGGGCAGCAGGCAGTCGCCGGACGCGGGGCAGGATCCCTGGCTCGGGGCGGGCAGCGCGGGAGCGGTGAGCGGGAACAGGCCCATCGGCTGAGTGCTCGCGCTGTTGCTGACGCGGTTCAGCTGCGTTTGGGCCCACCGGTCGGCCGTGGCGGAGTCGAACGAGCCGCTGAAGAACATCCAGCCGTGCACGATGACGTTGCCGATGTTCTCCTCGAAGTAGAAGTGGCTGAAGCCGTCCGAGTCCTGATTCGTGTACCAGGCCTGGGCCTGGGGCTCGCCGGGGATGGTGTGGCCGGTGCCGTGTTCGCCCTTGTCCCAGTTGGGTTCGCCGAAGTTGTCGCCGTTGAGCTGGCTGGCCCCGGCGGCGGTAACCGTCTGGATCAGGTAGACGTCCGCCTGCTTGTCGCCGCCGTCGGTGAGCCAGTCCTGGTGGGCGATCCCGGTGACCCCGTTCGTGGTGAAGTTGGACTGCACCTGCGACTGGCTTTCGGTCTTCCAGAACAGCTTGATGAACTGCTGCTGGCTGAGAGTCGAGCCACTGACCCAGTCCGAGCTGTTGGGCGAGGTCCAGTGCTCGGCGCCGCCGGGCAGCGGCATGAGACAGGAGACGAGCTGGCCGGTGCAGGCGACGCGCTGGGTGCCGGGTGCGGCGTCGGCGGGATCCGCGGCGGCGGGCGGCGCGGCTTGCAGCGAGGCCAGTTCCGTACCCGCCCAGTTCTGCAAGTCCTTGATGCCAAGGGTCTTCGGGCTCGAGTAGGCGACGTTGAGCACGATGTCGCCGACCACGGCCGAGTAGGCGGCCGACACGTTCCCCTGGGCGTCCGGTTTGGTCGCGGCGAAGGCCCTGCCGGACGAATCCCCGGGAATGCTGACCGCCGGGCCCCGATAGGCGGCCATGATCTCGCCGGCGCGGGTGGCGTGCCAGGACTGGGCGCCCTTCTGGCTGCCGAACTGAAGCAGCACCAGGTCGACGTTGTTGCCGTCGACCGCGTTCCAGTCCTGGTGCACCATCTTTTGCAGGCCGTCCGAGTCGAGCAGGGTCCTGGTGTCGGTGCTGACCCCTGAGGCGTCGGCGGTGATGTTGGAGCTGTAGAGGTCCGAGGTCACCGTGGTCGCCTGGTCCCACTGCGCGGCGTCGCTCAGCTGCACCGCGCCGTCGGGGGCCTTGATGAGGCAGCTGGCGAGATCAGAAGGCTGACAGTGCGCGACGGCGACGATCGAGTTGCCGGACCGGCCCGGCCACAGGGCGACGATGCCGACGACCACCAGGGCCAGCGCGGTCACCACCCCGGCCGAGATCAGCGCGATCCGCTTGCGCGGGTACTTCTTGGCCGGGGCGCCCGCGGGGCCCGGCAGAAGGAACGGCGCCGTCGCGAACTGGTCCGGCATCGGCAACGGCGCGGTTACCTGCTGGCTGGGCGGCGGGAACGGCGCGGTCACCTGCTGGCTGGGCGAGGGACTGGCCGTCGCCGTCGCCTGCTGGCCGAGTGCAGGACTGAACGGGGCGCCGGACTTCGCGAACTGCGGTGCGGTATCCGGCAGTGCCCAACCGGCTTGCGGTTCCACGGCCGGCTCGCTGATTTCCGGTTGGGCGACTGGCTTACTGATTTCCGGTTGCGCAGCCGTGGAATCTGCTTCCACCGTCGGCAATACCGGGCTGTCCTGCGGCTCCGGCTCCGCCGCCACAGCACTGTCCTCCGGCTCCGCCGCCACAGCACTGTCCTGCGGCCCCGGCGCAGCCTCCGGCTCCGGTTCCGCCACCACTGCACTGTCCTGCGGCCCCGGCGCAGCCTCCGGCTCCGACATACTCCGCTCCCCCCAAGGTCCGGGCCGTGCGGCGACACCGCCGCACATACGTCTGCGCATGGTATACACCGCCAAGGGCTTGATCCGCATCCGGGTTCCAGCGTCGTGGCGCGGCCGTGACACGTCATCGCCAGCCGCGCGCCAGTAGAGTGCTGGACCTGTCCGAAACTGCATCCACCGAGCGAATCCGGGTAACGCGTGGCCGTGCAGACGCCCGTGTCGAAGAGCCCTTCCGCCATCAGGGCTCTACTTCGGCGTGCCGCGGCCGCGGCTGAGTCCGCGCGCTCACTCATCGAGGACGATCGGCGCGCGCAGCAGGCGGTGCGTGACGCGTACGCCGCGCTGCACTCGGCCGCGGTGCGCGATCGGCTGCGTGGCGCGCCGGTGGACCGGCTCAAGGAGATCGTGCCCCGGCTGCCGGTGGCCAAGCTGGAGAAGGCCGGCTTCGGCAGCGTGCACGACGTCCTGAACGCCGGGCCGCAGCGGCTGGAGCAGATACCCGGGGTGGGTCCGCAGACCGCGGCGCAGGCGGTGGCCGCCGCGCGGCGGATCGCGGAGGCCGTCGAGCAGGACACGCGGATCTCCGCGGACGTGGACCCGGACGACGAGCAGGGCGCCGCCTTGCTGGCCGCCCTGCATCGCGTGCAGCAGGCGCAAGGCCCGATGGACCGGGCCCGCGATCCGGCCCGCCGGCTCGGCGACCACCTCGGCCGGCTCATCGACGCGGCTACCCCGCTGCGCGGCAGGCTGCGGCGGGCGCTGACCGGAGCGCGCCGCCGCGACGAGGCCCGTGAGGCCGTCGCCGCCCTGGAAGAACTGCTCGACGCCCCGGCGACCCAGCGCGACCTGAAGCGGATCGAGACCGCCGGCACACGGCTGCGCGCCAAACGGCCGCGCTCGTCCACCATCCGCCGCGACTTCGAGAAGCGCGCCGCCGAGTATTTCAGCACCCTGGCGCGGATCGTCGGGGTGCAGGAAGACGCCGAGGCGGCACGCGGGTTCATCCCCGAGGACCTGGCCGCCGAGATCGGCAAGCAGCAGCTCGACACCCGGCACCTGCGCGTCGAGCTGCGCGGCTACCAGCAGTTCGGGGCGCGCTTCGCGCTGGCCGGACGGCGGGTCATCATCGGCGACGAGATGGGCTGCGGCAAGACCGTGGAGGCCGTCGCGGCGCTGGCCCACCTGCGCGCCGAGGGGGAACGCCACTTCCTGGTGGTCTGCCCGGCCAGCGTCCTGATCAACTGGATGCGCGAGGTGCGCGGACACAGCTCCCTGCGGCCCTACCGGCTGCACGGCGCGGGCCGCGACGAGCAACTGCTGGCCTGGGCCGGATCCGGCGGCGTCGGCGTCACCACCTTCGAGAGCGTGCGCTCCATCACCCTGCCGCGGGTGCGGATCGCGATGCTCGTGGTCGACGAGGCACACTACGTCAAGAACCCGGACACGCAGCGCTCGAAGGCACTCGCCGCGTGGACCCGCCGGATCGAACGGGTGCTGTTCCTGACCGGCACACCGATGGAGAACCGGGTCGAGGAGTTCCGCAACCTGGTGGACTACCTGCAACCCGGGCTGGTCGACCCGGAGGCGGAGATCGATGCGATCGCCGGATCGAAGGCGTTCCGCCGCGCGGTGGCCCCGGCGTATCTGCGGCGCAACCAGGAGGACGTGCTCGCGGAGCTGCCCGAGCTGACCCGGGTCGACGAGTGGGAGGAGTTCGGCTCCGAGGACTTCGCCGCGTACCGCAAGGCGGTGGACGAGGGCAACTTCATGGCGATGCGCCGAGCCGCCTACGCGTCAGGGAACGTACACGGCTCGGCAAAGCTGCGTCGGCTGGTGGAGCTGGTGGACGAGGCCTGCGATTCGGGGCGCAAGATCGTGGTCTTCTCCTACTTCCGGGACGTGCTCGACACGGTGTGCACGGTGCTCGGGCCGCGCGCACTGGGCCCGCTGACCGGCTCGATGCCACCGCCGCGCCGCCAGGAGCTGGTCGACGAGTTCACCGCCACCCGCGGGCCCGCGGTGCTGGTCAGCCAGATCCAGGCCGGCGGCGTGGGCATCAACATGCAGGCGGCCTCGGTGGTCATCCTGTGCGAGCCGCAGGTCAAGCCGACGCTCGAAACGCAGGCGATCGCCCGCGCGCACCGCCTCGGCCAAGTGCACAAGGTACAGGTGCACCGGCTGCTGGTCGCCGACAGCGTGGACGAGCGGATGCTGGAGCTGCTGGGCAACAAGACAGAGCTCTTCGACGCCTACGCCCGCCGCAGCGAAACCGCCGAGTCCTCCCCCGACGCCCGGGACCTGACCGAGGCCGCGCTGGCCCGGAAGGTCGTGGACACGGAGCGGGAACGGCTCGGCATCGCGTCCTCGAATTAGCCGCACCGCTCCCGGATCCACGGCGGGTCCGGGAGCAGTGCGCTGTCGGGCGCGGCTAGGAAGCGGCCGGGATGTCATAGGAGACGGTGTCGTTCGTCGGGTCGGAGTCGAGGTTGCCGAAGAGGGTGAACAGCGTGGCAGGCTGCTGGTTCACTCCGACGGTCAGCGTGACCTGGCCGCCGGTGAATCCGGCCTCCGGCTGGATGGTCAGGTTGCCGGACGACGAGCCGGCCTGGCCGCCGGGAGCCGGTTTCCAGGCCCTACTGAACCGCGGCTCGCCTTTGCGGAGCCGGGACGCGCCTTTGCCTGCACGTGATAGTCGGACCCTGTCTTTCGACGCTAGAGTGCGCAACATCCGCCCCTGATTCAGCTGCGCTTCGGGCGCGCCGCTGCCGCACCGGCGGCACCGACGCATGGCGGTGTCTCACTCGGACCGAACGAAAGTCACTTCCCATGCGAATACCCACGTCCACGTCGCGCGGCGTCGCCGCCGCAGCCGCCGCCCTCGCCGCGATCGCGGTCGTCGCGTTGCCCGGCACCTCCTCCGCCAACGCGGCCCCGAACTACACACCCGATAGCCAGACGGCCGGGCACTTCGGCGTGAAGTCGCTGCACGCCGGCGTCCACGCGGCCGCCGCGCGCGCCACCTCGCAGTACACCCTGTCCCTGACGACGAGCGCGGCCCACGGCGCCGTCTCCCCCACCCCGAAGGTCTACCTGGTCTTCTGGGGCAAGCAGTGGTCCTCCGACAAGGCCGGGGTGGCCAAGGACCTGCAGGGCATGTTCAACGGCCTGTACGGCAGCAAGGACACCTGGGGCACCATCCTCGACCAGTACTGCGAAGGCCTGAGCGCGGGCACCACCAGCTGCGGCAGCGGCGGGACGCACGTCACCCATCCCTCCGCGTCCCCGCTGGCCGGCACCTGGTTCGACAACGCCGCGAATGAGCCCTCGAACGCCTCCGCCTCGCAGCTGGCCGGCGAGGCGAAGAAGGCGGCCGCGCACTTCGGCAACACCACCCAGACGCCGAACTACAACGCGCAGTACGTGATCGTCTCGGCCAGCGGCACCCACCCCGACGGCTTCCCGAACAGCGGCTTCTGCGCCTGGCACGACTACACCTCGTCCAGCTACGGCAACCTCGCCTACACCAACCTCCCCTACGTCCCGGACGAGGGCGCCGGAGCCTGCACCACGCTGACCGACGGACGGCTGCTCTCCGGCATCGAGTCCACCGAGACCCACGAGTACGCCGAGACCGTCACGGACTTCTGGCCGACCGCCGGCTGGAACAACAACGCCAACGGTGAGATCGGCGACGAGTGTGTGGATCAGGACGCTTACCTCACGCTGAGCACGGGCAAGTACGACGTTCAGGGCCTGTGGTCCAACGCAGCCAACAAGTGCGTGACCAGCGGCTGACGCGCTTTTCGGCACACGCACACTTCTCAGCACACTGAATGACCGGCGAGCGGACCGCTTGACAGCGGCGGACCGCTCGCCGGTTCGTCGTGGCGGATGGCTCGCGGCCCCGAACCGGCCGGTCAGCGCGGACTGGCCCCTCAGCCCGGACCGCCGGTCGACCCGATCTTGGCTCGAATGCGGATCGCGTCAGGGTGCTGCAAGTCGTCCATGATGGCCAGGGCTTCGTCCCAGGCCTGCCGCGCGGCGCGATGATCGCCGGCCGCTTCGTGGGCGTCGCCGAGGTGATCGAGCGTGTCGCCCACGAAGTACCGCGAACCGCTTTCGCGCAGGAGCGGCAATGCCTGCCGATAGGCGGTGATCGCATCAGCGTGCCGGCCGAGCCGGTGGTATGCGTATCCGAGGCTTTCCAGGGCATTGGCTTCGCTGTCGTGGTCGCCCAGTTCGCGGTCGAGGTTCAGGGCTTGGTGGCATACGGCCAGCGCCTGGTGGTAGTCGCCCCGCTGGACGTGCAGCCACCCGACCGCGTTGAGCGCCAAGGCCTCACCGGCGCGATGGCCGACGCGCTGGAACAGGCTCAGGGCGTCTTGGGCGCGCCCGATCGCGTCGTCGAAACGCTGCTCGCGCTCGAAGAGCCAAGCCAGGCCGCGTAGCGTATGGGCTTGACCGAGCTGGTCTCCGAGCTGCTCGAACAGCGCTAGAGCCTGCCGGAGATGAGTATCCGCGTCCTCATAGCGCGCCATCCGTGTGTAGACGCGGCCGAGCACGCGGTGCGTGTATGCCTCGCCTGCCGTGTCGCCGAGGTTGCGGGTGGCCTCCAGCGCGGCGTACTGGGTGTCGATCTGATCCTGCCAATGCCCTTGCCGATGCAGGAAGGTCGCCAGCGCCCAGGACAGTTGCCAGGCCCGATCGTAGAAGCCCTGCGCTGACGCGAGCGCGACGGCGGCGAGCAGCGCGGGACGTTCGGCCTCGTACCACTGCCAGGCCTGTCCGGGATCGGCGAAACGTTCGGGCGCGACGCCTGGCCGAGCGGGCGTGAGGGCGATCAGGTCCCGCTTCGGGTCGACCACGCGGTCAGCCGCGGCGGCGGTGTGGACATAGTGGTCGAGGACCCGGAGTGCCGCGTCGCGCCAGGCGTCCTCGGTTTCGTGCTCCGCGACCAGATTGTTGGCGTAAGCGCGCAGCAGGTCGTGCATGCCGTAGCGGCCACGGGTCGGCTCGGTCAGCAGATGCGCCGCGGTCAGTTCCTCCAGCGCGCCGCGCGCCTGGTCAAGCGGAAGCGCGGCGAGGCTGGCGGCCGCCGGAGCCGCGATATCAGGGCCCGGATGCACGCCGAGCAGCCGGAACAACCGCGCCGCCGGTGCGCTCAGAGTGCGGTAGGACCAGGAGAACACCGCGCGCACGTCGGCCCCGCCGGGCCCGGCCGACAGCAGGTCCAGGCGCCGTTGGGCGTCTCGCAGCTCGGCGGCCAGCGTGTCGAGCTCGTCGTCCGGCCGTACCGCGGCCCGCGCGGCGGCGAGGTTCAGCGCCAGCGGCAGGTGGCTGCACAGCTCGATCAGTTCGTCCGCGGCGGGTTGCTGCCGGGTGACGCGCCCGGCGCCGAGTCTGCGCGCGAGCAGCTCGCGGGCCTCGTCATCGGTGAGCAGGCGCAGCGTGAGCGGGATCGCGCCCTCCAGCGCGATCAGGTCCGGGAGCCGGTTGCGGCTGGTGATCAGCGCCATGCAGCCGGCCGCACCCGGAAGCAGCGGTCTGACTTGCTCGCCGTCCCTCGCGTTGTCCAGCACGACCAGGATCCGCTTGCCGACCAGCAGGCTGCGATAGAGGTCGAGCTGGGCTTCCGGGTCGGACGGGATGCGCGCGGCCGGAACCGCGAGCGCGTCGAGGAACCGGCGAACGGCGGACGCGGTCGTGACCGGTGCTCCGGAGGGGTCGAACCCGCGCAGGTTCACGTACAGCTGCCCGTCCGGGAACAGCGCGGCGTGTTGGTGTGCCCAGTGCACGGCCAGCGCGGTCTTCCCGACCCCGGCCATGCCGTCGATCGCCGCGATGACGACGGCGCGGCTCTGGTTGTCGCCGTGGCCGACCAAGCCGGTAAGAGCCTTGAGCTCATCGTTTCGCCCGATGAAATGCCGCACCGCGGCCGGCAGCTGCCTCGGCACGACGACCCCGGGCTGCCGCACGGAACCCTGCGCCGTGTCCGTACCCTGCGACGGCATGCCGACAAGCGCCGGATCGCCGGCGAGTATCCCGCGATGCAGGTCCCGCAGCCGTGCTCCCGGCTCGACGCCGAGTTCGCGCACCAGCACGCGGCGGGCGTCCCGATACGCCTCCAGCGCCTCGGCCTGCCGGCCGGTTCCGGCCAGCGCGAGCATCAGCTGAGCGTGCAGCCGTTCACGCAGCGGGTATTTCACGATCAGGGCACGCAGTTCCGGCACGAGCTGGTCGTGCGCGCCGAGCCGCAGATCCGCCTCGATGCGTCCCTCAAGGACGTCGAAGCGCAGCTGCTCGAAGTAGGGCGTGAACTCCTCGCGCAGGGACTGCGACGCGACGTCGAGCAGCGGCTGCGCCCGGCAGAGGTTCAACGCGCGCGTCGCGGTCGTGGCGGCCAGGCTCCAGGCCTGCGCGCGCAGCGCGGCGCCCGCCTCCCGGGAGAGGGCCGCGAACTGGAGCGCGTCCAGTTCGGCTTCGGCCACCTGGCAGAGGTAGCCCGGATCGCGGGTCAGGATGCGGGCGGCGACCTGGGGACCGACCACCCGGCGCAGCCGCATGACGTACGTGCGCAGCGTGCAGTCGGCGCCGTCCGGCGGAGCTCCGTCCCAGACGATCTCGGCCAGTTCCTCCGCGGACACGGTGTGGTTCGCCCGGACCAGCAGCGCCGCGAACAGCGCACGCTGCCGAGGCGCCGACACCTGGATCTGACGGCCCGCGTCGTCGATCACCAGCAGTGGCCCCAGAATCCCGAGCTTCACCGTGCCTCCCCGGCGCCGTGCCCTGCGCGGTGCCCGCGACCTGAGATCCGCGCATCACCGCCAGCCTAACCCCGCGGGTCGCGGCCAAGAGCGACCGAGGGCTGGGGGCCGGCTGTATTGCCTTTGCGGCCGTCGACCGACGACAACGCGGCCCGGCGACGGCCATCGGCACGAGAGCCCGGCCCCCAGTCCTCGATCGCTCTAACCTCAGAGTCCGCATTCGGCAGCCGGTTGATGACTCAGCCCACGACCTCGCGCAGCCGCGCCGCGAACTTGGCGGCGTCCTCCATGAATCCGCCGTGGCCGCCCGGGAACATCACCGGCTCGAGCTTCAGCGCGGCGGCCAGCGCCCGCGAGGCGCGGTCGCACAGCTGTCCGGCGGAGGTTTCGCCGATGCCGATGATCAGGTTGACCGGGGTCGCGCGCAGCACGTCCAGATCTGGTTGCCAGGTCACCGTGCCGCGCAGCTCGTGCAGGTAGAAGTAGCGCTCGCCGGCGGCTTCCTGCGGCGAGCGCTCCCGGCCGAAAGCCTGGAGGAACACCTCCTCGGGCATCACGAACCCCGCGTTCGCCATGAACTTGCGCACGGCGCCGAGGGTGTCGCCGGCGGCGAAGGTGGCGACCGTCTCCTCCTGCAGCGCGAGCTGCTGCTCGCGGTCGTCGAGCAGCTGGGCCAGCGGCGGCTCGTGCGCGACGACGGTCCGCAGCAGTTGCGGGTACGCCTCGACCAGCGCCAGCGCGGTGACGGCGCCGCCGGAGGAGCCGAGCACGGTCGCCGGCCCGGCGTCGACGCGCTGGATCAAGCGGGCCAGGTCGTCAGCGCGCAGCGGCACAGTCGAGTCGGACTCGGGGTCGTTGAGCACGCTGCCGTACTGGCCGCGCGGGTCCATGGTCAGCACGGTGTGGTCGGCGGCCAGCAGGTCGGCCAGCGGTGCGAACGGTGCCGTGTGCATCGGCGAGCCGACGATCGCCAGCAGCGGACCGCTGCCGCGCAGCTCGTAGTACAGGCTGCCGTCGGGGGTGGCCAGGGTGTCCGTGGTGACGTGCGCGGATGAGGTCATCGATTCCTCCCGGGGTCGGGCGCGAAGCTCCGTCACTCCATTCGACTCCTGCGGCCGCCGAAAATCATCGGTTCCGCGCCCATCGTCCGGGAGGGTTCCGCCGGGCGGGTCAGGCGAGGCGGGTGAAGCGCACCGAGACCGTCAGCGCGCTGTCCGGCGCGCCGTGGTAGATGCCCTTGTGCGGCAGCACGTCGCCGTAGTCGCGGCCGTGGCCGACCACGACGTGGCGCGGGCCCGGAACGGTGTGATTGGTAGCGTCGATGCCGCACCACGAGCCGGCCCAGTACTGCACCCAGGCGTGGCTCTGCCCCTCGACCGCGAGACCCGGTTCGGCGTCGGCGGTGGGGAACAGGTAGCCGGAGACGTACCGCGCCGGCAGTCCGATCGAGCGCAGCATCGCGATGGCGATGTGCGAGAAGTCCTGACAGACCCCTGACTTCTGCTCCCAGGACTCCTGCGCGTTGGTGTGCACCCCGGTGGCGCCCGGGACGTAGCTGACGGTGTCGTGCAGCCAGGCCGAGATCTCGTCCGCGGCCTCGTGCGGGTCGGCGCCGCGGATCCGGTCGCGCACTTCCTGCTCGAGCCGCCCGCTGATGGTGGTGCGGTCGGTGTGGGTGACGAACTCGGCCAGTTCGCCCATGGCGACGTGACGGGTCACCGCGGCCCAGTCGGACTTCAGGCGGGTGGCGGACGAGTTCGGCGCGGTCTTGGTCTCCACGGTGCTGGCCGCGCGGATCGTCAACGTGCTGTGCGGCTCCTGGAGATCGAATGCCGTCACGCGGGTGCCCCAGTAATCCGTGTACTGCCACATCGCCGCGCGCGGATGCAGCTCGACGTAGCTGTTCAGGGTGACCTGCCCGGGCGTGCTCAGCGGGGTCATCCGCAGCTCGTTGTAGGAGGCACGGGCCGCGCCGGCGTATTCCACGACCGTCTCGTGGACGATGGCCAGGCGCCAGGAGTCGGTTTCGGTGGGCACCGTCAGTCCTTTCCGTGCAGCCAGACGACCGGGGCGCTGTACTGGAAGTACTCGTCGGCGATCTGCTTGCTGGCCACCAGGCAAGCGTCCTGCAGGTCTTTGAGCACCGCCGGCAGCTGAGTCACGAGCGCGC
This sequence comes from Actinocrinis sp., assembly GCF_035650855.1. Classification (GTDB taxonomy): domain Bacteria; phylum Actinomycetota; class Actinomycetes; order Streptomycetales; family Catenulisporaceae; genus Actinocrinis. Next base: position 950 of record NZ_DASRGV010000375.1, on the reverse strand, counting down.
CGGCGTCCAAGTACTCGAGCATGGTCCGCATCCGGCCGACCACCCGGCGCGCGGTCGGGGCGAGCACCTGGACTCGGGAGCGCGGGCCGGGGGAAGGCGGGGCGAGCTGGCCGAGGCAGTACTCTGCCGTGCTCAGCGAGTAGACGATCGAGCGCGGGAAGTTCTCCTCCAGCATGAGGAAGCGCGCCGCCGACTCCGGATCGCTGTCCCAGCCCTCGGTGCGGCGGTACGGCTCATCGGCCCCGGCGGCGCGCAGCAGCGTCGCCCACTCGGGGGCGTAGCGCGAAGCCAGAACCTTGACGGACAGCAGCCGCGCGGTCATGTCCACCCGCTCAAGGCTGCGGCCGAGGGTCAGGAACAGCCAGCCGTCGTCGCGGCTCATCGTGGAGTCGGCGAGTCCGGAGAAGAGCGCGGCGCGCTCGCGTACGTACCGCAGATACGCGTGCGGGCCGACCCGGCCGGCCGCCCTGCGTTGCGCCGGGAGCGCGTGATGCGTCGCGTTGAGGCATTCCCAGGTCTCGGTGCTGATGACCTCGCGCACGCCCCGGGCGTTGTCGTGCGCGCTGCGCCAGGCCCCGGCGACCGAGCTCGGGTTCGCCGCGTCGAAGCCGAGCAGGTCGAGCACGCTCTGCGCGTCGCAGGGCTCGGAATCGGCGGGCGGCGGCGTCACCCCGAGGATCGCGAACAGCGTCCGGCAGGCTGCTTCCTCGTCGGTGCCGGGCTCGTCCAGCAGGCGGTGCATGAACGCGTCGAGCACCCGCGCCGTGTCGTCGGCCCGCTCGACGTACCTGCCGAGCCAGAACAGCGACTCGGCGATGCGGCTGAGCATGGACCGCCTCCTTACTGCTGCTGTTGCTGGCTGGCGATGACGGCGGCGGCCGGGCCGCCCTCGCGTGGACCGGCGTCCGGCGACTGGATGATCCGGCGTACCCGCGGCATCGTGGGCGTCG
>NZ_DASRGV010000374.1:0-13983 GCF_035650855.1 Actinocrinis sp. | reverse complement strand
GCACGTGGCCGATTGGCGCGGTCTGCGACGACTTGACAGCATCCGGATTTGCAGTGACGAGCGTCCCGTTGACGGCTCTGGGCCATCACAAGGATGGCAGTGCGCGGTACCGCTTAGTTCTCGCGCGCAGAACCGGGGCATCCTGACTGTTCTTGATCCACCCGTCGTGGCTTTGTTTGTTGCGCGGGCTGCTGGCGCGGCGTGTAGTCAGCGGGTGGGCGTGGAGCGGCCGCTGAAGAGCGCGTCGCGGGCGGCGGCGGCGATCCGAGTTCGGTGTTCGGCGATGAAGAAATGGTCGCCCGGGAGCGTCAGCAGGCTGAATTCTCCGTGGGAGTGGCGTGCCCAGCCGGCCATGTCCTCGACCGGGACGCCCGGGTCGTCCTGGCCGCAAAACGCCGTGATTGGCGTGGTCAGCGGCGGTTCGGTGCTGAACCGGTAGGTCTGCGCGGCGGCGAAGTCCGCACGCAGGGTGGGCAGCAGCAGCTCCATCAGCTCCCGGTTGGCGCGCACGGCGGGCGGCGTGCCGCCGAGGTCGTCTAGCGAGCGGACGAATGCGTCGTCGGGCAGCTCGTAGGTTCGCTGGCGCGCCGGAAGGTCTGGCGCGCGGCAGCCGGATACGAGCAGCGCTTCGGGTGCGGCGAGGCCGTGGCGGCGCGCGGTGCGGCACAGTTCGAACGCCACGAGCGCGCCGAAGCTGTGGCCGAACAGCGCGTAGCGGTGGCCTTCGACCAACTCGGCCAGGGGCTGCGGATCTGCGGTGAGCGCGGCGATGTCGCGGGGCGCCTGCTCGCGGAAGCGCCGCTCACGGCCCGGCAGATAGGCCGCGCGCACCTCGACGCCTGGGAGCTCGTCCGGCCAGTCCCGATACGCCGACGGCCCCGCGCCGGCGAACGGTACGCACAGCAGCATCGGAGCTGACGGCGCTGCCGCCTTGGACAGCGTCAACCATTCGATCACGTCGCCTCCCGACTGGGTTCTGGGGTGGCCGCCATGTCGCGACCGCGATTGCGACCCGGATAGTTCATGACCAGCACGGCCCGCGCGGGGCCGTCGGGCGCGGCATAAAGGTGCGGCGCGTCGGCGGTGAAGCTCACGAAGTCGCCCGCGTTCAGCTCGACCGGATTGTCGCAGGGGCCGGTGATCAGCCGTCCGGAGATGACGAGTATGTGCTCGTATACGCCGCCGCGGTGCGCGCCCGATTCGTGCCGCTGCCCGGCCGGAAACGTCATGTCGAACAGCTCGAACAGGTCGCTGGCCACCCGGTCCAGCAGCCAGAGCCGGCCCGCGGAGCCGGTCACCTCGATGCCCTCGCCCGCGCGCACCACCGAGACCGCGGGCGAGCGTACCGGCGCCAGCAGCTCGCCGAACGGTACGTCGAGCGCCTTCGCGAGCGCCCACAGCGTCTCAATGGTCGGATTTCCCGCGCCGGCCTCCAGGCTCGACAGCGTGCCTTTGCCCACGCCGGCGGCCTTGGCCAGCGTGGACAGCGACACGCCGGCGTTCTCGCGCAGCCGCCGCAGGTTGCGGGCGATGGTGCGGACCGGCTCCTCAAGGGTGCTGCTAGACATGCGACCTCCAGGACCATAGTCTACTAAACAGAACGAATCGTTCTATGTACAGAATGAGATGCCCGGTCGCGGAGGAGAGCCATGCCGCCGCTGCACCCCAATGCCCAAGCCGTAGCCGACCGGCTCGCCGCGCTCGAGGTCGCCGGACAGGTGCACATGTTCTCAGAGCGGGTCGCCACCGCCGCGCAGGCGGCGCAACGGCTCGGCATTCCGATCGGCGCCATCGCCAACAGCCTCGTGTTCGACGGCGACGGCCGGCCGTTCCTGATCCTGGCCAGCGGCGCGCACCGCGTGAATACGGACAAGTGCGCGGCCCTGCTCGGCGTTCAGGAGCTGCGGCGCGCGACGCCTGAGTTCGTCCGCGCCGCCACCGGCCAGCCGATCGGCGGCGTCGCCCCGGTCGGCCACCCGCAGCCGCTGCCCACGCTCGTCGACGTCGCGTTGCGTGAGCACGAGACCGTGTGGGCCGCGGCCGGGCATCCCAACGCCTCTTTCCCCACCACATTCGACGAACTGTTACGCATCACGCACGGAACCGCCACCGAGGTGGCCGGATAGCGCAGGAAAACACCAGCCGAGGAGAGCCGTGCTACTCCACGAATCAGTCTTCGAACATGCCAGGAGCCGGCCTGACGCGCCTGCCGTCGTCTGCGGCGCCGAGCGGTTGAGCTACCGAGACCTCGACCAGCGCGCGAACGTAGTGGCCCACGCCCTGCGGGAGCGCGGCACGCGGCCCGGCCGGCTCGTCGGCATCTGCGCGCACCGCGGAATCGACGGCCTGATCGGCCTGCTCGGAATCCTCAAATCAGGGTGCGCATATGTGCCGCTCGATCCGGGCTATCCCCGCGAGCGGCTCGACTTCATGGTGCGCGACAGCGAGATCGACACTGTCGTGGTGGACGTCCTGCAGACCGCGCGCCGACTGCCGGCGGTTGGAGTCGTCGCGGTCTGCGATACGCCGGGCCGGCTCGACCAGCCGCCGGAGGCGCTGGTCAGTGCAGACGATCTCTGTTATGTCATTTACACCTCGGGCTCGATGGGCCGGCCCAAGGGCTCGATGAACGCGCACGGCGGCGTAATCAACACGCTGCGCGGGCTGGTGGAAGTGCTGCCGGTGGCCGACGGCTTCAGGATCGCGCTGATCTCGTCCCTCAACTACGACATGTCAGTGTTCGAGGTTTTCGGCACCTGGCTGCTGGGCGGCTGCGTGGTGGTGCCGCAACCGGACGAGGTCAACGACCCGGACCGGCTGATCACGATGCTGCACGACCAGCAGGTGCAGATGTGGAACTCGGCGCCCGCGCTCTTCGACCTGGTGCTGCAGCGGGCGCTGGCCACCGGACGCGCGCTGCCGGACAGCCTGCGGGTCGTTGCTCTCGGCGGCGACCGTTTCCCGCCCGACGTGATCGGGCTGGCCCGGGCGGTCGCGCCGGCGGCGCAGCTGTTCAACTTGGCGGGTCTGACCGAGACGTCGTACTGCTCGACGTGGTACCGCGTGCGCCCGGAGGACGCGGAAGGGGCCATCCCGTGGGGTTATCCGCTGCCCGGACAACAGCTGTACGTGCTCGACGATCGGCTGAGTCCCGTGCCCGACGGCGAACTGGGCGAGATGTGCATCGGCGGGCCGGGCGTCGGCCGCGGCTACTGGCGCCGGCCCGAGCTGACCGCGCTCCGGTTCGTGCCGGATCCGTTCGGCCGGTCGGCAGACGCGCTGATGTTCCGCACCGGAGACCAGGTGCGCCGCCGCGCCGACGGCTGCCTTGAGTTCCACGGCCGGCTCGACGACCAGATCAAGGTCCGCGGACTGCGTATTGAGCCGGGCGAGATCGAACGCGTCGTGGAAACGCATCCGGCGGTAGTGCGTGCTGTCGCAGTGGTCGATGTCAGTACGGACGAGCTGCGCTGCTACTACGTGGCCAAGGACGACGCACAGGTGCCGGACGAGGAACTACGAGACCTGACGCGCCGTTACCTGGCGGCGCACATGGTGCCGGCGCGCTTCGTCCGACTGGCTGAATTGCCCTTGCTGCCGAGCGGGAAGATCGACCGGGGGGCGTTGGCGGCGAGTGATGCTGTAGACGCTGAGCCGGAGATGGAGGTCGACGCGCCAGCTGAAGACGAGGTGTCGGGGGATCCGGCGGAACAGTTGGTGCTCGCCGTCTACCGCGAAATGGTCGGGGAGGCGGCGATCGGCGACAACTTCTTCGACGCGGGCGGCAACTCCCTGCAGGCGACGCAGTTCGTGATGCGCGTCAGGGACGAGCTCGACATCGACCTGCCGATGCGCTCGCTGCTCGAGGCGCGAACCCTGGCCGAGTTCGCCGCGGCGCTCGACGCCGCGGCGCGTGCGCAGGGGCGGACGGTACCCGCGAGGCCCGCGAGGCCCGCGAGGCCCGCGGAGCCCGCTGCGCCCGCGCGACGCGGCATGTCCGAGGCGGTGTCGCGATGAGCGAGGCCACGATCGACCTGAGCGACCCGCAGATGTTCGTCGACGACGCGTTCGAACACGCGCTGGCGACGCTGCGCCGCGACGAGCCGGTGTACCGCAATCCCGGCCCGGACGGCGGCTTCTGGGTCGTCACCCGATACGCGGACGCGGTCGACGTGCTGGCCGACACGGCCGCGTTCAGCTCCGAGTACGGCAACATGCTGCGCATCCGGCGCGAGCGCGATCCGGCCGCCGGCGTCATGGTCACGGTCGCGGACCCGCCGCAGCACACTGAGATCCGCGCGCTGCTCAACCACGCCGTGAACGCGCATCCGCTGCCCGAGCTGTCCGCGCGCGTGGACGACGTGGTGGCCGACCTGCTGGCCAGGGCCGCGGCGGCCGGTCAGGTGGACTTCGCCCGCGACATCGCCGACCACCTGCCCATCGAAGTGACCTGCGACTTCCTCGGCGTGCCCGCGCCGGACCGGCCGCTGCTCGCCCGGCTGAGCCTGGCCACGTTCGCGGCCGAGGATCCCGAGTTCGCCGCCGACGCGACCGCCGACGCCGCACGCACCACCGCGAACAGCGAGATCATCGACTACTTCACCGTGCTGGCCAGGGCCCGGCGCAAGAACGGCGGCGACGACTTCGTCAGCCTGCTGATCAACACGGAGGTCGGCGGGCGGCGGCTGGACGACTACGAGATCGCGCTCAACTGTTTCAGCCTGCTGCTTGGCGGCAACGAGACGGCGCGCTCGGCGGCGGCCGGCGGCCTGGACGCGCTGTTCGACAACCCGGCCGAGTTCGACCGGCTGCGTCAGGACCCTGCGCTGCTGACCAGGGCCGTGGACGAGATCGTGCGCTGGACCTCGCCGGTGCGCCAGGTGCTGCGCATGTGCCGCAGCCAGAGGACGGTCGGCGGGATGACCATCGCGCCGGGGGAGATCGTCACCGTGTGGCTGATCTCGGCCAACCGCGACGAGTCCGTTTTCGCCGCGCCGTACCGGTTCGACGTGGGCCGGTCCCCGAACCGGCATCTCGGCTTCGGCAGCGCGGTGCACCGCTGTGTCGGGCGCGGCGTTGCGCGCGTGGAGCTGACTTCGTTGTTCCGGCACCTCATCGAGTCGCCCTACACGGTCACTCGGTGCGGTCCCGCGGTGCCGGTCCGCTCGCCGTTCCTCAGCGGTGTCAAGCGGTTGCCGGTCGCGTTCGAATCGGCGGCTTAGGCACAAGCCCGACAGAAGACCCGGACCCAGCTGCCCGCCCGTGACGGGGAGCAGCTGGGTCCAGGCCGAAGGGTTAGGTCGTCAGCTGAGGCGTGATCAGGAGACGACGCCCATGGCGATCAGGTCCGGCAAACCGTTGTAGGCATTCGAGATGTAGTAGTTGGTGACATCCTTGCCGCGCGCGAGCAGAAGCGTGTCGTAGCCGTAGGGGATGTACATGGCGTCGGACATGACTTGGGCGTCGAGTCGGCTGGCCAGCGCCGCGGCCTCGCTCGAGGTCTTGGCCGCCCTCATCTGGTCGAGCAGGCCGTTGATCACCGGGTCGTTGACCCTGCCGTAGTTCGAGCCGCTGCTGGTCGCCGTGAGCAGGCGGCCGTCGGTGATCTGCGAGAAGAAGGCGAACGGGGTCGGCCAGTCTGGCCCCCAGGCGGCCAGCGCGAGGCCGTAGCCCTTGTTCTTCATCACCTCGGGGCGCTGCAGGTTCTGGCTGTAGTACTTCGAGCCCTCCACCTGCGTGATGGTGGTGGTGATGCCGGCCCGCGCCAGCGCGTTCTGCAGCGCGATCGCCCCGCCCGGACCCTTGCCGGTGTTGATCGTGATGATCCCGGTGGAGAAGCCGTTGGGCTTGCCGCAGGCCGCCAGTTCCGCCTTGGCCTTGGCCACGTCGCCCTTGCTGTCCGCGCCGGTCGGGTAGGGATTGGCGTTGACGTGGCCCGGCACGCCCGGCGGCAGCATCGTGTTGGCGATCTTCGCGCCCGCGATCTCGCCGCCGCGTGCGTTGACCAGGTCCACCTTGTTCAGCGCGTACGCGACCGCCATGCGGCAGTGGGCGTTGTCGAACGGAGCCACGTCCTCGTCGATCGAGATGTAGCGGGTCGCGTTCGCGGACGGGTTGTCCGTGTACTTCTTCTTCGCCGGGTTGCTCAGCACCGAGGCCACGTCGGCGGTCTGCAGGCCGCTGCCGGCGTAGTCGGCCTCCACGGTGCCGGCCAGGATCGCCTGGTCCAGTTGCGTCGCGTCCCAGTCGGTCTTGACCGTGATCTTGTCCGGGAGCGCCGGGTCGTTCGGGTCGCTGGCCGCCGACCAGTTCGGGTTGCGTGTGAGCGTGATGTTCTTGCCCGCCGTGTACGCGGAGATCGTGTACGGGCCGGAGGAGACCACGGTGGTGCCGGTGTAGTTCAGCCCTCCGGTCGCCTGGTTCTGGTCCACGTCGATCGGCACCGGCGCGGTCTGCGGCATCGTCAGCACGTACGGGAAGTCGTTGTACGGCGCGACCAGATGGAACACCAGGGTCGTGTCATCCGGGGTGTCCACACCGGTCAGCCCCAGGTGGTCGGCCGACTTGTCCTTGTAGGGGCCCGGGTAGGTGCCGCCGGTCAGCACCGCCTGGAAGTACTCGGGGCCGGCCGGGTTGACGCTGTCCACGGCGTACGAGCGCTCGATGGCGTATTTGACGTCTTTGGACGTGATCGGCTCTCCGTTGGAGAACTTCAGCCCGGACCGGATCTTCACGGTCCACGTCTTGCCGTCGGCGGAGGCCGTCGGCACGGCGGCGGCGAGGCCCGGCACCAGTTGAATCGACGCCGAGCCGGGGGCCCCGACCTTGTAGGCCATCAAGGGGCGTGCGTAGTAACGCGAGAAGTCCCATGAGTACGCGTAGTACTGGTTGACCGGGTCTACCGAGTCGAGATCTTGGGTGCCGCCCAGAACGAGCGTGCCGCCCTTGTGCGTCGAGGGATTGACCACGCCGGTGAGCGCGTAGTTCGCCGTGATGGTGTCGGCGCCGTGGGCGGTGGGCCCGGTCGTGCCGCTGCTGCACGAGGCGGCGGCACCGAGGGCGAGCGCGGCCACGGCTGCCGCGGCTGTTCTCGAGGTGACGTTTCGGGCTCGGCCCCGGTGGTTCGGTCCTGGCTCATCCATGGGTGGGAGTGCCTTCTGATCATGTCGGGTGGCTGTGTCGACCCGGCGGGCGATGATGGTGGCCGGGGGATGATGGTGGCGCGGTCACCGGGCCCGGTGGATACCAGTGCCGTGAAGACGTCCGGGAGTACTGCCATCGCTCCCGTCTTGACGGCGAACCTCTTTCCGATCATCCAGCCCCCCGATGCAGACATGGATAGAGGAGAGGATCCACCGGGCCTGCATCCAGTGATAGAGCCCGGGATGTTGATTGGCGCCGGTTCGCGGCGTTCGCCAATCAATGCCGAACATCGAGGCCGGGCCGGGACTGGTGCGGTCCGCGGGCTGAGGCGGGTGAGCCTCGCCTCTTCGGTGACTGACGTAAGGCGTCCTGGTTGGTAGCGTGGTGAGCGCGGTGGCGGTACGGGCCGGTAGCCTCGCGTGGGCACTTGATCGCGGCCGATGTGGCGTAGTTCTCTCACAGGGGGCTTGGGATGCCGCGCAACGAGGGTTTCCTGGATCCGGGCGCCGGACCACTGGCGAGTTTCGCGTGGGATCTGCGGGCGCTGCGCGAGGCGGCGGGCAACGTGCCCTACCGGGTGCTGGCCAAGCGCGCCGGGTTCTGTGCGAGCACGCTGTCGGTGGCCGCCTCGGGCGCGAGACTGCCGTCGCTGGACGTGACTTTGGCCTATGTGCAGGCCTGCGGCGGGGACCCTGAGACGTGGCGGGAACGCTGGCACGCGCTGGCAGCGCAGCACCCCTCAGCGTCCTCCAGCCCGAACGCGCAGCCTGAACTGCACGTTGCGCCGCCGTACGACGCCGACGAGCAGGATGAGCAGGACGCCGTCGTGGTGCGTGATCTCGTCTCCGCTAGCGAGCATCACGCCATCGGACCTGAACCTGCGGCTGTGGCGATGGCCGTGGCTGAGGCGGCACCGTCTCAGACGTCGATCTTCCGCGAGGCGGCGCCTCGAGGTTCGCGGTGGCGGTCCGGGCGGCCGGCTGTGTCGATCAGCCGTGTGGCCACGGTCGCGCTCACTCTGGTCACCGCCGTCCTGGGCGTGAAGGTGTTGGCCCAGGGCACGGGTGACGCCCCGGCGAACAGCGGCAACCCGGTTCCGGCCGCCACGAGCCCCGGCGGCACGGCGATGCAGCAGGCTGATGCGCTGTACATGCTCATCTATCAGTTCACGCCGATGCGCTCGGACGCGAACGGCGCGATCTGGGACCTCAACGGCTGCCGCAACCTGTCCAACGCGCAGAGCAAGCTGCGGGCGATCGCGCGCAAGCGGCAGGAGCAAGTCGAGCAGCTGGCCGTCCTGAACGTCTCGAAGGTCCCCGACCACGTCCAGCTCGTCGCGGCCCTCAAGCACGCGTGGCTCACGTCCGCGCAGTCCGACACGGCATACGCGAACATCGCCGCCGACCTTCAGACCGGCTGTACGTCCGGAGCGATCCAGACGGACCCGAACTACCAGCAGGCCGACGACTACGCCCAAGCCGCTTCGGCGGCGAAGGCCGAAGCGGCAGGGCTGTGGAACGCCAACGCCGACGCGCTGGGCCAACTGCGGATTTCCGGCGACGGGCTCTGACGGGCTCCAGGTGCGAGCCGCCGGCCGCGTCGAAGATCGGGTCAGGCAGTCGAATGATCAGGTCAGGCAGAGGCAGAACGGGTGTCCGGCCGGGTCGAGGAAGACCCGGAAAGTCTCGCCCGGCTGGTATTCGTGCTTGACCGCGCCGAGCGCGAGCACCGCCTCCTCGGCGGCGTCGAGATTCTCGACGTTGACGTCGAGGTGCACCTGTTGGGGTACCTGTTGGGCGGGCCACTGCGGCGGGGTGAAGTCGGGCACCTGCTGGAAGCTGATGCGCTGCCCGTATTCGGCGACGATCTCGGCCCAGTCTGAGGAGACCTCGATCTTCCAGTCCAGCATCGCCGCGTAGAACGCCGCGAGGGCGCCGGCGTCGGGACAGTCGATCACGAGGCCCGGGAAACTTGCGATAGCCATAGCGCCACCCTAAACGCCATTCCGGACAATCTACTTCCGGAATGTGAATCGCCGCGGATAAATTCCGGATGGCTTCAGGCGGGCTTGCGGGCGAGGTCGTAGGCGAAACTCACGGTCTCGGCGAAGACAGCGCCGTTGCCGTGGGGGAGTAGCGTCGCCGCGCGGTCGGCGTCGAATGCCGCGCCCCGGTCGCCGAGGACCGAGGGCGGAAGGAACGAGGTCGAGCGGATGGCATTCCCGCGAGCCGACATGCCAGCGAGCACCGGCGCCGCTTCCGCGCGGTGCGGGGCCGGTCAGCCGTCTACGAGCAGGCCGCGCAGCGGTCCCTGAAGGCGTTCGGCATGGCGGGACACGTTCGGCAGCAGCGTCAGGCGGTGAGTGCGCGGTTCTCCGTTTCGCTCGCGGCGCTCCTGCTCCTCGGCGATCGGCCGCCACAGCTCGTCGATGATGCGGGCCGGGTCGCCGTTGACCTCGTCCTCGGGTCGTTGCAGATGCTCGGACCACAGGCGCAGGCGGGTGGCGCGGGCGATGGCCGGGTCGTGGATGACGACGTTGACCTCGGTGTCGTTGAACAGCGAGTGTTCGTTGAGGTTCGCCGAGCCGACGGTGAGCCACGTGTCGTCCACGATGCCGACTTTCGCGTGCACGTACACACGGCCCGGCCGCACCGTGCGGTCGGCGAGCGCGTTCACGGTCGTGGCCAGCAGCCTGCGGTGGCCGTCGTCCGCGGCGAGCAGCCGGCCGAGCTGACCGCGGCTGGTGTCCGCGCCGTTGTTCGGCCGCTCAGGCAGCATCAGCAGCACCCTGAAATCGTCCCGCGGCGGCCGGCTCAGCTTGTGCGCCAGGACGTCGACCACCTCGGTGGACCACAGGAACTGGTTCTCCAGGTAGACCAGCGATTCCGCGTTACTCAGAGCATTGAGGTACTGGTCCAGAATGGAGAAGTCGCCGCGCGGCGCGAAGCGGTAGGTGCGCTCGGGCACGGTGCGCGCCAGCTGGATGGCTGTCTGGCCGGCCGGGGGCGGGACGGCAGCGGGGGCCAGTTCCTCGCCCGCCGCTTCCCGCCAGCGCTGCGCGAAGTGGTTCGCCACGTCCGCGACGATCGGCCCGCGCAGTTGGGTGGCCGCGTCGTGCCAGCCGAGCGGGCGGTCGGGTCGATGCAGCGGATTGTCGCGGCGGTCTCCGGCGAGATCGGTCAGGTCGATGCCGCCGACGAACGCCTGCTCCCCGTCCACGATGACGAGCTTCTCGTGGTGGCAGTGCATCGTGCGCTCTCGCCGGTCGAGGACGCACCGCACGTTCGAGCGCTCGGTGAATCCGGCGCAGGCTTCCGCGACCATGGCTCGCGTCGGCTTGAACAGCGGCAACGGGGGACCGCCCCAAAGCAGCAGCCTGACTTGGGCTCGCTGCGCCACCTCGGCGAGCAGGTCGCGCAGCGCGGGCGCGTCCGCGTCTCGGGTGAGCCTGAAGCCGGGGGAGGCGAACCAGCCGGCGATGTGCACGAATGACTTCGCCTCGGCGATCGCCTTCGCGACCGCGGCGAGCGCATCGTCGCCGTCGATGTGTACGCGTACGGCGTTGCCTTCCCTGACGGGATGAGCGAAGCCGGCGTTGCCGTCGGGGTTCGACACGGGCGCCCAACCCAGCCGGGACAGCCTGCGTCGGTGATGGGCGCGCACCAGCCCGTCCAAGCCTGCGCCGAGACGCTCGTCGACAGCACCCAGCAGTGCCGTGCCGCGCAGCGCTTGCCGCACCCGCGCCGAGGTCGCAGGTCGGCTGCCTGCCTGGCCTGTACTGTCCACTGCCCCTGCTTTCCCGCCCTGCCATCGGACAAACCGCCGGCGCCTGAGGCGAATGTATAGCCGTGGACCTGTTCCGACGCGGCCGACCGGCGGTGAAGTGCGGTAGGCGCCCCTCAGCGGATCTTGCCGGCGAGGAGCTGGGTGATCTGCGCGCCGTGACCGTTCATCGTCTGCACCGGAATCTGCCGTTGCGCCATCTGGTCGAACCCGGCCAGCAGGCTGCGGAGCCAGGCCGGGTCGTGGTGGCGGAAGACGGCGCCGTCGCCGGTTTCGAAGACGCCGTACACACCGTACTTCGCGGCGTTCGCCTCGTATCGGGCGCGGTTGCGTTCGTCGGGTTGCAGGCACATGTCGCTGAGGTAGAGCAGGGCGCCGGGGCGCAGGAGCCGGCGTAGTTCGGCGAGCAGGTCGCGTTGCCCGCTGTCGGTGGGGACGCAGGTGAGCACCGCGAACAGCAGGACGGCGTCATAGCTTTCGTCCGGGTGGGGCAGAACGGGCGGCGTGTCGATCACGGAGAACCGCACCGCCGGCCACTGCCGCCGGGCGCGGGTGATCAGCGCGGGCGAGAGATCGACGCCTTCGACCTCGGTGAAGCCGCGCTGGTGTAGTTCTCCCGCGAGACGGCCGTATCCGCATCCGTAGTCGAGGATGCGCGCGCTCGGTTGGAGCCGGGAGAGCCAGGCCGTGTTGAGGGGATGCGTGAACGTCTTGCCCGCACCGGTGGCGTTCCAATACTCGGTCTGCTGGTCGAGACTCACCATACGCCGATGATTGCACCGGCCACTGTGCGCGCCGAGACCCCCGTGATCCCGTGCGCGCGCACCGTCTGAACGGCGCCGTCCAGGAGCCGCCGGCGCGTCGGAGCTGCGTTTATCGCCTTGTTCGCTGGCACGCGCCCACATTACCGGCGGCGCGAGAGGGCGGCGCGCCGGAAGGTCCCCATAAACATTTCGGCCTCGGGACGACTCATACCGGTGTCCACACAGACTAAGAACTCTGCGTAGAGGCGGTGTCCCGAGATGCAGTTGCCGGTAGTGTCGATGGTGACGGAGATGGCGGTCGAGCTGGTGTGCCGGGCGGCTGAGCGGCTGCTCGTGTCGCTGCACCGGCGGCGCGGGAAGCGCGGCGGGCGGCTCGCGGTGCGGGCGTCGGTCGCGGGCCAGGCTCCCGCCGTCCTGGTCGTCCTGGTCCTCGTCGACGGTCCAGTGCAGGGGTTGGGGGTAAGCCGGTGAAGGCGGACTACGTGCGCGGATCGGTCGAGCGGGAGGACTTCGCCGCGTTCTTCGCCCGCACCAGCCCGGGGTTGCTTGCCAGGGCGATGATGTTCTGCAGGCACCGCCAGGACGCCGAGGACGCGGTACAGAACACGTATATCACCGCGTTCCGGTCCTGGGACCGCATCCGTGAGGAGTACGAGGCGCCCGAGGCGTGGCTGTACACCGTGCTGCGCAACGAGCTGTGCGCCCAGGCGCGTAAAAAGGCCAGGGAGCGGAAGGTGATCGACGTGATGCCCGTTCCGCACGATGCGACGCCGGAACAGACCGCCGAGGCGATGGCGGTGCTTGAGGCGCTGGCCGGATTGCCCGCGAAGCAGCGAACCGCGCTCGTGCTGCACACGCTCTTCGGGATGCCCCAGGAGGAGATCGCGGCCAAGCTCGGCATCCGGCGCGTCACCGTGGCGGGCAATGTCCGCAACGCCCGGCGCACGCTGGAGCGGGTGCTGGAGCTGGAGCCGAGGCGCCGCCGGGGCTCGGCGGACGACTCGCTGGTGCCGAACGGTCGCTTCCCCGTGCCCATCACGGTTCCCGGCGCACGGATGTCAGCATCCGTGGACACGCTGACCGCGATGCTGCGCGCCGCCGAGCGCTGGCTGCGCGAGGGGGTGGAGGACTCGCCGGAAGCGGTGGAACGGGTTCGCGCGCGGATCGAATCCGCGCTCGGCGAAGCGATCGACGGCGACGGCCCCGACAGCGGTACTGATCAGGACGCTGGCACCGACGACGGGGAGGAGTACGGGGCGGAGGCGGACCGGTGAGGACGGCGCTGCGGGCGGCCCTCGCGCTCGGGCTGCTGATCGGCTTCTACCTGGTGGTTCTGGCCGTGGTGGGCGGGGATATCGGCATGCTGGTGCTGTGGGCCAGTCTGCCGGTTCCGCCCGGCGAGGGGCTGCCGCCCGCGATGCCGGGAGTGATCGTCTCCAGCGTGCCCATGCTGCTCGCCGCGTTCTACGGGGTGTTCGCGGTCAGCCGGTCCAACGCGCCGCTGCCGGACTCGGTGCTCGTCGGCCGCAAGCGGGCCCCGGAGCTGTGGGAGGCGGTCGAGCAGCTGGCCCAGGAGGTGGGCACCCGGCCGCCGTCGCAGATCCGGCTGATCGGCGAGGCGAACGCCATGGTGTTCGAGGAGTCCTATCTGCTCGGGCTGATGAAGGGCCGCACCAGGGTGCTCTACGTCGGAGCGCCGCTCCTCGTGGGCCTGGACGCGGACGAGCTACGCGCAGTGCTCTGTCACGAGCTCGGCCACTACGCGAACAACCACACCCGGCTCGCCGCTCTGGTGTACCGCGGCTCCGCGTCGCTGCAGGGCACCTTGGACCGGCTGCAAGCGATGCGCAGCAACGGCGGCGTGTCGTTCGCCTGGATACTGCACGCCCCGCTGTCCCAGTACGCGCGCCTCTACTATCGCATCGCGCTCGCGGTCAATCGGCGGCAAGAACTGGAGGCCGACGCTGCGGCCGCCCGCATCGCCGGTGCGCGCACAACCGGTGATGCGCTGCGCTCCGTGCATGCGATCGCGGCCAGTTGGTCGGCGTTCAGCAGTCAGGTCATCGCCCCGATGCGCAGGGCCGGACGCCTGCCCGACGACCCGTTCAGCGCCTACCGTGCGATGCTGGACGACCCGTACTACCGCGACCAGTTCCACGCACTGCGCGCTGCCACGCCGAAGGATTCCGACGACCGGCACGACACGCATCCGGGACTCGCCACCCGTCTCAAAGCACTGGCAGCACGCGAATCAGCTGCCGATGAGCGCGAGCGCGATCGGCGCCTCGCCCTA
>NZ_DASRGV010000373.1:0-6955 GCF_035650855.1 Actinocrinis sp. | reverse complement strand
TTCGAGCAGTACCTGGCGATCCGGCAGGGAAACACCACCAGCGGCACCATCACCACGCAGAACTTCTTCAACGCCTGGGCCAGCCACGGGATGAACCTCGGCTCGCTCAACTACCAGATCCTGGCGACCGAGGCCTGGGGCGGCGGCAGCGGCAACGACAGCATCACCGTCAGCCACGGCAGCAGCCCGCCGCCGTCGACGGCTCCGCCGAGCACCACGCCGCCGTCGAGCAACCCGCCGAGCAGCCCGCCTCCTGGCAACGGCGGATGCACCGCCACCTACGCCGTGACCAACAGCTGGCAGGGCGGCTTCCAGGCGAACGTGACGGTGGCCAGCGGCTCCTCACCGGTCAACGGCTGGACAGTGCACTTCACCCTGCCGAGCGGGCAGACCATCAGCAGTCTGTGGAACGGGGTGAACAGCGGCACCAGCGGAGCGGTCACCGTCAAGAACGCGGCCTACAACGGCTCGATATCGCCGGGTTCTTCGACCTCCTTCGGCTTCACCGCCACCGGCGGCAATTCCGCGCCGGCGACCGGTGTGAGCTGTACCAGTCCGTAGATCGGATAAGGGGAACGCGGAAACCGAAGACCGGGCCGGTCCGAGACAACTCGGGCCGGCCCGGCCGGCGTCGCCGCGGGTTCAGCCCTTCTGGCGCGGAGCGGCCAGCGGCGCGCCGAGGACGATGCGGGCGGCGCTGGCCGCGATCAACTCCTCGTCCCAGGCGCGCACGTCGATCCGGGTCTCCCGCCCGGCCGGCAGCAGGTGCATCGCGAGGGCGTGGTGGAAGGGTTCGCTCAGGTGTAGCCACAGCGCCGTGATCTCGCCCATGACCACCACGGTCTGCGGGCCGAGCAGGTTGATCGCGCCGGCCAGCGCCCGCCCGAGCAGTTCCCCCGCCCGATTCAGCAGGCTGACGGCCTGTTGGTCGTCGCGGGCCGCGGCCGCGTCGAGGTCAGCGAGGCCTGATTCCGCGGTCAGGATTCCGGCCGCGCGGGCGTCCCGCAGCAGCGCCTCGGTGCTGACCTGCGTCTCCAAGCAGCCTCGATTGCCGCAGACACACAGCGGGCCGTCCGGCAGGATCGGCAGATGGCCGAACTCCCCGGCGGCTCCGGCCGCGCCCCGATACGGAGCGCCGTCGAGCACCATCCCGAGACCGATACCCTGCCCGATCGCGACGAGCAGGAAGTCGGCGTCGTCGGCGCCGGGTCCGTAAAGCCGCTCCGCCGCGGTGATCGCGCTGATGTCGTTGTCTACGAACACTGGCACGCCGAGCGCCTTGCGCAGCCGGGCGGCCAGCGGAGTGCCGGTCCAACCCAGGCGCACCGACATGCGCAGCGTTCCGGTTTCGGGCTCGACGATGCCAGGCACCGCGACGCCGACTCCGGAGATCGGCAGGCGATCGCGTTCGGCCTCGTCGACCTCCGCGCGGATCAGGGTCGTGAGTGTCCGGATCGCGTCCGGCGCGGCCGGATCGAAGTCGCGGCGGAAGCCGTGCACCACCTGCGCGTCGAGCCGGGCGATCACACCGCTCACGTGCTCGCCGGCGACCTGGATGCCGATCGCGTGCGCGGACGCGGGCACCAAGGCCAGCGGGATCGAGGGGCGGCCGGCTACTGAGGGGCGCGGGTCCTCCTCCACGAGCAGGCCCTCGGTCAGCAGCCTGCGCGTGCTCGCGGTGATGGTGGCCGGGCTCAGTTCGAGCCGTTCCGCGATCTGCGCGCGGCTCAGCGGTCCGCGGCGCGCGAGCAGGGCGAGCACCGCCGTCCGGGTCATGTCCCCGGAGACCGAGCCCGCACCCCAACGCATATCAACCAATGCCTTCTAAGAGTCGAGGCTCCGCGGCCACCCTACCAGCGCGTCCATGGCGACCCCTTGACAGCGTTCCGGCGTGGCCCTAGCTTCCATCGAGTTAATTTACCCCCGAATTAACTGAGGGGCCAAGAATGCGATACATCCCGATGCGTGGTGTCCTCACCCGGCGCGGGCGCACCGCGCTCGTCGTCTCGCTCGGCCTCGTGGCCGCCGCGACGACCTCCAGTGCGTTCGCCGCCCTGGCCACGGCCGACCCGGCGGCATCCTCGGCCGCCGCGGCCGCGCCGAGCAGCTTCCACGGCGTGAACTGGGCCGATCCGCGGGACAACTACGCCAGTGACGCGGTGGTGCCCAGCGGGCTCGCGGTCACCGACGACTACCGCACCGTCTACCGGATCGCCGACAAGATGGCCGACGGCTTCCGCAAGAACCTCGGCGCCAACACCATCCGGCTGCCGATCAACCCGGCCAGCGTCGGCACCGCCTGGTGGAAGTCGTACCGCGCCGCGATCGACGCCGCGACCGCCGAGGGCGACAAGGTCATCCTCAGCTACTGGGAGTCGAACACCGCCAAGGACGGCAAGATCGACGACGTAACCACGTGGAATCAGATGTGGGACACCGTCACCGCGGCGTACCGCAACAATCCGCGGGTCTACTTCGAGCCGATGAACGAGCCGTTCGGGTACAACACCAGCCAGTGGGTGCAGATCTGCACGGACTGGCTCGCCCGGCACGGCAACGTACCGCGCGACCGCGTCGTCATCAGCGGCACCGGCTACAACGACAACGTCACCGGCGTCGGGGCCAGCACGGCCCTGAACGGCACGCTGCTCTCCCTGCACTTCTACGGCTTCTGGGGCAGCTACACCACCGAGGCGGACTGGATCAACAACCTGCTTCCGCGCATCGGCGGGTACGCATACCGCACGATCATCGACGAGGCCGGCTCGCCGATGACGGTCGGCCTGAACTACGGCAACCACAACGGCAACGTGTTCACGTCCTACTTCGCCGCCGTGACCGACATCGCCCGCGGAATGGGCATGGGTCTGGTCTACTGGCCGGGACTGCGCTTCGGCGACGCCTACTCGATCGAGAGCCTCGACGCGAAGGGCAAGCTGCAGGACAACAGCGCCACCGGCGTCGCCCAGCTGAAGTGGGGCTACGGCTTCGGCACCGTCCCGCCGGTCAACGACCAGCCGCCGGCTCCGCCCGGCACCTCGATCACCGGCGTCGCATCAGGGCGCTGCGTCGACGTCCCGGGCTGGTCCACGACCAGCGGCACCCAGCTCGACCTGTGGGACTGCAACAACGGCGGCAACCAGCAGTGGAACTACACCACGACGCACCTGCTGACCGTGTACAGCAACAAGTGCATGCAGGCGGGTACCGGATCGACGGTGGGCTCTGGCACCGCAGTCGTCATCGAGGACTGCACCGGCCTGGCGGCGCAGCAGTGGACTGTCAACGCGAACGGAACCATCACCAACGGCGGCGGCACCAACCTGTGCCTTGACTCGGTCGCCGGCGCGACCGCGGACGGCACGCTGCTCGACGTGGCGACCTGCTCCGGTTCGGCCACTCAGAACTGGAAGGTCGGATAGGCAGCAACGCACCAGCCGAACCGGAACCCGACCGCCGCCCAGCGCCCGGTTAGATCCCCGCGACCTTGCGGCAGCTGGTCAGCCGATCAGCTGACCAGCTGCCGCAAGGCCTCGCCGATGATCGCGATGCCCTCGGCCGCGTCGCCCGGCGTGCAGGCGGCGTAGCCGAGCACCAGCCCCGGCTTGCTCGGCTGCTGATAATGCCAGGACAGCGGCTGCGCCTTGACCCCGCGCGCCAACGCCGCGGCGGCCAGCTCGGTGTCCGAGAGCGGTTCGTCGAACGTGATCATCAGATGCAGTCCGGCGGCGGCGCCGTGCACGCGAGCGCGGGGCAGGTGCGTGCGGATCGCGCCGATCATCGCGTCGCGGCGCTGCCGGTGCCGCCGTCTCAGCATCCGAAGATGCCGCTCCATCTCGCCGGACTCCATCAGCTCGGCGAGCACGAGTTGCGGCAGCACCGCGTTCCCGAGATCGGCGTAGCGCTTGGTGACGATGACCGCATCCCGGTAATGCGGCGGCACGAGCAGCCAGCCGACGCGCAAGGCGGGGGCCAGGATCTTGGAGACGCTCCCGGTGTAGAACACGCTCTCCGGGATCAGCGAGTGCATGGCCGGGACCGGCGGCCTGTCGTAGCGATGCTCGGCGTCATAGTCGTCTTCCAGGATCAGCCCGCCCTCGTCGGCCCACTGCATCAGCTCCCTGCGTCGGGCACCGTCGAGGACCACGCCGGTAGGGAACTGATGCGCGGGCGTGAGGGCCACCACGCGAGCGCCACTGGAGCGCAGCGCGTCGACGCGCAGGCCCGCAGCGTCGACCGGGATCGGCAGCGTCGCCAGGTGCCGGCTGCGCAAATGCTGCCGGACGCCGAGCGAACCGGGATCCTCCAGGGCGATCTCGCGGATCCCCTCGGCCGTGAGGACCTCGGCGACCAGGCCGAGCGCCTGCGCCACCCCGGCGACCACGATCACTTCGCCGGGCTCGGCGCGTACGCCCCGAAATCGCGCGAGCCAGTTGACGACCGCCTGCCGGAAGGCGGGCGCGCCGCGCGGATCTCCGTAACCGAAGTCGGCGGGGGAGAGGCGGGCGAGCACCTGGCGCTCGGCGCGCAACCAGGCGGCTCGCGGGAACGCCGTCAAGTCGGGCACGCCGGGCGTGAAGTCGAACCGCGCCGGATTCGCGCGCAACGCGTCGAACACGTCCGCGTCCGGCGGCGCGGCGAAGACCGACGGAGCCGGCGGCGACGCCACCGACGGTTTC
Source organism: Actinocrinis sp. (assembly GCF_035650855.1). Taxonomy (GTDB): domain Bacteria; phylum Actinomycetota; class Actinomycetes; order Streptomycetales; family Catenulisporaceae; genus Actinocrinis. Next base: position 2,276 of record NZ_DASRGV010000373.1, on the reverse strand, counting down.
CGCCGCACGACCACGCCGGGACCGCGAGGCGGCGGATTTGCTCCGATCGGAGCGGCCACCACGACCGTTCCGGCCCGCCCGCGCCCGACGGCTTGTCCGTCCTCGATCAGCCGCTGGTACGCCTCGGTGACCACCCCGCGTGAGACGCGCAGTTCTTCAGCCAGCACCCGAGTGGGCGGCAAGGTGCCGCCGACCGGCAGCCGGCCGTCCGCGATCGCGCGCCGCAACTGCTCGGCCAGCCAGTCGGACAGGCCGCCGGCCGGCGCCTCCCGCAGGTTCAGCAGGAGGAAATCCGCTCCCGCTTTGGACCGGTCGGGCGGCTCGTCTTTGGATCTACTCACCGGACCATTGTGGCGGCAGGGTGGGCTTCGTGGCAGAGACGATTTCAGCAGCGCCGGCACCGGACGCAACCGCAGCGGGCCGCCGTCCGGCCACCCGACGCCCATCCACCCTCCGCGCCGTCGCGTCCGGCGTGCTCGGGATGTGCCTGGTCGGCGGCAGCGTCGGGGTCTCTCGCGAGCTGACCTCAGCCCCCTTGTTCACCGCGCAGGCGATCAGGTACGCGGCCGCGAGTTTGATCCTGCTCGCGCTCGCGAAGGCCGCCCGAGTGCCGATCGTGCGGCCGCGCGGCCGTGAATGGCTCTGGCTGACGGGCATCGCAGCACTCGGATTGGTGCTGTTCAACGTGGCGGTCGTGCGCGGGGTCGCGCATGCCGAACCGGCCGTCATCGCGGTGGCGGTCGCCTGCGTGCCGGTGGTGCTCGGAGTCATCGGTCCGCTCCTGGAAGGCCGAAGGCCGAACCGGCGCGTCCTGCTCGCCGCGGTCGTGGTGACCGCGGGCAGCGCCCTGGTCGAGGGCACCGGCCGGGCCGACGCGATCGGGATCGGCTGGGCCGCGGTGGCGCTGGTCTGCGAGGCGTCCTTCACGCTGATGGCCGTGCCGGTGCTGGGCCGGCACGGCGCCTGGGGCGTCTCGCTGCACTCGGTGTGGATCGGCGCGGTGATGCTCGCGCTGCTGGGGCTGGCCGGCGAGGGGCCAAACGCGGCCGGCCGGCTCTCCGGCGCCGAGTGGGCCGCCATGGCCTACCTCGCGATCATGGTGACCGCGGTCGCCTTCCTGCTCTGGTATTCGACGGTCGCGGCGTTGGGCGTCGGAGCGGTCGGCCTGCTGACCGGAGTGGCCCCGATCTGCGCGGCCTTCACCGGAATCGCCACCGGTGGACGCGTGCCTGGCCCGCTGGTCTGGGCCGGCGTGCTCGTCGTCATCTCAGGGCTCGCAGTGGGACTCGTCCGCCGCACACGACCGGCCGACCCGGTCCGTCCCGCCGAATCAGACGACAGTGCGGAGCGGAGCGCTGCTTCAGCCGAGCTTGCGGCCAACGCCTCCGTATGACCACACGCTCGCGGCCTCCGGCGACAGTTCTTCGTCAGGCTGCCAATACGGCACCTGCACGATGCCGGGTTCCAGCAGTTCCGTTCCCTCGAAGAAGGCTGTGAACTGGCTGCGTGTCCGCGGCACGAAGCGGGCGCCGGCCTGCGTGTAGGCGCGGACGCCTTCGCGGGCCGATACGGGATCGAAGTCGCCGGTGGCGTGCGAGAGCGCCAAGAAGCCGCCCGGGGGCATCGCGTCCATGAGGTGGCGGACCACGCCGTACGGGTTCTCGTCCTCGCGGACGAAATGCAGCACCGCGATCAGCAGGACCGCGATCGGCTCGGCGAAGTCGAGCACCTCGCGGACCCTCGGGTTGGCCAGGATCGCCGCCGGGTCGCGCAGGTCCCCGCTGATCACCGTGGTGCGGGCCCGGTCCGCCTTCGCCAGCAGCGCCTCGGCGTGGGCCAGCACGATCGGGTCGTTGTCCACGTAGACGACCCGGGCGTCCGGCGCGAGGGTGTGAGCGACCTCGCCGGTGTTGCCGGGGCCGGGGATGCCGGTGCCGATGTCGAGGAACTGGCGCACGCCGAGGCCGGCCAGGTGGCGTACGACGCGGCCGAGGAACGCCCGGTTGGCGCGCGCCGCCATCCGCGTCTGCGGCATGATCGCCATGACCTCTTCGGCGGCGTCCCGGTCGACCTGGTAGTTGTCCTTGCCGCCCGGTAGCTCCCCCAAAACTCATATGCGTGAGCGATGGGAGCAGTTCATCATGGTTGATATGGATGTCGTCGCGGGGGACGTCACCGAATACGACGGTTGCGGTAAGTGCCTGGTCGGCGTGCGCCGACTGTCGCGTAAGACGGACGCGACCAATTCACCGGAGCGCCAACGTGAGCACGTACTC
>NZ_DASRGV010000372.1:0-3136 GCF_035650855.1 Actinocrinis sp. | reverse complement strand
GCTTCCACTACGGCGACGTCTGGTATCGGGGTTATTACACGGCCGCCGCCGGCGTGCAAAGCGTCAGCCTCTCCTACTCGTCGGGCACCCAGGGCATGTTGATGGCCTGGCTGGACGGTGTGCCGCTGGGCACGCACCGGCAGCCGGTGCCGACCAAGGCGCAGGATTCGCAGAGCACGTGGACCGCCACCGCGACTTTCGCTGTTCCCTCCACGCTCAGCGACTCGGGCGCGCATGTGCTCGCGGTGCTCGTGCGGCCGATGGCGCACAGCGAGGACGGTGGATCGAACGACGCGCACAAGGCGGCGCGCGGACTGACCGCCGCCACTTTCTCGGGCGCGACTCCAGCCGTGACCTGGCGGATTCAGGGAGCTGACACGGCTTCGGCCGATCCGCTGCGCGGCCCGCTGAACAACGGCGGACTCTACGGTGAGCGCTCCGGCTGGCACCTGCCGGCCTTCGCCGACGGCGCCTGGCAGCAAGTCAGCCTGCCTCAGGCGGACGACAGCCAGGGCGTCAGCTGGCTGCGCACGACCTTCAACCTGGCTGTGCCGCACGGAGTCGACGCCTCCATCGGGCTGACGCTGACCGACGATCCGGCGCGCGCCTACCGGGTGCAGATCTTCCTCAACGGCTGGAATGTCGGGCAGTACATCAACGACGTGGGACCACAGCACACCTTCGTGCTGCCCAACGGCATTCTGCGCGGTCGCGGTCGCAACACCCTGGCTCTCGCGGTGCTGCGCGATGGCACGACGCCGGCCGGGCCGAGCAGCGTCAGCCTCACGCTGCTCGGCCTCGCCGCGGGCGGCGTGCCCGTCGCCAATCTGCCTCTTACAGCCACCGATGGAAGAAGGCACTGATCAGCTCGCGCTCCGCCGCGATCGTGAGCGAAGGGTTCGCGCAACCGATGTCACCGGTCACCGTGGCAGCCGACAGCTTGTCAGCGAGCTGAGGGATCAGCGCCTCGGCGTCGGTGTAGGAACCGTGCCGGGTTCCCGGGAGCGTCACGTCCTGATGCCAACCGGTGCTGTGCTGCCACAGCGAAGCCCAGGAAGGCTCGGCCACGTGGTTGGACCCGCCCGGGCCCGCGCTGCCGAGGAGCAGGAACGGGCGCGTCAGTCCGTGCCGCGCTACCGGGGAAAGGTGCGTGCCGTCCGGGATCTGCGTGTACTCCAGCGTTCCGTCCATGTCGATCCCGGCCGCGATGCGCGGGTCCTGATACATCGCTTCCAGCGCGGTGAATCCGCCCGCGGAGTGGCCGAACATCCCAACGTGCCGGGTGTCGAGCGCGCTGCCGAGGCCCGCCGGTAGTGGACGGTGCTCGGCGTCCGGGTTGCGCCCCGTCGCGAGCGCGTCGAGCTGGTCGAGCACGAACTCGGTGTCGGCGACCCTGGTCTCCTCCAGCGCCTGCAGGAACTCGGGTACCGTGCCGTCACTATCCGCCTTCTGATACCAGGTCATGATGTCGCTGTCGATGATCCGGCCGCCGGGGAACTCCACGGCCGGGGACTCGTACGTCGGATCGATGGTGACCACGACGTATCCCTCGCTGGCCAACTGGTCGACCAGGGTCGTGTCCCAGGAGCGCACGTCAACGGCGCCGGGCGAGTACAGCACGACCGGATGGCGTCCGCCGAGGACCGGAGCTCCCGCGTGCTCGTGTGTGAGCGTCGCCGACCAGTCGACCGTGTGCGGCGGCACGCTGTAGTTCCCCGGCCCGGCCAAAGCATCGAAGCCTGCTGCGACGCCGGGCGTCATCTGCGGCGCCACCGGGTAGTGCTGCGCGTCGCGCGCCGGATAGACGACGCTGACCATCAGCTCTCGATAGGGCTTTGGCGGGTCCCATCGCTCCGGCCGGGACCGGTCGATCAGGTGCAGATCCACGACTCCGACCTGGTGGACCCCCGTCGGCGCCGGGAGAGTCAGCGCTCCCGTTTGTGCCGTGGTGCCAGCGGCAGCGACGCTGGTACCGGACGCCGTGGTGATGGTGAGTAAGGCCACGCAGGTGGTGGCGAAAGCAGCTCGCACGGCTTAACCCCCGTATTGCGACAGAGCGAGAATCGGGCCTCTTCATGCTCGCCGTGGCGTGTCTGTCCCGGCGACGGCGTCACCACGACGATCAACAGTGGGGCTAGCACGAATTTCGGTCGGGTTAGGCCGAGCCATGACAGCACTATGCGACCGTGAGCCGCATTGATGCGTCTCTACATCTGCGCAATACGGCCACGTGCGTGTACGACCTCTCCTACAACCTCGGCGACCGGATTCCGGATTCGTTGACGTACACCGTGACGCCCGCGGTCCAGTCCCACCTGGCCGAGGTCGACGAGCGCTTCTACGGCATCGACGGCGACACCACGCCGTACGGCGAGAATCGCTACGGCCTGACCGACAGCGGGTTCCTGGCTCTCGAGTTCTCGGGCACAGTGCCGGGCGGTTCGACGCGCACCGACTACGTTTCGACGTAGCCGGGTATCGGCTGGAATCAGGAAGCCGCGCCGCCGATCACCGTGAACGGCCAGAAGAACACCTACGCGTGGGTGACCGAGATCCCCGGCTTCACGCACTACGCCCCCGGCAGCAAGCGCGCCGCCGAGTGGGCGAAGCAGGTCTTCCGGCCGGGACCGTACTCCGGCACGGAGCTGTCGGAGAGCGCCTGCGCGCCGCAGCCTTCCACCAGGGCGGCGGGCAACATTCACGTCGAGCTGGTCGACCTGCAGAACCTGGCGGACGGTTATGACTGCCTCGGGTTGTTCGGAGCGACCACCGAGGCGATGCGGCTCTACCACGGCGCCGACCTGCTGGGCACGGCGGCCTCCTCGGTCGCGGACTTCGCCGTGCCGGCCGGCCCCGGCACGTACCGGCTGGTCTACGACGAATCCACGGCCGCCATCCCGGTCTCCACGCAGACCAGCACCACGTGGACCTTCCACTCGTCGGCGCCGGTCGGACCGAAACTACGCAGGATCCCGCTGCTGACGATCGACTACGATCTGCCGCTCGGCCTGGACGACCACCCGGACGGCGACACGGCGATCCTGACCGCTTCGCGCGTCGCAGGATCCGGATCGGCGCCTGTCAAGGAGCTGCGACTGTGGACGTCGACGGACGGCGGCGCCACCTGGATCTCGGC
>NZ_DASRGV010000371.1:0-27113 GCF_035650855.1 Actinocrinis sp. | reverse complement strand
CGCAGCGCGGCGCGAACGGGCAGCCGACCAGGTTCGTCCGCAGGTCCGGCGGGCTGCCCGGGATCCCGTGCATCTCGCGCCGCTCCCCGCGCAGGTCCGGGAACGAGCGAAGCAGGCCCCTGGTATATGGGTGCAGCGGCGAGGCGGCGACCTGCTCGGCCGGGGCGTACTCGATCACCTGGCCGGCGTACATCACGGCGAGCCGGTCGCTGATCTCCAGCAGCAGCGCCAGATCGTGGGTGATGAAGATCACTGAGAAGCCGAGCTCGGCGCGCAGCCGCTCGACCTCGTCCAGGATCTCCCGCTGCACCAGCACGTCAAGGGCCGTGGTCGGCTCGTCCATGACCACGACCTCCGGCTCAAGGGCCAGCGCCATCGCGATCACCACGCGCTGGCGCATGCCGCCGGACAGCTCGTGCGGGAAGGAGCGCAGCCGCTTGGGGTCGATGCCCACCATCTCCAGCAGCTCGCCGGAGCGGGCGCGGCGCGCGGCCTTGTCCATGCCCGGCCGGTGGGTGCGGAAGATGTCGTCCATCTGGCTGCCGATGCTGGTCACCGGGTTCAGCGCGTTCATCGCGCTCTGGAACACCATCGAGACCTTGTTCCAGCGGAACGCGCGCAGCCGGTCGCCGTCCAGGGTGGCCAGGTCGACGCTCTCGCCGTCCCGGCTGAAATACTCCACGACGCCGGCGGTCATCCGGGCCGGCGGCCGCAGCATCCGGGTCAGCGCGTAGGCGAAGGTTGACTTACCGCAGCCGCTCTCGCCGACGATGCCGAGCACCTCGCCGCGCCGCAGCTCCAGCGACACGTCGCGCACGGCCCGGGTCGGGCGGCTTCCGGCGTATTCGACGCTCACGTTGCTCGCGCGCAAGACGAGATCTGTGCCGAGGCCGGCGAAGCCGTGCGGCGCCTCGGTTCCGGTCGTCGTGATCACTGCTGCGTCTCCGTTCCGGCTACCGGGCTGACCTTGTTCGCGCGACGGCCGCGGGGTTCGCGGTACACGCGCAGCCGCGGGTTGAGCAGTTCGTCGAGCCCGAAGTTGATCAGGGCGAGGCCCGCGCCGAGCAGGGCGATGCACAGGCCCGGCGGCGCGAACCACCACCAGTCGCCGGAGGAGAGTGCCTCGGCGTTCTGGGCGAAGTACAGCGTGTTGCCCCAGGTGAGCAGGTCAGGGCTCTGCAATCCGAGGAAGGCGAGGCCGGCCTGCGCGAGGATCGCGAAGATCATCGAGAACAGGAACTGCGAGACGATGATCGGCAGCTCGTTCGGCAGGATCTCCACGAGCACGATCCGCCAGACCGGTTCGCCCAGGGCTTTGGAGGCGAGCACGTAGTCGCGGTTGCGGATCGAGAGCGTTTGGCCGCGTAGCACTCGCGCGGAGGCGGCCCAGGTGGTCATCGCTATCACGAAGATGGTCGGCAGCAGGCCGGTGTTCTTCACGAACGCGGCCACGACGATGACCAGCGGCAGAGTGGGAATCACGAGGGCGACGTTGGAGAGCAGGGCGAGGATCTCGTCCACCCAGCCGCCCGCGTAGCCGCCGCCGATCCCGATGATCACCGAGATCACGGTCGCGACCAGGCCGGCCGCGGCGCCGATCTCCAGGGTGGCCCGGGTGCCCACCACCGTCTGCGAGAACACGTCCTGGCCGATGTCCGTGGTGCCGAACCAGTGCGCGGCGGACGGGGATGCCGCGCGGTCGGTGCTGATGAGATTCGGATTTCCGAGCAGCAGCGGGCCGATCACGCCGAGCAGGACGAAGAACCCGACGATACAGAGCCCTGCGATCAGGCGCCGCGAGTGCAGTGCGGTGCGTAGCAGGCCGGTGCCGCGCGCGGCGGTCTCGACCGGCGCTTCCACCAACTGTGTGGTGACCGTGGCCGACACTTACGCCTCCTTCGTGCGCGGATCGATGAAGCCGTAGAGCAGGTCCACCAACAGGTTCGCGCCCAACACGGCGAAGCTGATAGCCAGGAAGATCCCCTGCATCAGCGGGTAGTCCTGGTTCTGCACGGCGTTGAACAGCAAATTGCCGATACCGGGGTAGTTGAAGACCTGCTCCATCACGATCTGCCCGGTGACCACGAAGCCGATGGAGACGGCGAACCCTGACACGCTCGGCAGCACCGCGTTACGGGCCGCGTACCGGACCATGACCCGCATCGAGCTCAGGCCCTTCGCCTCGGCCGCGACCACGTAGTCCTCGGCGAGCGTTGCGACCATCATGTTGCGCATTCCGAGCAGCCAGCCGCCGATCGACGCGACGATCAGCGTGATGGCGGGAAGCAGCGAATGCCGGATCGCCGAGGAGATGAACGCGCCGCTCCAGCCGGGATCGAGCGAGATGTCGTAACCGCCCTGCGCGGGGAAGAACTGAAGCTTGTTCGCGAACAGATACACCAGCAGCAGCGCCAGCCAGAAGTACGGCACCGCGGTCAGCAGCGTCGTCGCCGGAACGATCGCCTCCAGCCTGCTGCCGCGCCGCCAGCCGGTGACCGTACCGAGCCCGACGCCGAGCAGGAAGCTGAACAGGGTGGCGACGCCGACCAGGATCAGCGTCCAGAAGATCGCCTGCCGCACCAGGTCGACCACCGGAGTGGGGAAGACGGTGATCGACAGCCCGAAGCGCAGATGGGCAAGTGAATCAAGGTACTGGCCGTACTGGCTGATCAGGCTGCCTGAGCTGAGCCCGAGCAGCTTGCGCAGCTGGTCCGCCTCGCCCGGCGGGACGGAGCCGGTCTGCGACTGCTTGTTGATGATGACCGCGATCGGATCGCCGGGGATCAGCCGCGGCAGGAAGAAGTTCAGGGTGATCGCGATCCATGCGGCCACCAGGTAGAAGCCGAGTTTCCGGCCGACATAGCGCAGGCGCACGCCCCGCCTCCTTACTCGTAGTGCGTCGCCCGGCTACGGCGGCGCGCGTCCCGGAACGCCGTGCACGAGTTCTGTGCACAGGTGCGCGCTCCGGGACGCGCGATCGCCTTGCCGGGAGATCCGCGCGTCAGGTCAGCTGGCCGGTTCCAGGTGCATGGCGACCTGGCCCTCGTCCGGGTTCAGCCACGGCGGCGGGGGCGCGTACGGGCTGTCGGTGGTCGGGAAGTTCTTCACGTGGTTGCCGTTGAACTCGATCTCGTCCTGCGCGGCGAACAGCGCGATGGTCGGCACGTCCTGCAGCACGAGGTGCTCGATCTGGTAGTAGTCCTGCTTCTGCTTCGCGGCGTCCTGGGTCGAGGCGATGTCCGCGAGCAGCGAGTCCACCTGCGGGTTGTCGTAGCGGCCATAGTCGCCGAACTGGTCCGTCTTGCCGATGGGCGGCGCGAACGAGCCGTTGAGCAGCTGGTTGTAGTAGGTGTAGGGGTCGGAGGTGTACCCGAAGTTGTCGATCATCAGTTGGAAGTTGCCCGCGTTCTGGTCGTCCAGCCACGCGGCGTACGCCTCGGGCACCACGGTGAGCTTGATTCCGGCCGCGGCCAGTTCCTGCTCCACGATCTGCAGGATGCTGATGTAGTCGGACCACCCGGTGACCACCTTGATCGAGATGTTCAGCGGCTTGCCGGACTTGTCCTTGAACACTCCGTCCGAGCCGAGGGTGTAGCCGGCCGCCTGGAGGGTCGCCTTCGCGGCCGCGGGGTCGGCCTTGCCGAAGCTCTGGCCGGCCAGGCTCGGGTCCAGGATGTTGTTGAAGTTCGGGGTCAGCAGGTCCATCGGGTTGGTCGCCGGGGCGTACCCGTTGTAGACGGACTGGCTGATGAAGTCGCGGTCGATGGCCTGGCTGATCGCCTGGCGCACCGCCTTGTCCGCGGTCGGGCCCTGCTTGTAGTTGGGCATCAGGTACGTCACCGAAAGCGGGATGTCCTCGAGGGCGAACTTCGAGTTCTTAGCCAGGAAGTTCTTCTTGACGTCGGGCACGAAGCCGCCGCCCCAGTCGATCTGGCCGGACTCGATGGCCTGGTCGGCGCTGCTGTTGCCGCTGAAGGTCACGAACCTGATGGTCTTGAGCTTCGGCAGGCCGGCCTGGTAGTAGTGCGGGTTCGCGTCGTATTCGAGGACCTGGCTGTTGAGCTTGCCGACGGTCCACGCGCCGGTGCCCACCGGCTTCGGGTTGGTCCAGGTCTTCTTGTCCGAGACCGTGGACCAGATGTGCTGCGGCAGGATCATCGTCTTGGCCGCGACGTAGACGAGGTATTGGTAGGACGGCTTGGTGAAGGTGATGGTCACCGAGTCGTTGCCGTTGGCCGCCGCGCTCTTGACCGGCAGGCCGTTGGTGTTCAGCGCCGCGTCGCTCGCGGCCAGGTTGAAGGTGTAGGCGACGTCGGCGGCGGTGAAGGGCTTGCCGTCGTTCCAGGTGACGCCGGTGCGCAGCTTGAAGGTGATCGCGGTGCCGTCGGCGTTCCAGGTGTAGGACTGCGCCAGCCAGGGCTCGACATCCCCGGCCTTCGCGGTGTTGAAGAACATCAGCGGCTCGTAGATCATCCCGGTGGTGCCGATCTGGAAGCTCGGCGAGTACGGGTTGAAGTTGGCCGTGAACGGGGTGGAGGAGCCGGAGGCGGTGATCACCCCGCTGGGCCCGGAGCTTGAGGAGGAGCCGGAGCCCCCGCTCCCGCAGGCCGCGGCCGCGGCCAGGACGGGGGCCAGGACCAGGGCGGATACCGCGCGCCATCTAGATCTCATCGTTGAGCCTCACTTCGCTACGCCAGGATTAGGGTGCGGATTCACAACCCAGGCGGGTACTGCTGCCACCGGTTCGCAGCATTGCCGAGTGTTCACGGATGCTGGCACTGAACCGGTTAAGCGTCAAGAGTGCGGAGGACCGGATTTGGAACCGGGCAGGCGGGTGCGGCGGCGGGGGCGGGCGAGGGCGCGCTTGGCCGAAAGAAACATTCGACGATCAAGCGCGATGAACCGAGCATAAGGACAGAATCGGACTTATGGCCCGGTTCGGTGGCAGTGGCAGCGCTTCGACAGACGAAACGGCGCGACGCAGCTCACCCGCGGCGCGCAGGGGGCGGCGCGGTGGACATGCGCTGACTTGGTTCGGTGGCAATGGCAATAGCAGGGCGAGTGTCAGCGGCAGTACCGGCGCCTCGACGGACGAGGCACCGGAGCTCAGCTCACCTGCGGCGCGCAGGCGGCGGCGCGGTGGACGCGCGCGGCGTCAGCACTGCCGGTGCCTCACCGCGGGAACCCGGCGCCCCGCCGGCCGCCAGTTCCAGCAACCGCTGCGCGGCGTGCGCGCCATAGGCGACAACGTCTCTGCGCAGGGCGGTGAGCGCCGGATGCACGAGCTGGCAGAGCACCGAGTCGTCCCAGGAGACCACGGACAGCTCACCGGGCACGTCCACCCCGGCCCGTTGCGCCGCGCCGAGTCCGGAGACGGCCATCAGGTCGTTGTCGTAGACGATCGCGGTCGGCGGATCCGGCTCGGCCAGCAGCGCGGTCGTCGCGTCGGCGCCGCCCTCGGCGGTGTAGTCCGCCGTGACGCAGTGCGCTTCGATACCCGCCTCGTTCGCCGCCTGCATGAAGGCGTCGGTGCGGATCCGTGTGTGCCAGAGGTCTGTCATACCGGTCACCCGGGCGATCCGCCGGTGGCCGAGCTTGGCCAGATGCTCCACGGCCAGCCGGGCCGCCGTCTCGTCGTCCGTCCAGACCGCCGAGAGCCCGCCCGAACCCTCCGGCGCGCCGACCACCACCGTGGGCAGCGCCAGTTCCCGCAGCACCGCGATGCGCGGGTCGTCGATGCGCAGGTCCACCATGAAGACCCCGTCCACCCGGCGCTGCGCCCACCAGGTGCGGTAGAGCTCCATCTCCGCCTGGCGGTCCTCGGCCACGGTGAACAGCAGGGCGGTGTGCCCCTCGGCGAGCGCGCCCTGGATGCCCGCGATCAGCTGCATGAAGAACGGCTCCGCGCCGAGGATCCCGGCCGGGCGGTCGATGACCAGGCCGAAGGCACCGGCCCTGCCGTCGGACAAGGCCCGCGCCGCGCTGTTGGGCTGCCAGCCGATCTCCCTGGCGATTTCCAGAATCCGCTGCCGGGTGGTCGGCGAGACGCCCGGCTGGTTGTTCAGCGCAAACGACACCGCCGCCTTGGTGACCCCGGCCCGCTGGGCGATATCCGCGATCGTAGGCCGTTTCACCTCGTGCAACCTCCCGTACCGAGCAGCAACCCCACCGTCCGTGGGCAGTCTACGGCGCGGCGGCGGCTCAGACCGCAGCGTTCGCTGTGGCGAGTGGCCGCGCCGAGCGGCGTGAAGCTTACAAGCGCCCTTGAGGACCGGCCGGGTCCGGCGATCCGCCCGGCGCCGGGAAGGCTCTTGCGCGGCGGGCCGATTTACGGTCCACTAAACCGGTATAGCACCCACCGGTCTCCCGCCCAGGGGGTGCCGCCGCTCCGAACGCGCCTCAAGTCCCGCCCGTGAAAGGTCGTGACCCGCATGCACCGTCCCTCACTCAGGCTGCCCGGCGAGCCCGGTTCCAGTCCCGCGCCGTGGATCGGCGCGAACTTCTGGTCCCGCCGCGGCGGCCCGCTGATGTGGCGTCAGTTCGACGCGGACACGGTCAGGGCGGAGCTTGCGGTGCTGCGCGAACACGGGCTGACCTTCACCCGCTCGTTCTTCTACTGGCCGGACTTCATGCCGGAGCCCAACCGGGTCGACGAGCAGTGCTGCGCGAGCTACGCGGAATTTCTCGACTTGCACGCCGAGCTGGGCATGTACACGATCCCGACGCTGATCGTCGGGCACATGTCCGGGGAGAACTGGGACCCGGCCTGGCGCGGAAGCCGCGACCTGTACGGGGACGTGTGGATGGTCGCGCAGCAGGCCTGGTTCGGCGGGGAGATGGCCCGCCGCTTCGCCTCGCATCCGGCCGTGGCCGGCTGGCTGGTGAGCAACGAGATGCCGATCTACGGCGGCGAGAACTCCCCGCGCGAGCAGGTCGCCTCCTGGGCCCAGCTGATCATCGACGCGGTGCGCGCGCACGGCGGAACCCAGCCGATCTCGCTGGGCGACGGGGCGTGGGGGCTGGAGATCACCGGGCGGGACAACGGCTTCCGGCTGCGCGACGCCGCGCGCCTGTGCGACTTCCTCGGCCCGCACAGCTACCCCATGGGCAACGACCCGGTGCGTCAGCACTACACGGCCGCCTGGATCTGCGAGCTGGCCGGCTCGTTCGGGCTGCCGGTGGTCCTGGAGGAGTTCGGCCTCACCTCGGACTTCACCTCCGACGCCTACGGCGCGCACTTCTACCGGCAGGCGCTGCACAACTCGCTGCTGGCCGGGGCCACCGGCTGGGGCGCCTGGAACAACACCGACTTCGACGGCCTCGAACATCAGGACCCTTATCGACACCATCCGTTCGAGCTGCACTTCGGGCTGACCGACGCGCAGGGCGCGCCGAAGCCGCAGCTGGCCGAGTTGCGCGCCTTCGCCGACGTGCTGGCCCAGGTCGACTTCCCGCGGCTGCGCCGCACCCCGGCCGAGGCCGCCCTCGTGGTCAGTTCGTTCCTTGACACGGAGTACCCGTTCACCGAGCCGGGCACGGACGGGCCGGAGCTGTGCCGCACGTTGGGGCAGGCCTATGTCGCGACGCGGCTGGCGGACCTGCCGGTGGCGATCGCGCGGGAGAGCGATGGGATCGGGGCCGACGCGAAGTTGTACCTGGTGCCCTCGACCAAGCAGCTGCTCTCCCCCACCTGGTACACGCTGGCCGATCTGGCGGTAGACGGTGCGACGGTGTACGTGTCCTACTTCGCCGGCGCGCACGGCAACCAGCGCGGCCCCTGGCACGCCGCGATGAACACCCTATTCGGGTTCGAACACCAACTCGTCTATGGGCTCGTAGACACGGTGGAGGAGGACGAGTTCGAATTCGAGTTCGTCCGGCCGTTCGGCGCCCTGGCCGAGGGCAGCCGGCTGCGCTTCCGCACCGGCGGCAACGAGCACAGCCGCGCGATGCTGCCGGTGGTGCCCACCGACGCCGAGGTCGTCGCCGTGGACGGAAAGGGCCGCCCGGCGCTGCTGGTGCGGCGGGTCGGATCGGGCTCGATGGTGTTCTGCACCTATCCGATCGAACACATGGCGGCGTACCTGCCGCGTGTGAATCCGGATCCGACTCGGGAGCTGTACGACGCGCTGGCCGACTTCGCCGGAGTCGCGCGGGTGGTCACCGTAGACGAGCCGAGGGTAGCCGTGGACGTGCTCGAACACGAGGACGGTACCCGGTGGGTGTGGTTCGTGAGCCAGGCCGCCGAGGAGCTGACCGTGAAACCTGCGCTCCGCAACGGCGGCCGGCTGGCCGAGGACGCGGTGACGCTTCCGCCGTTCGGAGTGCTGGTAGTCAAGCTCGAAGGCTGATGCGCACCGCCTGAAGCAAAGCATTGATTGACTTTGACAGTCGATCACTGATACAGACGAGCCGCGCCGCGGTCCCTAGTGCGGAGGGACCGCGGCGCGGTGTCTCATGGCTCTTCGGAATCGCTGCTTACGGCAGCGTGGTGATGTGCGCCTTGTACGCCGCGCCGAAGTTGGTCGGCGTTCCGGTGTAGTCGGTGATCAGGGTCGGGCCGCTGGAGCAGCCGCCGGACCAGTTGTCCCAGGTCCAGGCGAGGTAGCCGGTGTGCTCGGAGTCCAGCCACGACATCAGTGGGTTGATGAAGCTGCCGGAGCAGTCGTTCTCGCCGATCTCGCCCGCGATGACCGGGACCTTCGCGATGACCGGCGCGACCTGGCTGGTCCAGCAGGACTGCGGGGCGCAGGTGTTGAAGTTGTAGTCGTGGAACGAGGCGACCAGGTTGTTGTCCGGGTCGGTGGGCTCGTTGGCCAGCCAGCCGGTCAGGTCGTTGGAGTACTCCTCGCCGCCGAGCATCAGCACATTGCTGGCGCCGGTGCCGCGCACCGCGTTGACCATACCCTGCATGCCGGCGACCTGGTAGCCGATCCCGTTGCAGGTGCCGCCGTTCTTCCAGCAGGTCCAACCGGAGGCGCTGTCACCGGTGGCCCGGGACGCGTAGGGCTCGTTGAAGAGGTCGAAGATGACCGCGTTGTTGCCCTTGAAGGTGTTGGCGACCGAGGTCCAGAACGGGATGGCCTGCGCCGCGTCCGGCATCGGCTTCTGGCAGGTGGCCGTGGCCGCGGAACAGCCGGAGGAGTTGCCGGTGTACGTGCCGTCGGTCCAGTGCAGGTCCAGGATCGCGACCAGGCCGTTCGAGTTCAGCAGGTTGACGAAGGCCTTGACCGCGTTGATGTAGTTCGAGCCCGCATACGCCGAGCTGACGTACGACTCGCCGTTCCAGCAGGCCTCGTTGAGCGGGATGCGCACCGCGTTGGCGTTCCAGCTCTTGATCGCGGTGACGGAGGGCTGGTCGGCCGGACCGTCCCAGATGCCGTAGCCCTGTACGCACTCGTACTCGCCGCCGGAGCGGTTCACGCCGTGCGGGGTCCAGGCGGCGCCGGTCGAGGTGACGATCTTGTTGCCGGAGACGTGCAGCTGCGGGGCCGAGCCGCCGCCACCGCTCGATCCGGAGGGCGAGACCGAGGGCGAGGCCGACGGGGAGGCGCTCGGCGAAGCGGACTTCGACGGACTGGCCGAGGGCGTCGGGCTGCCGCTCGCGGAGGCTCCGTTGCAGGTCGTGCCGTTGAGCGTGAAGGTGCTCGGTACCGGGTTGCTGCCGGTCCACGAGCCGTTGAAGCCAAGCTGGATCGAGCCGCCCGTCGCGATCGAGCCGTTCCAGCTCAGGCTGCTGACGGTGACGTTCGCACCGCTCTGCGACCAGGTGCCGTTCCAGCCCTGGGTGACAGTCTGCCCGGCGCCGAAGGAGAAGCCGAAGGTCCAGCCGTTGATCGCGGCCGCGTTGTTGACGATGGTGATACTCGCGCCGAAGCCGCCGGGCCACTGGCTGCTGACGGTGTACGTGACCGCGCACGCGGGAGTGGCGGCAGCGGCCGGACCCGTGGTGAGCGCGACGATTCCGGCACTCGCGGCCAGCGCGGCGACGCCCATGCCGGCGAGCGCGGCGCGCAGCCGTGGCGAGCGGTTGTGGAGCGTATCCATGCAGAGACCTCCGTGGGCAGAGAAGCGCACGGCGACGGTGCCGCGCCCTAGTGCCCTAGCACGGTAGGACCGCCGACTTAACCGTTCAAGTACGGCTGAAAGTTGCATCTGGTGCAGTCGCGACACCAGGGACGACTCGGCCCGCGCCTGCTTCCCTTCATGAAGGGAAGCAGGCGCGGGCCGGGATGCGGGCCTCAGCCCCTTGATCAGCGGGCGGTTTCAGTGGGCTTTCACGGCGATCGTGACGCCGGGCGGCGGCCAGGTGACAGCGGTGACCGGAACGGTGATCGTCCCGCCGGTCGTCACTACCGAGAGCGAGCCGTGCGCCTTGCTGGACAGGGTCGGCACGAAGGTGAGGTTGACGGTGATGGAGCCGCCTGCCGGGATCACCGTGCCCACTGCGGGCAGTGCGGAGACTCCGAGCTCGCCGGTCAGCCCGGTGGCCGTGACTGCGGTGACCACCACCGGCACCGCGCCGGTGTTCTTGAGCGTCACCGTGGTCAGTGAGTGGTAGCCCACCGGCTTGCCCGCGAAGGAGACCGTGGCCGGGGCGGCCGCGGGCGCCGTGACCGTCGCAGAGGCCGGAGATGTGGCGATGACGATGTTACTCACCGCGTGCAGGTCGGTCTGTCCTCCGTTGCCGGCGGTGAAGCCCGCGTATGCGCTCGCCGGAATCAGGCCGGCCGCCGGTTTGTACGTCAGCACCTGTGCGGCATCGACGTACACGGTGATGACACCCGCGATGACGGTCACGGTGACCGCATGCGTCCCGGTGCGCAAGGACGCCGGAATCGGAGCGGTCGCGAGGTAGGTGGTCGCGCCCGTGCCGTCGTCCACGCCGGTCGCGATCGCGACATAGTTGCCCGAGTTGGCCTGCGCGTTCCAGAACGTGTCGAAGGCCACGCCGATGCCGCTCAGCCCATCGAGGCCGAGGCCGCCGCCCGGGCTGCCCAGCGCGGTCGGCTGGTTCTTGGTCGCGTCGATCAGCGAGAAGGTCAGCCCGTCGGCGCCGGACCCGCCGCTCAGCTGCGCGGTGAAGGAGGCCGCGAGGTTGTTCGTGGGCACCGCCGCGGTGCCGAAGGCGGAGCCGGCGACCTCGGGCGTCGTGGCCGGGGTCAGCTGGATCGTGCCGGCGGCTGCGGTCGTCGTGGCCGTACCGTTCAGCTGCCAGCCCGTCGGAACCGGCGGCAGGGTGCCGGTCGCCGTGCCGGTGATCGGCAGGTAGCGGGCGCCTTGACCGTCGTCGCTGGTCATCTCGTACTGCGCGGTCTCGGCCCCGACCGAGGTCGGGGTGAAGGTGACCTGCTGGACGTAGGTCTCGCCCGGGCCGATCACCTGGCCTTCAGGCAGCGGCGAGGCGGAGCTGAAGTCCGAGTCCGGCGCCTTGGCCTTGGTGATCGTCACCGGCACGTTCCCGGTGTTGGTGATGCTGAAGCTCTTGGTCGCGGTGCCGCCGATCGGGACCGCGCCGAAGTCCAGCGGCCAGGGCGTGATGTTGAGGTTCTTGACCGCGTCCACCGCGCTGCCGCTCAGCGAGATCGTCAGCGAGTGCGTGGTGCTGGGATCGTCGGCCGAGGTGGAGGTCACGGTGAACGAGTCCGTATTCGCTCCGGTGCCCGTCGACGCGGTCGGCGAGTAGGTCACCGAGGCGACGAACGAACCGCCCGGCGCGACGGTGGCGCCGGCGGCGGGCAGCCCGGCGACGGTGAACGGCGCGTTCGGCGAGGTCGCCGCGCTGATCGTCTCAGTGCTCGTACCCGTGTTGGTCACCTGAACGTTCTTCGTCGCGCTCAGGCCGACCGGCTGATCCAAGAAGACCGCGTTGGGCGGATTGGCGCCGAGACCGGGTTTCGTTCCGTAGCCGTCGGCGGTGAACGAGACCGGTCCGGAGTCGGTGCTCAAGGTGACCGTTCCGCTGATCGTCCCGGTGCCGCCGGGGGCGAAGGTCATCGGAATCGAGAGGGTGTCCCCGGGGTTCATCGCGTGCGGCAGGGCCGGGGCGGTCGCCGAGAACGGCGAGGTGGCCGAGACCCCGGTGACGTTCAGCGCCGTCGCGGCCGTCACGGTCAGCGTCGCGGTGCCGGTGGTTCCGACCGGGACGTTGCCGAAGGAGACCGGCGAGCCGGTGAGCACGGACTTGGCCGGCCGGCCGAAGGCGAGGATCTTGCCGTCGCGGGTGCCGATGTAGACGCGGCCGTCGCTGGTGGCCGGGGTGGTGAACTTGACCGCGGTGCCGATCGGCGCGGACCACAGCTGGGTCAGCACGCCGTTGCCGTCCGGCTCGGCGCTGTAGGCCCGCAGCTCGGCGTTGGCTCCGGTCGGGCCGGAGGACCAGACGACCCAGACGACGCCGGTGCCCGCGGTCATGCCGTTCGAGGTCACCACCGGCGAGCCGGAGGTGTAGTTGAAGGTGCCCGCACTGGCGCCCACCGCGGTCAACGCCGGGACGCCGGTACCGCTGACCCCGACTTTGAACGCGCGCAGCGGACCGCCGTTGCCGACCAGATACACGTATCCGCCGTCGCCGCCGTAGAACGCAGGATGATCCCACTGCCCCTGGAAAGGGCCGACAATGCCGAGCGCCGCGTCAGCACCCTGAGTCGTCTGGTGGCCGCCGAGGTTGTCCCGGTCGAGCAGGAACAGCCTGCCGTCCTTGCCCATCTGCACGAGCAGGTGCGGGTGCGCCGCGGTGCCGTATCCGTCGGGCAGCGCCATCGGGCCGCCCGAGCCGAAGTCGGCGTCTGTGGCGTCCATCTTCGTCGCGTCCCAGGGACTGAAGAAATCGGCCGGCGAGAGCGAGCCGTCCGCGTTCACGTGCAGCCGGACCACCGACTCGGCGAGGTTGCCGGGGGGCGCGTTTCCGGGGCCGGGGGCCGGCGAGACTCCGTTGCCGGTGGCGAAGATGATCTGCCCGTCGCCGTCCGAGACCAGTCCGCCGCCGGCGCCCCAGATGCCGCCGCCCGTGTTGCCGGTGCCGGTCTCATCGGACCACAGCGCGGTCTGCTTGCCGGCGGTGGAGACGCCCGCGATGTATCCGCGATAGTCGGGGCCGAAGTCGCAGTGCGAGCCGAAGCCCACGTAGACGACTCCGTTGAGGAGCAGCAGGCCCGGACGCTGGCCTTGGTAGGCGGGATCGAAGGTCGCTGCCGCGTCATTGGAGGGGTGGCCGCCGATGGCCACCGGGAAGCCCGGCTTCTCCGCGCCGGCGGCCAGACTCACCGCGTGCATGTGATAGCTCGGGTGCATCGGGTCAGCGGTGTTGTAGGACTTGGCGACCAGATAGACGTACTGGGTGGACGGGTCGTAGACCGGAGTCGAGGTGATGCCGAGGTTCGGCGTCAGGTCCGAGCAGCCGATGGTGGAGGCGGGCCAGGCCGGGCCGAAGTCGTCGGTCCACAGAATCGCGCCGGTCGCCTTGTCCAGCGCGTAGACCTTGTCGTTCTCAGTCACCGCTATCAGGGTGTTGCCGACAATCAGGGGCTGGGCGTAGACCTGGCCGTCCAGCGTCGTGGCGAACTGCTGGCCGAAGTCGGCGGAGTGGACCGAGGCCGGGTCCAGTGTCGTCTCGCTCTGGTCCCAGCCGGTGCGCAGCGTGTCCTGCGAGACGGTCACCTCCTCGCCGTGCGCCGGGAAGGCGACATACGCGGCGCCGGATATGAGCCCGGCCGCGATCAGGCCTATGAAAGCGGCACGCGGATATCCACGGACGAGGTTCACCCGGTTCCCCCCTCTGAAAGGCTGCGCTGTGCCGGTGCCGGGCAGCACGAGCACAACTGCGAGGAGAGGTTACGGCCTGCGCGCGCGCGATATCCGGCCCGCGCTCTAACCGTGACGAAATCCGAACCATCGCCGCGGCGATTTGCGCGTTATGTCATCGCCCGTACTTATCGCACCTACGAGATCGGAGTCACCCCGGCCGGAACCCGGCCCTTCGGCGTCTGCTCGACCAGATGGCCCCACCACACCATGCGGTTCGAGTCGATGTAGATCGGCGTGCACGTGGTGAGCGTGATGTACCGGCCGGGCTTGGTGAATCCGGAGCCGACCGGGATCGGCTCCACCGCGCCGACGTCGTTGATCGGCACGGAAGAAGCCTCGCGGTCCAACTGGTAGACGAACCAGCCGTAAGCGGTCTGCACGTACACCCGGTCCCCCGCGGCGAGCTGGTCCAGATCGCGGAAGACCATGCCGTGGCCGTCCCGGTGCCCGGCGATCGCGAAATTGCCCGAGGCGTCCCAGGGAAGCGCCGAGGGCGGCTGCGTGTAGTGTCCGACCGCCCCGGTGTTCAGCACCCTGGTCCGGTCCACCGACTGCATGATCAGCGCGCGCCAGTCGGCGCCAAAGGCCGGGATGTACAGGAAGCCGAAGCTCTGCCCGATCGCGATCGCGTCGCTGGGCTCGGCTGCGGCAGGCGCGGGGGCGGCCCAGGTGCGCAGCAGGGCGGCGGAATTGCGGCGGGTCTGCTCGCCCGCGGTGATGTTGCTCCACCAGAGCTCGTATACGGCGTACAGGGCGATCACCAGCCCGAGCGTGATCAGCGCTTCGCCGAGCCCGCCGAGGAACCGGGTCCAGGACCGCGGGGCGCCCGCCGCCGACGAGGCGTCGTAGAGCTCGTATCCACTGCCCGGGTCGTAGACGTCGAACCCCTCGGACACCGCCCGCTCCTTCCGTCTCGGATCGACTGATCCTACCGGTTTGCCGGGAAAACAGAGGGCAGATCCCGAAGAGTTGGGATCTGCCCTCTTATTCAGTTATTCGGTCATCTCATGACCGTACGCCGCGGCGCCGGGTTCAGTGCGACCGGCGGCCGCGCTTGGAGGCGGCGCGCAGGCCGACGCCGGCGAGCAGCGCGGCACCGGCCAGGGCGACCACGGCGCCTTCCTCGGTGCCCGTCCCGGCCAGCGAACCACCGTGCGGGTGCGACGGCTTCGACGGGGTGCTCGGCGTGCCCGGCGTGGTCGACGTCGGCGAGTTGCTCGGCGAGGAGGAGGCCGAAGTCGACGGCGAGTTGCTCGGCGAGGACGAGGCCGAAGTCGACGGCGAGTTCGACGGCGTGCCGCTAGGGGTGCCGCTGGGCGTGCCGGACGGGGTGCCCGACGGCGACGAGCTCGGCGAGCTCGACGGGGTACCGCTCGGAGACGGCGTCGGGTGCGGGTGGCCCTGGTTGCAGACCGTCTCACCGGTCTTGTTCTCAAGGCCGATGACGTCCACCTGGTTGCCACACACGTTCAGCGGCACGTTGATCGGCACATTGACACCATTGCCCGACAGGGCGCCGCCCGAGTGCGTGATGATGCTGGTGCTGGTCGCGCTCGGCGGGCCCGGGATGAAGCACTCGGAGCCGTGGAGCTTGTTCTCGGCGCCGATCACGTTGACCTGGTTGCCACACGCGTTGATCGGCACGTTGATCGGCACCTGCGCCGAGTTGCCGGAGGCGATGCCGCCCGAGTTCGCGATGAAGCTGGTAGCGGTCGAGGTGCCGGCCTCGTTGACGCAGGTCGAGCCGGCGTCCTTGTTGGCCAGCCCGATCACGTTCGCCTGGTTGCCACAGGCGTTGATCGGCACGTTGATCGGGGTCTGCACCACGTTGCCCGAGCCGAGGCCACCAGAATGCGTCACGACCGCGGTCGCGCTCGAACCGCCGTAGGTGTCGGAACCGGACGGGTTCGTGGAGCAGTCGCTCCCGGTGACCTTGTCCTTGGCCGCGATCACGTTGGCCTGGTTGCCACACGCGTTGATCGGCACGTTGACCGGCGCCTGGATGATGTTGCCGGACAGGATGCCGCCCGAGTGGTCGGTCACCGCCGTCGCCTTGGCGCCGCCGCCGGTGCTGCCCGCGCCCTCACCGGAGCCCGGAGCCGGGCAGGTGGTGCCGTGCACGGTGTTCTTCAGGCCGATGGCGACCGCCTGGTTCCCGCAGACCTCCAGCGGCGCGTTGATCGGCGCCTGGATGGTGTTGCCGGACAGGATGCCGCCGGAGTGGCTGGTGCTCGCCGTCGCCGACGAACCGCTCTTCGACCCGCCGGCCGCGTTCGAGCCGCCACAGGCGCTGGGCGCCACGTGGTTGCCGGCCGCGACCGCGGCGACCTGGTTGGTGCACAGATTCAGACCGAGGTCGATCGGAATCTGTACCGTGTTGCCGGACAGGATGCCCTTGGAGTCCCGCACCGTGCTGGTCGCCGAGGCGCCCGCGCCGGAGCCCGAACTCGACGGCAACTGCGGCGCCGCCGGCTTCAGGACGTGGACATCCTGCGGAGCCTTCGGCTGTGCGGCCTCGGGTCCACGGACGCTGATGGGAGTGCTGACACTGGACGGGGACGCCTGGTTGGCCGCGGCCCCCTGGGCCTGAGCCGGACCGGGCAGGGCGCCGAAGCCGACGGCCGCCTCGGCCGGGGCGTAGCCCGTCCCGGTCAGCAGCAGCCCGCCCGTCGCGACCGTGAAGGCCAGGCTGCGCTTGGCCATGTCGTACATGGAGGACCTCTTCTGATCAGTAGAGGAGAAAGCGGCGAAGGAAAAGGTGCCGCCTGCTCCGCGAAACGGCCCAGAAGAGTGGAGGTCACGCTCGCTACGGCTTCACGAGTGAATACTGATACGAGTATTTAGTTCGCAGCTCATCACGTGTAATGGCGGCGTCATCGCACAATGACGACGACGCCGCACGGACTCAGCGGATCACGCGCCCCGCTCGGCCCGGCGGGCCAGGCGAGCGTCCCGCTTCTCCTCGAAGCGGCGGGCGGCGACGTCGAGCGCGTCGAGGATCCCGGCCAGTTCCTCGCGGGCGCGCTCGCCCTCCGGGCCAAGGTCGGTGCGCTCCAACGCCTTCACGTTCCGCAGCACCGGGATCAGCACCTCGTCGCGGTGGATACGCAGGTTGTAGATCCCGGCCAGCGCGATCTCGACCGACTTGCGGGTGTAGTTCTCCACGGTCGCGCCGGGCATCTGGAACCGCTTGACCACGTCGAGCACCGCCTCCATGGTCAGGTCCGGGGCCACGTCGAAGGCCGCGGCCAGCAGGTTGCGGTAGAAGATCATGTGCAGGTTCTCGTCCGCGGCGATCCGGGTGAGCAGTTGCTCGCACAGCGGTTCGCCGCTGTAGCCGCCGGTGTTGCGGTGCGAGATGCGGGTCGCCAGCTCCTGGAACGACACGTACGCGACCGAGTTGACGAGCTGCTGCGAGTACGGGGAGTCGTAGCCGGTCGACATGTGCGTCATGCGGGCCCGCTCCAGGGCGATCGGGTCGACCGCGCGGGTGGTCAGCAGGTAGTCGCGGATCGCCGTGCCGTGCCTGCCCTCCTCGGCGGTCCAGCGGTGCACCCACGAGCCCCAGGCGCCGTCCCGGCCGAACAGCTGCGCGATCTCGTGGTGGTAGCTCGGCAGGTTGTCCTCGGTCAGCAGGTTGAGGATCAGCGAGGTGCGCGCGGTCTCGTCGAGCTTCGACTGGCCCGGCTCCCACGGCGTGCCGCCGAGCGGCCCGTCGAAGTCCCGGCCCTCGCTCCACGGGACGTAGGCGTGCGGGAACCACTCCTTGGCCACCGAGAGGTGGCGGTTGAGGTTCGCCTCGACGACGGGTTCGAGCTCGAACAGCAGGGCGGACTGGTCCGCCGGGTCGGTGGCGGGGCGGGAGTCGGTCGAAAGGGGCACGGCTGGCTCCTGGGAGGCCGGGGACGGACGTGTGGTCGGAACTGCGCGCGAAACCTACGTTCGCGTAAGTTACGCCAACGTAGCTTACAAAGCTGAGAGTCCGCTCAGCGGGGGGCTGAGCAGGGTGATCTGACACACTCCGGCGAGTTTTGTTGCGCGAGTTGACAAATCTAGTGATCTCGGCCACTCTCGTAATCGAGGGTGGACTCCGGGGGCCGCGCACGGCGCGCCCAGGAGCCCAGGCCCCGAACCGCTCGGCCCCTGAGCCGGGCCGGTCCGGAGCGCTGAATTGAATAAACATCGCCGCATCGCCGCACCGATGCGGCGATGTGCTTTTCCGGGGACGGCGCGCTTCGCCCCGCCTGC
Organism: Actinocrinis sp.; assembly: GCF_035650855.1. Classification (GTDB taxonomy): domain Bacteria; phylum Actinomycetota; class Actinomycetes; order Streptomycetales; family Catenulisporaceae; genus Actinocrinis. The sequence goes on along the minus strand of NZ_DASRGV010000371.1, from coordinate 9,059 downwards.
CTCCGCTCTCTTCCCCGCCCGGCCCGCGCTGCCCTACGCTCAGCCCATGGCGACCAAGTCCGCCGCGGAAGACCCCAAGCGTCCGCGCCTCCTGACCCGCTCCACCGTGCTGCCCGCCTTCGGGATCGGGCTGATCACCGCGTTCCTCGCCGACCAGGAGCACGCGCCGTTCCCGGTGGGCGTCATCGTCGGCTTCGTGGTGACCGGCGTCGTCATCGGCATGATCGCGCTCAAGAAGGCCTTCTACGGCGATTAGACTGGTCGCCGCAACGCCGACCGGAGGACAGCGTCGAGGCCCGTGGACCGATCAGTGAACATCGAGCGATGAACAGCGCCCAGTGAACGCCGCCGTCATAGCCACCACCTTCGGCATCGTCTTCCTCGCCGAACTGCCCGACAAGACCGCTTTGGCCAGCCTCGTGCTGGCGACCAAGTACCGCGCCCTGGACGTGTTCGTCGGCGCGGCGGGCGGGTTCGCGGTGCAAGTCGCCATCGCGCTGGCCGCCGGGGAGCTGCTCTCCCTGCTGCCGCATCGCACCCTTGAGGCGATCGTCGCCGCGCTGTTCCTGCTCGGCGCGTTCCTGATTTTCCGGCACGGGCGCGAGGACGAGGCGCAGGCCGAGAGCGAGGCCGAGGAGGCGGCGCGCGACGCGAAGCCGGGCAACGGCACCTGGCGCGCGATGCTGACCAGCTTCACCGTCATCACGATCGCGGAGTTCGGCGACCTGACCCAGATCGTCACCGCGAACCTCGCCGCCAAGTACGACTGGCTGCCGGTCGGCATCGGCGCCCTGGTGGCGCTGTGGGCAGTCGCCGCGCTGGCGATCCTGGGCGGCCAGGCGCTGCTGCGGTTCATCTCGCTGACCTGGATCACCCGGGTCGCGGCCGTGATCATGGCGGTGCTCGCGGTGATCTCGCTGGTCTCGGCCATCCGCGGCTGAGGACGGCAGGGCCACCGCCGGTCGCCGGTCGGTCCAGCCGGCGTCAGCCGATCCGGTTCAGCAGCCCGGCGGGGATCGCCGTGTCCTGATTCACCGCGCCGAACAGCTGCTGTGCCCGCGTCGAGTCCCACAGCACCGTCGAGCCGAGGCCCGAGACCTGGTAGCCCTCGTTCTTGATCGGGACGGTGCCGACGTTGCCCTTCCCGCCGGTGATCGGCCCCACCTTCCTGGCCATACTCACCAGGTCGGAAAGGCCCGAGCCGTCGTCCACCGCGATCGCGCCGAGCGCCGAGTTCAGGAACGGGTACAGGGTGAACGGGTTGAGCTCGACGCCGGGCCGCATCGCGGATTTGGCCAGCGCGGCCACGAATTTCTGCTGGTTCGCCATCCGGCTGATGTCGGAGTTGGCCAGCGAGTAGCGGGTGCGGATCAGCGCGAGCGACTGCGTGCCGTTCAGGTTCTGGCAGCCGGCCGGCAGGTCCGCGCCCGAGTGGCTGTCCTTCACCGGCGCGTCGAGGCAGAGGTGCACGCCGCCGACCGCGTCGACGACGTTCACGACGCCGAGGAAGCCGATCTCCATGTAGTGGTCGATGCGTACACCGGTGGCCATCTCGACGGTCTTGGTCAGCAGCGGCGCGCCGCCGAGGTCGTAGGCGGCGTTGATCTTGTTCTTCCGCGCGCTGTGCGCCTTGCCGGAGGAGTCCGTGTACGCCGGGATGGTGACGTACGAGTCGCGCGGGATCGAGATCAGGTCGGTGCCGCTGGAGCCGTAGTGCAGCAGCAGGATCGTGTCGGTCCGCTGGCCCTGGTCCGAGCCGACGTGCAGCTCGTTCTTCTGAGCCTGGGTCAGGTTCGAGCGGCTGTCGGAGCCGACGACCAGCCAGTTCGTGCCCGCGCCCTGCGCCGGCCTGCCGTCGTAGTCGGACAGCGCGGCGACCTTGGTCACCTTGCCGGAGGCCCAGAACCAGGTGCCGATCCCGGTGCCGACGAACAGCAGGACGAGCGCGAGAACCGTGAACACGGCGATGCGCCCCCAGCGCCGGCCGCCCGCGCGGGCGGAGCCGCCGGTACGCGGCGGCCTCGGCTTGACGCTCTTGCCGCCGCGTCCGTAAGTCGAGGTCGAGGGGGCCAGCGGATCGCGCGCCGGAGCGTCCTGAGTGACCTGTTCCGGGTCGAACTCAGGCCACTGGGCGCCGCCGCCACCGCTGCCGTAGTACCGGTCTGAACCGTTACCGCTCACCGTGCCACCGTACGACAAGCCCAACGCTAAGGTGCCGTGGCGCGCGCCGCTGCGCACTTTCGTGCAGAACTGTCACGATTCTGCGACCTGCCTATCGACGGGTAACCACGGTTCCGTCCGGGGCCGCGAGGAAGACGGCGCCGACATTGAGGTCGCGGGCGGCGGCGATGTCGGCCTCGGCGAGCTCGGCCGCCTCGGACACGACCGCGGCCGCTTCCAGCCGGTCGGCCCCCGAGGAGACCGCCGTCGCGACGGCAGCTTCGAGCGCGGAGAGCTTGAGCGAGGGCAGCGCCACGGTCACCGCCGCGTAGGTGCGACCGGTGGCGTCACGCACGGCGGCGCCCTCCGGCGTGCGGTTCCGGGCCCGCGCGGAGCGGGCCAGGGTGATGATCTTCGCGTCCTCGGGGTCGAGTTCCGGCGCTGCGGCGGCCTGCTCGGCGGTCATCGGTTCCTCTAGTCCAGTGAGTTCAATCGTCGGGATCGGCGTCGACCGGATCGAAGTCGTCGACCGGACGCGAACCGTTGCGGTTCGGGTTGCGGGGCTCCTGCTCGCGCGAGTCGGGGCTCTGCGACTCGAGGCTGCGTGACTCAGAACCGCGTGACTCAGGACCGCGTGACTCAGGACCGCGTGACTCAGGACCGCGAGACTCGAGACCTCGCGAGTCGGATCCGCGCGACTGCTCGCCGCCCTCGTCATCCTCATCCGGCACCGCCCGCACCAGCACGGTCCCGATCCTGCGCCTGCGGCCCTCGGTGGACTCGGCGGTGATGGTGAGTCCGTCGATGCGTACCGTCGCGCCCGGGATCGGTACCTTGCCGAGGCGCTTGCCGAGCAGTCCGCCGACCGTCTCGACGTCCTCGTCCTCAAGGTCGCGATGGAACAGCTCGCCGAGTTCGTCCAAGCCGAGCCGCGCGGACACCCGTGCGCCGCCGCTCAGGTCGCCCGGCTTGGCGAGCCACTCGACCTGCGGCTTGCCCTGGTCGTACTCGTCGGCGATCTCCCCGACGATCTCCTCCAGGATGTCCTCGATGGTGACCAGGCCGGCCGTGCCGCCGTACTCGTCGATCACGACCGCCAGGTGGATGCGCTGGGCCTGCATGTCCCGCAGCAGTTCGTCGGCGTGCTTGGAGTCCGGCACGAAGCTGGCCGGGCGCATGACCGTCTCGACCGGATCGGACAGCGGGTCGGAGGCCGCCGAGCCCTCGTACATCCGCCGCGCCAGATCCTTGAGATACACGATGCCGACCACGTCGTCCGCGTTCTGGCCGGTGACCGGGATCCGGGAGAACCCGCTGCGCAGCGCCAGGTTCAGCGCCTGTCGCAGGGTCTTGCCGCGCTCGATGAAGAGCATGTCCGTGCGCGGGACCATGACCTCCTTGACCAGCGTGTCGCCGAGCTCGAAGACCGAGTGCACCATGCGCCGCTCGGCGGCCTCGATCTCGCTGTTCTGCTCGGCGATGTCGACCAGCGCGCGCAGTTCGGCCTCGGTGGCGAACGGTCCCTCGCGGAAGCCCTTGCCGGGGGTCAACGCGTTGCCGAGCACGATCAGCGCGCGCGGAAGAGGTCCGAGAATGCGGCCGAGCGGCAGCAGCACGGCGGCGCCGGCCACGGCGATCTGCGGGGCGTGCTGGCGGCCGAGGGTGCGCGGGCTGACCCCGACGACCACGTACGAGACGACGGCCATGATCGCGACCGACAGCGCGCCGGTGCCGACGGTCAAGCCCCAGCGATGCGCGCACACCATGGTGACCATCACCGCCGCGGCCATCTCGCCGACGACGCGGATAAGCAGCACCAGGTTGACGTACCGCGGCAAGTCCTCGGTCAGCCGGACCAGCCGAGCCGCCCCGGGCTCGCCGCGCTCGAGCAGTTCGGCCGCGCGTACTCGGGAGATGCGCGCCAGCGCGGCCTCGACCCCGGCCGCCAGCCCCGCGATCAGCACCGACACGACCGCGCCGACAAGAAGCCACGCTATGGTCGCGGTCACGGCTCAGCGTCCGGGACGCTCATCGGAGGGGTGCTTGCGCCAGCGGTCGAGAAGTTCCTGCTGGAGCCCGAACATCTCGGCCTTCTCGTCCGGCTCGGCGTGGTCGTAGCCGAGCAGGTGCAGGATGCCGTGCGTGGTGAGCAGGTGCAGCTCGTCCTCCATCGAGTGGCCGGCCGCCTCGCCCTGCTTGGCCGCCACCTCGGGGCACAGCACCACGTCGCCGAGCAGCCCCGGCGTCGGCTCGTTGTCGTCCTCGGCCCGCGACGGACGCAGCTCGTCCATCGGGAAGGACAGCACGTCGGTCGGTCCCGGCTCGTCCATCCACTGGATGTGCAGCTGCTCCATCGCGGCGGTGTCGACCAGCAGGATGGACAGCTCGGCCAGCGGGTGGATGCCCATCTGGTCGAGGACGTGCCGGGCGAGCGCGACGATGGCCGCCTCGTCCACGGCCACGCCCGACTCGTTGTTGATATCGATCGACATGGCGGGAATCATCCCACCGCGCGGGCCCGGGGGGCGGCGCGGCGCTGCGCCCGGTTCATCGGCGCGACCCCGCCCTGCTCGCGCTCCTGCCTGGCCGCGTCGTAACGCCCGTAGGCGTCCACGATCTCCCCGACCAGCCGGTGCCGCACCACGTCGGTGCTCGTCAGCCGGGCGAAGTGGATGTCGTCCACGCCCTCCAGGATGTGCTGCACCACGCGCAGCCCGGACTCGGTGCCGCCGGGCAGGTCCACCTGTGTGACGTCGCCGGTGACGACCACCTTGGAGCCGAAGCCGAGGCGGGTCAGGAACATCTTCATCTGCTCGGCCGAGGTGTTCTGCGCCTCGTCCAGGATGATGAAGGCGTCGTTCAAGGTCCTTCCCCGCATGTAAGCGAGCGGGGCGACCTCGATGGTGCCGGCGGCCATCAGGCGCGGGATCGAGTCGGGGTCGATCATGTCGTGCAGCGCGTCGTAGAGCGGGCGCAGGTAGGGGTCGATCTTCTCGTACAGCGTTCCGGGCAGGAAGCCGAGCCGCTCGCCGGCCTCGACCGCGGGACGCGTGAGGATGATCCGATTGACGTCCTTGGCCTGGAGCGCCTGCACGGCCTTGGCCATCGCCAGGTAGGTCTTGCCGGTGCCCGCTGGGCCGATGCCGAAGACGATCGTGTGCTTGTCGATCGCGTCGACGTACCGCTTCTGGTTCACGGTCTTCGGCCGGATGGTGCGGCCGCGGTTGGACAGGATGTTCTGAGTCAGCACCTCGGCGGGCCGCTCGCCGGACTCGCCGTTGCGGGCGGACCGCAGGATGGCGATGGAGCGCTGGACAGCGTCCTCGGTCAGCGGCGCGCCGGTGCGCAGCACCAGCAGCATCTCGGCGAACAGCTGCTCGGCGAGCTCGACGTCCTCGCGCGGTCCGGTCGCGGTGATCTCGTTGCCGCGCGCGTGCAGGTCGAGTCCGGGCAGCTGCTCCTCGATGACCCGCAGGATGCTGTCGCCGGTGCCCAGGACGGCCACCATCGGATGCGCCGCCGGGATGGTGATCTTGGTCTGCGCGGGCACGGCGGCCTCGGGCTCGCTCGAGGGCGAGACGATCGACGAGGCGGCCTGCGCGGGGGCGGTGGGCGAGCCCTTGCGGGTGCGCGCGCGAGAGGTGGAGGAAGAGGTACGGGACCTGTTCGGCTGCTCAGTCATAGGCGGGCCGCGGGGGCCTTCGAATCATTCCTTCGATCGACGCTGACGGGGACGGTTCCATGATATCGAGCACAAACGTCTCGCTCCCCGTAAATTATTTCAACCGCCCTCAGGGCAAAGCACTGGTCAACGCGGCGCTAAGGCCGCGTTTCCGGCGAGCGGCGCGCCGGAAACTAGTGCGCCGCCGACCCGAAGTGCCCCAACGCGTCTCCGCCGAGGACGTGCAGATGGACGTGGTACACCGTCTGTCCGGCGGCATCGTCGGTGTTCAGGACCAGGCGGTACCCGGGAATGTCCGCGTGATCGGCCAGTCCCTCCAGCCGGGCGACCTCGGCTCCCTCGGCGATCAGCCGGCCGGCCAGTTCCGGGTTCTTCGCGGCCAGTTCGCCGGCGTCGCGGTAGCCGTGCGCCTTGGGGATCACCAGCACGTGCGTCGGGGCCTGCGGATTGATGTCGCGGAAGGAGAGGAAGTCGGCGCTGTCCCGGACGATCGTCGCGGGGATCTGCCCGGCCGCGATCCGGCAGAACAGGCAGTTGTCGTCGTAGGCCGTTTCCGTGCTTGTCATACCGCTCTCCGGGGTTGTAGCCGCAGGTCACGATTCGCTCGAACCGGTGATCATCGTTCGCACGAACGAGTCGATTCCGTTCAGTCGGACCGATCCTAGGCCTTCTCGTTGGTCTCCCACTGTGTACCGTTCCGGATCGCCACCACGTGATCACAACGGGTACTTCTCCCGGATCCCACGCACAAGCAGGGAAAGCTTCAATGGACCGCCTCGCCGCACACGTCGTCGCCACCGCACTGCTCACCGCCGCGCTCGCCGCGGTGCCGCTCGCGCTGGCCAAGCCGACCTCCGAAGCCAGCACATTCAAGGTCGCGCTGCCCGCCGCGACCGCGACGCCGAGCGCCTCAGCCGCGGCGTCTGCCGTCACCTCGAACCCGGCCCCGACGTCTACGCCCACGCCGAAGTCGACCCCCACGAAGCCGGAGCTGGTGCCGATCCCCTGCCCGGACGCATTTCAGGTCGGCACCACTTCGTACGCGCACTGGCACGGCATGATCGCGTTCTCGGTGAAGCAGTTCTACTCGCCGAAGTGCCACAGCGTGTACGGATACGCGTACCCGTGGCTCCAGTTCCGCGAGCAGAAGCAGCACTACGACCTCGGCATGGCGGTGTTCGACCTCACCCACGACGCGATCGTGGGCGCGCGGACCTTCGTGAACGGCACCGCCGGCCCGGACTTCTGGTCCGCTCCGTTCGTTCCGACGGCCGGTACCTGTACTCAGGGCCTGGCGCACGTCTTCTTTCCGGACACCGAGACCGACACGTTCACCGACAAGTTCTGCCTCTAGTCGGGACGTGACGCGTTACCGGCCGCTTGGCGACCAGCGGCCGGAGCGCGCGAGCAGCACGGCGGCGGCTGCGGTACCAGCGGTGGAAGTGCGTAGGACGGTCGGTCCCATGCGGTACGCGACCGCGCCAGCTTCGGCGAACGCGCGTAGTTCGTCGGGCGAAATCCCGCCCTCGGGGCCGACGACCAGGACGATGTCGCCTTCCTGACCGACCGTCAGGTCGGCGAGCGAGCCGGCCGCGTCCTCGTGCAGCACCGCGGCCGCGGCCGCCTTGTCGAGCAACCGGGCGACCTGCGCCGTCGTCGCCGGTTCGGTGATCTGCGGCCACCACGACCGCCGCGACTGCTTGGCCGCCTCGGCCGCGGTCGACCGCCACTTGGCCAGGGCCTTCTCGCCGCGGTCGGCGCGCCACTGCACGATCGACCGGGAGGCCGACCAGGGCACGATCACGTCCACGCCGATCTCGGTCATCATCTCGACCGCCAGCTCGCCGCGATCGCCCTTCGCCAGCGCCTGCACCACCGTGATGGACGGGCTCGGCCTCGGCACCGACCGGTGTTCGAGCACGTCGAGTTCCAGCGCCGGGTCGCCGGAGCCGCCGACCGAGCGCACGACGCACTCGGCGAGCCGTCCCGCGCCGTCGGTCAGGTCGAGCCGTTCGCCGGGCCGCATTCTGCGCACCAGCGCGGCGTGCCGTCCCTCGGGACCGTCCAGCCGGATCGCCGGTCCGGACATCTTCTCCGCCTCGACGCGGAACACGGGCACAGTTGTCATATGTGAGCTGTCGTCATAGCAGTAGGCAGTAGTCCGTGGCCAGCCGTCACCCGTTGTTGATCGCGTCCTTGATCCGGGAGAAGAGGCCCTGCTTGCCTGGGGCGAAGGTGCCGGCCGGGCGCTCCTCGCCGCGCAGCCGGGCGAGCTTGCGCATCAGCTCCTCCTGCTCCGGGTCGAGGTTCTTCGGGGTCTGCACCTCCACGTGCACCACCAGGTCGCCCCGGCTGGTGCCGCGCAGATGTTGGATGCCGCGGCTGCGCAACGTGATCGACTGGCCGGACTGGGTGCCGGGACGGATGTCCAGCTCCACCGAGCCGTCCAGGGTCTCCAGCGGGATCTTGGTGCCGAGGGACGCGGCGGTCATCGGCATGGTGACCGTGCAGTGCAGATCGTCGCCGCGCCGCTGGAAGATCGGGTGCGGCTCCTCGACGATCTCGATGTACAGGTCGCCGGCCGGGCCCGCGCCGGGACCGACCTCGCCCTCCCCCGCCAGCTGAATGCGGGTGCCGTTGTCCACGCCCGGCGGGATCTTCACGGTAAGAGTCCGGCGGGTGCGTACCCGGCCGTCGCCTGCGCACTCGACACACGGCGTGGGGACGACCGTGCCGTAGCCCTGACACTGCGGGCACGGCCGAGAGGTCATCACCTGGCCCAGGAACGACCGCGTGACCTGCGAGACCTCGCCGCGGCCGCGGCACATGTCGCAGGTGACCGGCGAGGTTCCCGGCGCGGCGCCGTCTCCGGCGCAGGTCGGGCAGACCACCGCGGTGTCCACCTGGATATCGCGCTGCGCACCGAAGGCCGCCTCGGTCAGGTCGATCTCGACCCGGATCAGCGCGTCTTGGCCGCGGCGCACCCGGGAGCGCGGACCGCGCGAGGCCCCGCCGCCGAAGAACGCGTCCATGATGTCGCTGAACGCGAAGCCGGCGCCGAAGCCGCCGCCCGGCGCGCCGGCCGAGGACGAGCTGCGGGTCGGATCGCCGCCGAGGTCGTAGACCTGACGCTTCTGCGGGTCGGACAGGACCTCGTAGGCCAGCCCTATCTCCTTGAACCGCTCCTGGGTCTCCGGGTCCGGGTTGACGTCCGGAT
>NZ_DASRGV010000370.1:0-9079 GCF_035650855.1 Actinocrinis sp. | reverse complement strand
GGCTTTCCTCGACCGTCTGGGCGCATCACATGTTCACCACAGGCGCCGTGATGCTGCCCTTCTTCTCGCTGATGACGTACCTGATCGCGGTGCCCACCGGGGTGAAGTTCTTCAACTGGATCGGCACCATGTGGCGCGGCTCGCTGTCGTTCGACACGCCGCTGCTGTGGGCGGTCGGCTTCCTGGTCACGTTCCTGTTCGGCGGGCTGACCGGCGTGATCCTCGCCTCTCCCCCGCTGGACTTCATGGTGCAGGACTCGTACTTCGTGGTCGCGCACTTCCACTACGTGCTGTTCGGCACGGTCGTCTTCGCGATGTTCGGCGGGTTCTACTTCTGGTGGCCCAAGTGGACCGGGAAGATGCTCGACGAACGGCTCGGGAAGATCCACTTCTGGACCCTGTTCGTCGGCTTCCACACGACGTTCCTCATCCAGCACTGGCTCGGCGCGGAGGGCATGCCCCGCCGGTACGCGGATTACCTGGCCTCGAACGGCTGGACGACGCTGAACACGATCTCCACGATCGGCGCGTATCTGCTGGGGCTTTCCACCCTGCCGTTCCTGTACAACGTGTACAAGACGGCGAAGACCGCCAAGCGGGTGACCGTGGACGACCCGTGGGGCTGGGGCCGCTCGCTGGAATGGGCCACCTCATGCCCGCCGCCACGGCACAACTTCGCGTCGCTGCCGCGTATCCGTTCCGAGTCCCCGGCCTTCGACCTGCACCATCCGGCGATCGTGCGCCGGGAAATCGAGCGCGGCCTGCGCAGGCCGAAGGACGTCGGCGGCTTCGAGGACCAGACGCAGAGTCTTTGATAGGCGTAGAGTCGTAGAAAGCGCTGCGTTGCCAGCCGCTCAGTGCCAGCCGGGTACCTCGGCGGGCGGTTCCCCGGCCGCGTCGGTGAACGCGCGCAACGCCAGTACCAGGTCCGCGCGCCGCTCCGTAGGCATCGTGGCCACGATCCGGCCGATGTCGACCCGGCGCGCCTCGGTCACCTCGCGCACCACCCGGCGCCCGCGGGCGGTGAGGCCGAGCCGCACCTCGCGGCGGCTCTTCGGGTTGGCCGCCTTCTCGATCATGCCGGCCGCCGAAAGCCGCTCGACCATGCGCAGCGCGTTCGACGAGTTGACCCCCAGCCGCTCGGCCAAGCGCACCAGGCTGCTCGGCCCATGCGTGTCCAGCACCACCAGCATCCGGTACTGCGGCACGGTCAGCGTGCCGTCCACCGCGGCCAGCGAGCGGGTGGCGATGGCCACGAAAAGCCGTGAGGCGGTCAGCAGCGCGCCGACTAACTCCTCCGCGGCGACGTCGGCCACGATCGCGGCCGAATCCGAGGAGACGTCATCGGGCACTGATACGGGCGACTCACCGAGTGCATGCATACGCACATTTCTACCGGTCAAGCCGTCGCCGGGCCATATCCGCCGCGCAATCGCCCCCGGCTCGTGCCGCGGCCCCGGCACGCCGGTGGCGCACGACGCGCCCGCCGAGCCAGCGTGGCGCCGCATTTCCGCACATGAATAACTTGACGAAAGCGGGGCAATTCAAGCCGCATGCCGGATGGACCTGAGCGGTGGCCTCGATGAACGACCCGTTCTCTCCGATGACGCTGCGCGACTACGCCCTGATCGCCGACGGCGAGCGCGGCGCGCTGATCGGACCACACGGCGAGATCGCCTGGATGTGCGCGCCGTACTGGGACTCGGACGCCGTGTTCTCCACGCTGATCGGCGGCTCCGGCGCGTACTCGGTCACGCCGAAGCAGCGCTTCGTCTGGGGCGGCTACTACGAGGACGACGCGCTGATCTGGCGTAGCCGGTGGATCACGCAGGACGGCATCGTCGAATGCCGCGAGGCGCTGGCCTTCCCCGGCGACCCGCACAAGGCCGTGCTGCTGCGCCGCATCCTGGCGCAGGACGGCGACGCGCACGTGCGGATCATCTTCGAGCCGGCGGCCGGATTCGGCGCACACCCCGCCCGGAAGCTGGCGAAGGACGAGCACGGCGACTGGACCGCGCAGGCGGGCGGCCTGCGGTTCCGCTGGAGCGGGGCCGAACGCGCAAAGCCGGCCGGGGGCTCGCGCTCGCACCGGCTGACCCTGGATCTGACCGTGCCCGAGGGCGATTGCCACGACCTCGTGCTGGAGGTCTGGGACGGTCCGCTCGGCGACCCGGTGGATCCGCAGGACGCCTGGCGCTCGACCGAGCGGGCGTGGGCCGAGCAGATCCCCGCCTTCGAGAACACGATCGCGGCGCCCGACGCGCGGCTGTCTTACGCCGTGCTGCGCGGGCTGACCACCTCGGGCGGAGGCACTGTCGCCTCGGCCACGACGAGCCTGCCGGAGCGCGCCGAAGAAGGCCGCAACTACGACTACCGGTACGTATGGATCCGCGACCAGTGCTATATCGGCCAGTCGATCGCCGTCACCGGTCCGCACCCGCTGCTCGACGATGCGGTCCGCTTCGTCACCGCGCGGCTTCTCGAGGACGGCCCTCAGCTCACGCCCGCCTACACCGGACGCGGCGAGCACATTCCCGACCAGCGCCGCCTCGACCTGCCTGGTTATCCCGGCGGCTACGACCTGGTCGGAAACTGGGTCAACAAGCAGTTCCAGCTGGACGTGTTCGGCGAGGCGCTGCTGCTGTTCGCCGCCGCGGCGCGGCACGACCGGCTCGACACGGACGGCTGGCGGGCCGTCGAGATCGCGGCGAAGGCGATCAAGCAGCGCTGGCGCGAGCCGGACGCGGGCATCTGGGAGCTGGAAGACCGCGCGTGGACGCATAGCCGGCTGACCTGCGCGGCCGGGCTGCGCGCCATCGCCGGGCTGAGGTCGGCAGCGACGACGGTGCACGCGGTCGACTGGACTAGCCTCGCGGACCAGATCGTGGCCGACACGGCGAAGAAGGCACTGCACCCAGAGGGCCGCTGGCGGCGTTCGCCCGACGACGACCGGCTCGACGGCGCGCTGCTGCTTCCGCCGCTGCGCGGCGCGATTCCCGCCGACGATCCGCGAACCGCGCAGACCCTGGACGCCTATGTGCAGGAGCTGACGCGGGATCACTTCGCTTATCGGTTCCGCCACGACGGGCGCGAGCTGGAGGAGGCGGAGGGCTCATTCGTGCTCTGCGGCTTCATCACCGCGCTCGCGCAGCTTCAGCAGGGCCGGAAGTTGGAGGCGGTTCGCTGGTTCGAGCGCAACCGCACGGCGTGCAGCTCGACCGGGCTGTTCTCGGAGGAGTACGACGTTCGGCAGCGGCAGCTGCGCGGCAACCTCCCGCAGGCGTTCGTGCACTCGTTGATGATCGAGACCGCCGCGCGTATCGCCGAGCAGACTGATGGCCTCAAGAACGACTGACGAGGCGCAGGCGGTCAGGGCGCGGACGGGTCGGTCGGCGCGGGCTGGACGGGCTCCGGCGGACGCGACCGCGCCCTGCGGGCCTGGCGCCGCGCGGCCATGCGCAACTGCAGCATGCGGCCGCCGCCGGGCACGACCACGAGCAGGATGCCGAAGATGGCGGCGAGCAGCAGCGCCACGCCCAGCGGCAGATGGCCGTGCACGCCGAAGTACGCGATCTCGACCTCCCGGCCGTTCTCCAGGATGAAGATCAGCAGCAGGAGCAGCACGACGGCGCCGGAGGTCAGCAGGATCCAGAGCCCGCCGAGGCGGCTCGGCCGCACCGGGTTGACCGGCCTGGCGGTCGGCCCGGCCAGCGGCGCCTCGCCGGTCGGCCGGGTGGGGGCCTGAACCTGCTCGCCTTGCTCGGGGTTCGTCATCGCCGGCTCCTGCCCGCCGCCGTATTCGGCGACTGTTTCGTCCCGTCCTGTGCCTTATCCGACACTGATACCCGCGAACGGGCGTTGTGTGCGTCAGACACGCCAGCAGGCAGGCGCCGGCCCACCCTCGGCGTATTCCACCGAAGGCAGACCCGGCGCCGTTCAGCCGCTACTGCTGCCAGTTCTGCTGGTCCTGGTCCTGGTCCTGTCCCTGACCCTGCTGCTGCCAGTCCTGCTGGTCCTGCTGCCGGCCCTGGCCCTGCGGGTCCTGCTGCTGGCCCTGGGCGCCGTTCTGCTGAGCCTGCTGCCCGTCCTGCTGGCCGCCGCCGTAGCGCTGCTCGACCTGGTCGCCCGCCGCGCCGATCTGCTGGTCGAAGCGGTGACCGGTCTGACCCTCGGCGAACTGCTCGCCCTTCTGGATCGCCTCGTCAGCCTGCTGCGGGTGGTCCTTGGCAAGCTGCTCGGCCTTCTGGAGCTCGTCCGACCACTGGCTCATAGAATCGCCTCCTTCGCTCGTCTGCTGCCTTTTCTCAGCCCCGTCTCCAGACCTTGAGCCGGAAGCCCGCTGGTACCCATCTTGTCCGGGTTCATTCTGATTCAGCACGCCGACGGCGATCACGAGCGCGCCGACCGGGATCAGCGCCCCATATGCGTGCCAGGCCACGTACGCGGCCGCAGCGAGCAGAGCGGCGATAACGTACGTCGACACGACGGCGAGCCGCGCATATTGCTCCGTTGGTTCATTCGGGTCGGTCTCGCGCAAGCGCAGACGGCGGCCTAAGGCGTTCGCCAGGGCGGTCCAGGTGCCGGTGATGTACGTCGTGGTGCCGCCCGGCAGCTTCAACCTTCGCGTGACCGAACTCTGCAGGCCCATCGCGGCGCCGACGAGCACGATGAGCCCGTACTCCGCTCCTCCGCGTGGCGGACCGGCCAGATTCAGCCACCAGGCCGCAGCCGCGATCAGCAGGCACAGTTCCACGCCGAGCCCGGCGCGCACGTGTCGCGCACCGGAGTCCGCGGCGGTCGCCACGCCGAAGCAGAACGCGGCGATGACGTACGCGGCGAGCGCGGTGGCGGACCGGTACGCGCCCGCGTAGTCCCCGGAGGCGACGCCGAGGCCGAGCAGCACCGTGTTGCCCGTCATGTTCGCCGGAAAGACGTGGCCGAGGCCGAGGTAACTGAGCGCGTCCGTCGCGGCCGCCGCGATCGTGAGCGCGACCAACCGCACCGACTGCACGCTCAGCCTCCCGTCATGCCGGTCCGTCTCGCCGCATTGAGATCGCTAGGAGGCATCTTCGTCGTGATGCTCGGCGTCCGCGCTGTCGCGCAGCTTGCCGACGACGCCGGAGACGGCCTGGCCGATCCGGCCCGGGATGAAGTGGCCGGGGCTGGCGTCGAAGGAGGACTCGTCGAGCATGTCCTTGACCATCTGCAGCGCGATCCGGTTGCGGTTCGGCGTTCCGTTGCGCAGGGCCGCCGCCAGCTTCTTGACCTGGTCCTTCTTGACCTTCGCCGGGATCGGCGGCTCGTGCGGGTCGACGACGCACTCGACGATGACCGGGCCGTCCGTCGCCAGCGCCTGCCGCAGCTGGTCGCCGCAGCGGGCCGGGTCCTCGATGCGCACCCCCTTCGCCCCGCAGGCCTCGGCGAACTTGACGAAGTCCAGCGGGGCGAACTGCACGCCGAACTCGGGGTTGCCGAGGAAGACCATCTGCTCCCACTTGATCAGCCCGAGGGTGTCGTTGCGGACGACGACGATCTTGATCGGCAGCTTGTGCTGCACGGCGGTGAGGAAGTCGCCCAGCTGCATGGTCAGCGAGCCGTCGCCGGTGAACACCACGACCTGCCGCTCGGGGTACGCGGTCTGCGCGCCGATCGCGTAGGGCAGTCCCGCGGCCATCGAGCAGTTCGTGCCGGAGAAGCTGAACCGCTGGTCGCGCCGGATCTTGATCTGCCGCGCCGCCCAGGTGGTGACCGTGCCGGAGTCGCCGCACACGATGGCGTCGTCGGCGAGCGCGTCGTTCAGCGCCCAGGCCGGCACCTGCGGCTTCATCGGCTTGTCGGGGCTGGTGCCGCGCTCCTCGACCAGCTTCCACCACTCGCGCATGCCGTCCTGAGCCTTCGTCAGGAACTCGCGGTTCTCGTTGCGCGGCAGCAGCGGCAGCAGTTCGGCCAGCGTGGCGCGGGCGTCTCCGGCCAGCCCCACGTCAACCGGGTAACGCAGGCCGAGACGGTCCGGCTTGTCGTCGATCTGCACGCAGACCGCCTGGCCGGGGCTCGGGTAGTACTCGATATAAGGCATCGTCGATCCGACGATCAGCAGCGCGTCGCACTCCTCCAGGGCCTCTTCGGAGGGCCGGGAACCGACCAGCGCGATCGGTCCTGTGGTGTACGGGCTGTCGTCCGGCACGCAGTCCTTGCCCAGCTGGGCCTTGATGATCGGGGCGCCCAGCTGCTCGGCGACCGCCTCGAGTTCGGCCCCGGCCCCGCGCGCGCCGGCCCCGGCCAGGATCGCCACCTTCCGGCGCCCCGAGAGCACCTGCGCCGCGGCCTCAAGGTCCTGATGTTGTGGGACGCGTACCGGCGGCCGCCAGTTGGTGGTCGTGTGGCCGGGCACGTTGCGCATGTAGCGGCCGCCGCTTTCCGCGGGCATCGCCTGGTAGTCGATCGGGAAGGCCAGGTGCGCCGGGCCGCGCTCGCACAGCGCGGTGCGTACCGCGTAGTCGAGGGCGTTGATGACGTGCGCCGGTCCCATGATGCGCTGGTTGTAGACGGTGACGTCGTTGAACATGTAGTCGGTGTTGACGTCCTGCAGATAGCTGGTGCCGATCAGGTCGTGGTACGACATGCCGGTGATCGCCAGCAGCGGGGCCTGTTCGGTGCGCGCGTCGAGCAGGCCGTTGAGCAGGTGCGCCGCGCCGGGCCCCGAGGTGGAGAAGCAGACGCCGAGGCGGCCGGTGAACTTGGCGTAGCCGACTGCGGCCATCGCGGCCACCTCTTCGTGCCGCACGTGGACGTAGCGGATCTTGTCCGCGTGCTTGCGCAGCGCTTCCATGAAGCCGTTGATGCCGTCCCCGGGCAGGCCGAAGACGACGTCGACGCCCCAGTCCACGAGCCGCTGAACCATGACGTCGGATGCGGTCAGCTGGTCGGCCATGGCGGTCGACCTCCCTTCAGTCGGATGCGGGGCCTGGCACGGCCGGGACGCTGTGTTCCGGGGCGCCGGACCGCGGCCCGGCCTGGCCCTCGCGGATCGCCATGGCCAGCACCTCGGCCAGGTGCAGGCCCTCGCGCGGGCTGCCGGCCCGGATCTGGCTGCGGCAGCTGAATCCGTCGGCGACGATGAGCGTGCGCTCGGCCGCCGCGCGCACCGCCGGAAGCAGCGCGCGCTCGCCGGCGGCCATCGACACCTCGTACTTCTCGCCGGCCTCGTAGCCGAAACTCCCGGCCATGCCGCAACAGCCCGGTTCGGCCATCTGGACGCGCAGCCCCATCGCCTCCATGAGCTTCTTGTCGGACTCGAAGCCCATGACCGCGTGCTGGTGGCAGTGCGTCTGCACGAGCACGTCGCGTTCGAGGCGCGGCGGCTTCCAGCCCTCGGCCCTGGTGTCGAGGAACTCGGCGAGGGTCAGGCTCTGGGCGGCGAGGCGCTGGGCGCGGGCGTCGGACGGATAGAGGTTGGTCAGCTCGTCGCGGAAGACGGCCAGGCAGCTGGGCTCGATGCCGACGAGCGGCACGCCCGCGTCGATGTCCGGGCCGAGCGCGTCGAGAATTCGGCGCAGGTATTTCTTTGCGAGCGTGAGCATGCCGTAGTCGTAGAGCGGGCGGCCGCAGCACAGCGTCTGCTCCGGGATGCGGACCCGGTAGCCGGCGGATTCCAGGACTTCGACCGCTGCGATACCGGTGCGCGGCTCCAGGTAGTTGGTGAAGGTGTCCGGCCACAGCAGCACGTGCGGGCCGTCTGGGTACCGGGGCTTGTGCTCGGCGAACCAGGAGGCGAAGGTGCGTTTCGCGAAACGCGGCGCTTCCCGGTCCACGGCGATCCCGGCGGACTTCTTCAGCAGGGTGCTGATGGCGGGCGCGTGGGTAGCGGCGTTGGCGAGACGCGGGACGCGCGAGGCGAGGCGGGCCCAGACGTTGATCAGCCCGAGCGCGTAGGCCTGGCGCGGACGCAGCCTTCCGGCGTAGTGGTGATGCAAGAACTCTGCTTTGTATGTGGCGACGTCCACCTTGACCGGGCAGTCGCCCTTGCAGCCCTTGCAGGCCAGGCACAGGTCGAGGGCCTCCTTGATGTCCTCGTTGCGCCACCTGCCGTCTACGGACCCTGAGGCGTCGGCCATCTCCTGCAGCAGCCGGGAGCGGCCGCGGGTCGAGTGCTTCTCCTCGCGGGTGACCATGAAGCTCGGGCACATCACCCCGCCCTCGATGTGCCGGCAGGTGCCGACGCCGAAGCAGCGGCCGACCGCGTTGGTGAAGTCGCCGCCGTCCTCGGGGTAGTTGAAGACGGTGCGCAGCTTGCGCGGCGCGAACTCGGTGCCCTCGCGCAGGTGGGTGTCCATCGGGTACGGGTCGATCAGCTTGTGCGGGTTCATCCGGTTGTCCGGATCCCACACCCGCTTGAACGCCTCGAAGGCCTCCATCAGCCGCGGCGGGAACATCTTCGGCCACAGCTCGGCGCGGCCGTGGCCGTCGCCGTGTTCGCCGGAGAGCGACCCGCCGAAGGAGACCACGATGTCCGCGGCCTCCTCCATGAAGCGCCGGAAGTTGCGGATGCCGCCCTTGGTGCGCAGGTCGAAGTCGACGCGGCAGTGCACGCAGCCCTGGCCCCAGTGCCCGAACAGCACGCCCTCGTAGCCGTGCTTGTCCAGCAGCTTGAGATAAGAGCGCAGGTAGTCGCCGAGACGCTCCGGCGGGACCGCGGCGTCCTCCCAGTTCGGCCAGCCGGGGTTGCCGCCGAGGCCGACCGGCATGCGCGTGGTGCCCGCCGAGTGCTTGCGCACGTTCCACACCGCGGTCTGCTCGTCAGGGTCCTCATAGAGGCGGTGGTTCGGCGCCGTCGGGCGGCGGTCCAGCTGCCGCTTCAGCTTCTCAGCCTTCTCATTCGCCTCCTCCTGGGTGTCCCCGCCGAACTCCACGAGCACCCAGGCCTCGCCCTCGGGCAGCAGCTTCGTCTCGCCGTGCAGGATGTGCTTCGCGGCCATGTTCTGCACGACCTGCCGGCTGGTGAACTCGACGCCGATCGCTCCGGTCTCCACCAGCCAGGCCGCGTCGTCGCCGGAGCTGGGGATGTCCGGGTAGCCGAGCA
>NZ_DASRGV010000369.1:0-48511 GCF_035650855.1 Actinocrinis sp. | reverse complement strand
CGAGCCGGGCACCGGTGTTGCCGCCCGGGTCGGTGAGGCACAGGCCGGAGTTCGGGTTGACCAGTTCGCCGTTGGATTGGTGAGTCCAGGCCTGGGCGGCGGTGCCGTTGCACGGGTACCAGTCCACGTCGGTGCCGCTGGACGTCCCGGCGCTCACCACGTCCAGGCAGCCGCCCTGGACCCGCAGGGTGCTGTCGGAGTAGGTGGACCACTGCTGGGCTGCGCCGCCGTCGCAGGTGCTCACGCCGACCGGGTTGCCCTCGGTGTTGAGGGCGTTCTGGTTCGCCAGGCACAGGCTGTCGATGCCCTTGACCGCGCCGGTCGCGGTGGGAGTCGCGGTGGGGGTGGAGTTGCCGCCCTCCTCGTAGACCGCCACGTAGCCGACGCTCATCGACGCCCCGGACGAGGTCGCGGATGTGGGGCTGGTGCAGCCGCAGATGCCGTTGGGGTAGTTGCCCCCCATGGCCAGATCGAAAATGATGAAGAAGCCGTGGTCGATGGCCTCCTGCCAGGCCGTGGTGCCGACCGACGCCTCGGTAATGGTGCTCTCGACCGTGCCGTCCATCAGGAACTGCATCGACTCGGCGCTGGTGTTGGTCCGGTCGACGATCACCGAGTACGTGTGGTAGCCGGTCTGGCAGCCTGAGCCCGCGGCGGGGCACCCGATCAGCGGGTGACCACTGCTGCCCGCCGCGTCGTGCAGCGTCTGGGAGGCCTGGTTCAGGCCGTTGACGTCCTCCATCATGTCGATCTCGCCGGACTGCGGCCAGCCGCCGCCGGCCCGCATCGGCGAGCCGAGCGCCCAGAACGCCGGCCAGTAGCCGAGACCGGAGGCGGGGTTCGGCTGCTGGATCGAGGCGGTCATCTCCAGTTCGCCGCCGGGCGGGGCCTGGAAGTCGTCCCGGGTGCTCTCGATGCGCCCGGAGGTCCAGGTGCCGCCGTTGTCGATCGCCTTGAGCACCAGGTGGCCGTTGCCGTCGAGGTAGACGTTGCCGGTGGAGTTGGTGGTCTGCTCCTTCTCGCCGGTGCCGTAGCCGGTGCCGATGTCGTAGAACCAGTTGGCGGCGGACGGAGCGGAGCCGGCCGCGCCGGAGAAGTCGTCGCTGAAGACCGTGGTCCAGCCGGACGGCGGCGGCGGCGCGGGGTCGGCCACGGCCGCGGGCGCGGCGGCCAGGGTCGCGGCCGCCGCCCCGGTCAGGCCGCCGGCGATCAACGCAAGGGTGGTCAGGACCGGGCGCCGCCTGCGCGAGGCCGGTCCGCGTTCGGCGCGCCGGCCGATACGCGTGATGTCGAGCATGGTGCTTTCCCTCCAGCGCGCAGCGCGCTCGTCGGTGCGGCGCGGGGTCCGTGGCGGGCGGCGGCAAGGCGGTGCCGCAACTCGGCGATGGGTCGCGCCGGTTGTCGTCTTTGACACTCGTGTCGCTTCTGGCACTGTGCCGTGCGAGCATGGGAGAGCGCTCTCCGAACAGAAGATGTGTACGTCTTGGCGAGGGAGCTGTCAAGCGTTTGCGCGCGGACCTAAGGTTCCGGGCAACGAAGCGCAGGGGCGGGTCGGGACTGAATCGGGCGCGAGGCAACTCGGGCTTTGAGGAGTGGGGTGCTGCGCTACGACGGGGCGCCGTAGGTTGGAGCCTGCGGTTTGAATTGTGGGATTCAAGTATGCGAATGGCGCGACAAAGGTCTCCGATTGGGTGTCGATCTTGGCGGCTTTGCGAGCTCGGGCTGGTGGTGGACGTGGAGGGGGGGATTGGGGGCTTGTGTGGGGGCGGGTAATGGGGGCGGGGGAAGTGGCTGACTGCCGCGGTTCGCGTTCAGCGGGCTGAATTGGCTAAAGAGCTGGTAAACGTTATTTACTAACAAATTCGGCGGGGTTACCTTCTCGGTCAATGCGCCGCCGGCCGGCGGCGGCCCTCACGACCACCGGGATGATCACGCCGATGAAAGATCACGACAATCTCAGGACTCTGTTCAACACCGGGCGCCGCCGCCGGGCGCTCGTCGCGGGCGCGGGCGCACTCGCGTTGACCGGGGCGCTGTCGGTTACCGCGTTCCTCAGCGGTTCCGCCTCCGCCGCACCCGCGCACGCCACGAGCAAGTCCCCCGCCGCGGCCGTGTCGCTGAGCGGCTGGAACCTGACCCTGCCCGTCGACTCCTCCGGCTGCCAGTGCGGTTCCGCGACCGAGATCAGCCCCGCGACGGTCAAGTCGCCATGGCTGGTGCGCAACAGCGACGGCAGCCTGACCTTCTGGGCGCCGACCAAGGGCGCGCACACGCCGCACTCGCTGCACCCGCGCACCGAACTGGTCAGCACCGCCGACTTCACCGCCGGGTCCGGCACGCACACGCTGACCGGCACCTTCGTCATGCAGAAGCTGCCGAGCGCGAACGACATCATCATCGGCCAGATCCACGGCGGCGGCTCGTCCTCCGCGATCCCGCTGCTGATGCTGCACTACCGCAACAACGGCGAACTGGTCGTGGTGACCCGCAAGAACCCGACCTCCGGTTCGACCTCGGCGACGGTGCTCACCGGCGTACCGATGAACGCCGCCTTCTCGTACACGATCACGCAGAGCGGCATGAAGATGACCGTCACCGCCACGTACGGCGGCAAGCACGGCAGCGCGGTCGTCCCGGTGCCCAGTTCGTTCCGCGGCATGGACGTCCGATTCCAGGCCGGCGACTACCAGCAGACCAACGCGAACAACTCGTCCACCGACGGCGGCCGGCTGACCGTGACCGCGCTCTCGCAGAGCTGAGGGACACGCAAGTGAGCGATCGAACCGGCGCGGCGCAGCCGGTTCGCCCTGCGCGCTTACCGAACGCGCCCGCTGACACCAACCTCTTCGTATGATCGTGCCGCAGGCAGCCGCCACTCGGCGGCGCGTCACGCCGCGAGCGACGGCGGAAAGAGGTTTCCATGCTGGAGCGACCCCTCTGGGCCCCCGATGAGATCGACATCGAGCGCCCCTCCGTGGCTCGCATGTACGACTTCTTCCTCGGCGGCTCGCACAACTTCGCGGCCGACCGGCAGCTGGCCCAGCAGGCCTTACAGGTGTTCCCCGACGCGCCGTACGTCGTCCGCGCGAACCGCGCCTTCCTGCGCCGCGCCGTGACGCTGCTGTGCGAACTCGGCATCGACCAGTTCCTCGACCTCGGCTCCGGCATCCCGACCGTCGGCAACGTGCACGAGGTGGCGCACGCCGCCAACCCCGAAGCACGCATCGTCTACGTCGACTCCGACCCGGTCGCCGCGGCACACTCCCAGGCCATCCTGCGCGACGACGAGCGCGTGCGGGTGCTGCACGCCGATCTGCGCGCCCCGGCGCCCGTGCTGCTCGGGGCCGCCGCCGAGGGGCATCTCGACTTCAGCCGCCCGGTCGGCGTGCTGCTGGTCTCGGTGCTTCCGTTCATTCCCGACTCGGACGATCCGGCCGGCCTGGTCGCGGCGTACCGCGAGGCGACCGTACCCGGCTCGTACCTCGCGATCAGCCATGGAACCAACGAGTATCAGCCCGAGACCGTCGGCGAGGTAGAGGGCGTGTATACGAAGGCGAGCCAGCCTGGCGTCTTCCGCAGCCGCGACGAAATCCTCGCCCTGCTGCCCGGGTACGAGCTGCTGCCGCCGGGCTTGGTCGACGCGATCCGGTGGCGTCCCGACCCGAATGACGATCGCCCGGATCCGCTCGGCGGCGATGTCGCGCGCTACAGCCTGCTGGCCGCGGTAGGCCGCCGCGGATAACCCCGGCCGGCGCCGCGACCTCGTGTGCTGCCGCGGCTGCGCGCGAGCGCGTCGACCGGTTCAATGGTGCGATGCGCCTCGATGAGATTCCGATGCCGTCCGCGATCGCCGCACGGCCGCGTGACACGCGCGGCTACCCGGTTCTCGCCATCACGCCGTGGTCCGACGGAACGCCGGATTTCGCGGCCACCAGCACCGCGCGGATCCTCGTGTGCGCGGTGGAGCGACGCTGTTCGATCTGCGGCACCCCGCTCGGGAAGGGCCCGGTGTGGCGCGTCGTCGCTGCGGGCGAAGCCGCAGCGATCGCGCGGGCACAAGGCGACGGGGTTGCGTATTCCAATGCTGCGAAGACTGTCGAGCCGCCCGGGCACCACGCGTGCATGCTTTACGCCGCGATGGTCTGTCCTTATCTGGCGCGGCCTACCGGCAGGCGCGGCACCGACGCGACCGTACCCGACGCGCGCTTCAGTCGCGGCGAGGCGCACGGATCGAGCGAGGGGCTGACCGGCGCGGTCGCCGCGTTCGACGGGTACGAGTTCGAAGTCACGCAGGCCGTGCTGTTCCGCTTCGGCGCGCTGCGCTCGTTCCTGCCGTACGCATCGGGAGACGAGCATCTCGCCGCACTACGCGAGGCGATCGCCGCGCTTCCGGCCGCGGCCGATCCGTGCCCGGCGTGGCTCTTGAACGACGACTCCGCCGCCGAAGACCGTGCTGCGCGGTACGCCTGAAGCACGGTCACAGCGACGGAGCCGTCGGATGAGCAGCCCTCGGCTCACAGGTGCAGAAGCGTCCCCGGGTTGAGCACGGAGTCCGTCCCCGCGGGCCCCTGGAGAGCGTTCTTCGCGGCCGTAAGCACCGAGTCGGGTACCTGCACGGTGCTGCCGTAAGCGACGAGCGTGTCCACCGAGGCAGCCGAGCCCGCGAGCCAGCTGGTCGCGTCCGCGCTCAGACCTTGCTGCGGATCGACGAAGACCACCGGCATCGAGGGACCGTTGTTCGCCGCGAGCAGCGCCTCCTGCCAGGAGTCCGTCGAGGCCAGGCCGACCTCGGTCGGCCCGTCCGAGTAGCGCTCGCTGACCAGCAGGGAGTTGAGGTCGGCGTCCGAGCCGCCCAGCGCGGTGACCGGCAGGCCGGCCGGCTTGCCCGGCCAGGAGGAGGCGAGCGCGGACTGCGCCTGACCGCCCACGGCGACGAAGGTCACCCGGCCGTTTCCCGCCGATCCCAGCCGGTTGATGATCGGCTGGTCGGCCGCGGGCATCGCGTCCTTGTCGGTCAACAGCAGCGAGTCCGCGTGGCCGAGGGCTTCGAGGGAGAGGATCGCGGGCGTATCGGTCGCCGAGACCACGTACACGGTCTGGTCGACCGGCGCCGGCTGCAGCCTCGGGCTGTTGAGCGCGACCGCCTCGGCGATCGGGTCGCGGTCCGGCCGGCGGGTCGTCTGGTAGCCGAAGCCCTCGATCTGCGTCTCGACCGCGGCCGATACGGCGCCGGTGTCACCGATGATCTGCACCTGCGGAACCCTGCCGTAGAGCGGTTTGGCCGGGCCGAGCAGGCGCTTGAGCTCGGCCGTCGTGGCCGAGGGCAGCGAGCCGGGCTGGGTGAACAGCACGGGGCCGAGGCGTACGCCCAGGGCGGCGACGGTCAGCGCGTCCGGATCGGCGGTGCTCACCAGCGTGACAGTGGTCGCGTACGCGGCCCCGGTCGGCGCCTCCGGTATGCCGGTGGCGGGAGCCGTTTGGTAGAAGGCCTTGGTCTCGGCGATGGCGTCGGTGATCGGATCGCCGGTGTCGAAACGCAGGACGCTGGTGGGCGTCATCGGTTCGTACGAGGCGACGCCCGGGATCGGTGACTCGACCGCGAGCGGGTTGCCGCCCGAGCCGGAGGCAGCCGTCGCGGACACCGATTCGACGTTCGTGCTCGTGCCGAACGCGATGCGCGAACCGTCGGGCGACCAGACCGGGTGCGTCAGGCCGACGACGCCGACGGTGAGGCGAACCGCGGTCGTGGTGCCGGTGATCGGCAGGGCCTCGATGTAGAGCTGGCCGTCGCCGCCGACGAAGGCGAGCTGCTTGGCGTCGGGCCCCACGGCCGGCTGCGCGCCGTCGCGGGCCTTTCTGCCCTGCGGGCCGCGCTGGTTGCGGTCCAGGATCCAGATCTCCGCCCCGCCCTGCCCTTGGTGCTGGTATGCCAGGGCGCTGACAGGTCCGTCGAACTTAAGCACCGCGGCGTCGTAGACCGCGCTGGCCGCGGTGTCTGCGGCGCCGTCCCCGATGCTGTCGAGCAGCGCCTCGCCGTGGCCGCCGGCGGCCGGGTCGTCCTGGCCGTCCGCGCCGACTCCCATCAGCCGCCAGACCCCGTCGGCGCCGCGCTCCGAGAAGACGATCTCACCGCCGCCGTCCTCGAACGCCGGCTGCGCGCGCTTGACCCCGGGCTTGGACCGAGTCAGCACCCGCACGTCGGTGCCGTCCGGCCGGGCGGTGGCGATGTTGCCGTTAGCGTCCACGTAGACGAGGCGGGTGCCGTCCGGGGACCACGCCGCGTCCGTGACGGTGGACGGGAAGGTGACGGCCGTGTGGTCGATCAGCACCCGATCGGTGCCGTTGCTGATCGTCGGCACGGTCGCGTTGTAGACCGGGCGCGGTGCCGGGTGTGTCGGCTGGGCGCTGTGGCCGGTCCCGGTCGGGCTCGGCGCGGCGGTGTGGTGGGCGGTGTTGCCCCCGCAGGCCGCCGCGGCGGCGAGCGAGCCCGCGGCGAGCACGATCGCTGATACGCGATGGAAGGCTGATTTCGGCATGGTTCTCCCCCATTGAACCCGACTGTGAGTCTACGAAGACACGCATGTACGCACGTTCATTCCACTGCGACGTACCCGTTCTGCCGGGGTCGCACTCCCTTGACGCGTGACAACGTACGGCGGTTGAGGCCCGCTGCGGTTGGTACCCGAAACGTTATAGAACGGGGTCGTCGCCGGTCGGATCACCAGGTCAGCAGCGTTCCCGCGCCGGCAAGCCCTCCGCGGTGGCCGGTCGGTCGCGGTAGGCGCGCTCGGCGAAGGCGATGAAGCCCTCGACGTCGGCCACGTTCGAGACCAGGCCGAGCGAGACGCGGACCGCGCCGCCGCTCGGCAGCCGCAGGGTCCGAAGATAGTCGTCGATGCCCCGGGACTTGCGGCCGATGCGGCCGCGCAGGGCGCTGCGGCCGATGCCGAAGGCCAGTTCGCCGGCGCCGGGATTGCAGAAGCAGCCGGTGCGCAGGCTGATCTTCGCCGCGGCGGCCTCGCGTTCGACGAGCCGTTCGTCCACCACGCGGCCTTGCGGGTCGAGGAAGTTGAACGCGACCGTGCCGCCGCGGTCTGTCGTATCGCGCGGTCCGTAGATGCGGGCCATCGGTGCGCCGTTGCTATGCGTGAGATCGCCGAGCCGCTGCAACAGCCAGCCGGTTAGGCAGTGCACGCGTTCGCCGATCAACTCCAGTCGCAGGTTGCGCAGCCAGCGCAGGCCGAACTCGACGTCCGGTATGGCCAGGAAGTTGACCGTGCCGTCCTCGAACGCCGACTCGTCCGGGGCCATCACATGCCAGTCGCCCTGGACGCTGACCGCCTGGATCGTGCCGCCGGAGAACCACGGCCTGCGCAGCCGCGCGAGCGCTTCGCGGCGCGCGATGAGGCAGCCGAGGCCGGTCGGATAGCCGAACAGCTTGTACCAGCTGACCGTGACGAACTCCGGCTTCACCTGGGACAGGTCGAGCCGGTTGGTGGGCACGTAAGCCGCGGCGTCGAGCAGGACGTCGAATCCGTGCCGGTGCGCCAAGTCCACCCAGTCGAGCGGATGGCGCACCCCCGAGAAATTGCTCTGCGCGGGATACGCGAACAACCCGGCCGGGCCGCGCCGCCCGATCACGTGCCGGCTGAGCGCCGACTCGACCAGTGCGGTGTCGGTGCGCAGGTCGTGGCCGTCGCCGGAGACGTAGCTGACCGCGGTACGCCGGGCCCGGGCGAACTCGCGCAGGCCGTTGACCGAGTTGTGGTTGTCGAAGGTGAGGACCAGCCGGTTGTCGTGCTCGAACCGGTACGACTCGCCGACCAGCCGGCAGGCCGCGGTGGCGTTCGCGGTGAAGATCGCCGCGTACTCGGCCGGGTCGGCGTTGAAGTGGGCCAGGACCGCGGCGCGGGCGCGCTCGACCCGCTCGGTGGAGGCTCGCGACGCCGGGTTCTCCGAGTGCGGATTGCCGAAGCACTGGTCGGTGAGCCGCTCGCTGTGCGCTTGGTACTGCGCGGTCGCGGCCAGGCAGGCGCCGGTGTAGTCGAGGTAGACGTGGCCGGTGCGGTCGAGGTGGGCGTACTCGGTGCGGCGCGCCTCGTCGAGCACGCGGGTGCGCTCGTACTGCGGGTATTGGGTCAGGAATCCGGCCGGCTCGCTGGATCGCAGCAGGCCGCCAGGACTGGCAAGGATCTTCATCATCTCTTCGCCCCGGGGTGGCGGAGGTCGCAATGCGCTGACGGTTCGGGGGACGCACAGGCCGCGGTGCGGGCGCGCCGCGTCGCACGGCGCCACGCCCGCCGGGCTATCGGCTGGTGCGCCGGCGCCGCGGCGTCTTGCGGGAGAGCACCAGGCCGGCCCCGATCAGGAACAGGAGCATGAAGCCGGCCAGCAGCATCCACTCCCTCGGAACCGAGCCGTCGAAGGTGTCCCCGTATGAGGCCAGCAGCGGCGGCCCGAGCGGGGAGCCGCCGTCCCGCCACAACGCGGGCAGGCCCGCGGTCGTTCCCAGCGCGTCGAACGCCCACCGGTTCGACATCAGGTAGCTCACCGCACGCCCCGGCAGCGCCATCACCGGCACCGGGAGGAACGCGCCGACGAAGAGCACCTGCGGGAAGCAGAGCATCGGCAGCATCAGCGTGGCCTGGGACGGCGCGGAGACCGAGGCCGAGGCGAGCAGGCCGAGCGCGAGCGCGGCGGCCGAGCACAGCAGCAGGGTGGCGAACATCCGGCCCCAGTCCGCGCCGCCGAGCGTGGGCAGCCGGTCGGTGGCGCTCAGCGTCGCGAGCAGCAGCGCGTCCACGGCGGCCAGGACCGGCAGCAGCACCGTGAACTTCGAGGCCAGATACGGCAGGATCCGCAGGCCGACGATCCGCTCCCGGCGCAGGATCGCGAACTCGTCGCAGATCTGGGAGAGGCCGTAGGTCAGCCCGAAGAAGAAGCCGCCGAAGGCGATCCAGAACAGGATCATCATCGAGGTGTTCGGGCTCGGGTCGGCGAAGTCGAACGCCCCGGGCCGGAACATCATCAGGAACATCAGGATGATGACGAGCGGGGAGCCGAGCAGGATCGCCAGGGTGAGCCGGCTGCGGGTCAGCAGGTCGAGGCTGCGGCGGGTGAGCAGCCGCCACTGGCCGAGCGCGCCGAGCCGCCGGCCGGGCGCCTGCACCGGGCCGCCGACCTGCGCCATGCGGGTGCCGCGGATCGGCACGGCGGTGGCGATGCCGGAGGGAAGGCGATCGGCCCAGGCCTGCGGGTCGGGCTGCTGCGCCAGGGCCCGGTAGATCTCGTCGAAGCCCTCGACGCCGAAGTGGGCCAGCGCGGTGGCCGGGGAGCCGGCGAAGGCGAGCTGTCCCTGCGCGGCCAGCACGAGCACCAGGTCGCAGCCGGCCAGGTCCTGCGGGTTGTGGCTGGTGAAGACGACTGTGGTGCCGCCCGCGGCGATCCGGTCGAGCAGATCCACCAGGTCGGCGGCCATCGCCGGGTCGAGCCCTGAGGTCGGCTCGTCGAGGAACAGCGCGGTGGGCCGGGAGAGCAGCTCGACCGCGATGCTGGCGCGCTTGCGCTCGCCGCCGCTCAGCAGCCTGACCCGGGTGCCGGCCTGCTCGCTCAGCCCGAGGGCGGCGAGGACCTCGCTGACCTCCTGCTCGATCTGCGCGTCCGTGGTGCGCGCGGGCAGCCGCAGCCGGGCCGCGTATCGCAGGGTCCTGGCGAGCGGCAGCGACTGGTGGATGATGTCGTCCTGCGGCACGTACCCGATCGGCGCGACGGCGAGGTCGTCGCGCGGCCGGCAGGTGGCGCCGTCGTGCATCACCACGCCCTCGGTCGGCAGGGTGACCCCGGCGAGGGCGTCGAGCAGCAGGGTCTTGCCCGCGCCGCTCGGGCCGATGATCGCGACCAGGGAGCCGGGGCGGATGGACAGCGAGACGGGCCGCAGCACCTGTTTGCCGCCGCGCAGGGTGTGCCCCGCCGCGCGCGCGTCGATCCCGAGACCGGCCGACCGGCGCATCGCCGGACCGCTGCCCCGTTCCGTCGTCACGTGAGCGCCGCGCAGTCCCTGACCGCTCATCCGTCACCATCCGTCTCGCAGGTTTCAGCCGACAGTCACTCGGCGACCCACCTTAATAAGCATCCGTATGGGCTGTGAATACCCCCCGGGCGGCCTTGGGAGTGTCTTAGCGATCCGTCGCACGGTCCCTGCGCGCTCAGCCGAACGGCCCGAAGTCTGAATGAGAGTACTGATTCGCAGGTCGGAGCCGGGGCCGCACCCCGGCCGCTACTCGTCCGGGACCTGCGACAACCCCGCGAGCAGCGCGTCAAGCAGTGGAAGCTGCCCGCGCAAGATTTTCACGCGGGCCTCCTCGATCGTGAACCAGGCGGCGCGGTCGATCTCAGGGAACTGCCGAACCTTCCCGCTGCGCGGCGGCCACTCGATCTCGAAGGTGTTGCTGACCACCGATTCGGGGTCGAGCTCGCCGCGCGCCGCCCAGGCGGTCACGAGCTTGCCGCCGGGCTGGCGTACCGTGCCGAGGTCGATCAGCCGCGCCGCGGCCGCGGGGGCGAGCGGGCGGCCGAGCTCCTCCTCGAACTCGCGCAGCGCGGCGGCGCGGGGATCGGCTCCGGGCTCGTACTCCCCCTTGGGGATCGACCAGGCGCCCGCGTCCTTGCGCGCCCAGAACGGCCCGCCCGGGTGGACCAGCAGCACCCGCGGTCCGTCCGGGTCGAGCCGGAAGAGCAGGATCCCCGCGCTCTGCCGCGCCGGCACGGCCGTCAGGCTCCGGCGTCGCGGAAATGGCCGCCCCAGGAGTGCCAGGAGTCGATCTCGATCCACGCGCTCACCCGGCGGCGGTCGCGCACCGGGTAACCGCCCTCGCTGCCGTAGTGGCGGGCGATGCGGTCGATGTCGGCCAGCTGCGGGTCGTCCTCGATCGAGACGACCCGGCCGGTGAGGCTGATGTGCGAGTACCAGTCGCCGTCCACGAGCACGGTCAGCGCTACCTTCGGCTCGGCGCGCAGGTAGGCCAGTCGCTTGCGGCCCTCGTCCAGGTTGACCAGGACCCGGCCGTCCTCCCAGACGTACCAGGTGGGCACGGACACCGGCTGGCCGTCCGGCCGGACCGTGGCGATCACGGCGGGGTTGGGCTGGGCCAGGAACTGGTCGATCTTCGCCGGCACGGGCGGCTTGGCCATCGGTGCTCCTCTGTTCGCGCCCCGGGCGGGGCTTGATCTTCGTGTCGGGACCATCCTCGCAGGACCGGGTGACGACGGCCGCCCGGGGCACGGCGGCGTCGCGGGCGGGATAGCGGGGCGCCGGGCGGCGTCGAACAGCGCCGTGGAGGCGGCGTCGCAGTGGGATGTAACGCAAATGCGGATGCAGGTCCCTGTTTCGCAAGGCAGGCGCGCGTGGACCTTTCGACCCAGACATCTCGCGCCGCGTCTCCCCGCGGGCCTGTGGCGTTGCGCAACCCATCCCCCTGGCGTCACAGGCCCGCTCTCTAGCCGATTCGGGCAGGCGAGGACCAGTGGTGACGAATGCGGAACAGCAGGCGCAGGTGTAGTGCAGTACAGCGGAAGCCTTCGCGGTGGACGGCGGTTCGACGAACTGCACGGTTACGATCGTGCAGCGGTTCACCCTCGACGATGTGCGCATGGACCGGTAACAGCAGACGGCGGGCCAACCGGCTGCGCTGATCACTGTGCCGGATGAACGCAGAATCAGATGAACGCAGCATCAGATCAATCAGCATCAGATCAATGCAGCATTAGATCAATGCAGCGTCAGACGAACGCAGCGTGAGATCAATGCAACGTCAGGAAGTTCTGGTGCCAAGCGCGGGGTCGGCCTGCGCCGCGGCCGACCCGTCATGCGCGGTCAGTTCTGCCGTAGCGCCGGCATCGGGATCGGAACGCTGAGCGCGGTCGCTCCGGCGCCGACGCCGCCCTGGCAGGTGTTCGGCGGGTCGGTGGTGACGCCCCTGGCCGAAGGGGTGTCCGCGGCCCAGAACATGTAGCCGAGCATCCCGGACGTGCTCCCCGCGCCGCCGGCCGGGGCGACGGTCTGCACGAAGGAGCTGGTCGAGTTCTGCAGCGAGGAGGCGAAGTTCGTGCACTCCGGCCGCACCTGCGAGCCCTCGGCGATGTACAGCGAGCCGGTGAACTTGGCCGGGGCCAGCGGCGGGATCGCCGGGGAGTAGTTGGGCTTGCCGTCGACGTGCTCGAGCCAGTTGGACTCGGCGGTCGAGGCCGAGGGCTGCTTCGAGGGCACCATCGCGTTCGCGTAGTCGAGCACCGGGTTGCTCGTGGTCAGCCAGTTCGCGGTGGCGTACTGGTCGAGGCCGATGAGCCAGCGGTCGCCGGCGGCCACGTCGATGGTCAGCCGGGCGGTCGGGTCGGCTCCGGTCGCGTCGTACGGATGCGCGGCGCGGTAGGCGTTGATGAAGGACTGAAGGCCGGTCAGGTTGGGGCTCGAGCTGTTCTCGTAGTCGATCTCGATGCCGACGCCGAGCTGGGTGGCGAGCGCGGCGGCCTTCTGGCCGAGCAGGGTCGGGTTCTGCGACAGGGCGGTGTCCCAGTCGTTGACGTACGTGATGCCGCCGATGGAGAGCATGACGCGGATTCCGTGGCCGGTGAAGTAGTTCACGATGCCCTGCGTCATGCCGACCGGCACGCCGTTCGCGTCGCCGGCGTCGTTGGTGCCGTCGAGCAGCCTGAGCGGGTTGACGAAGCTGAGCACCACCAGGTTGACCGACGGCCGGCCGTCGCCGCGGTCGATCAGCCAGTGGTTGTTGGCGTCGAAGTCCGCGATGGTGCGGACGGTTCCCCAGGTGCACGCGTCGTTGCTGCAGTGCCAGGCCCCGTAGATCTGGATCGGGGTGGCGGTGGCCGCCTGGGCCGCGAAGAGCGCGCGGCCTGAGGCGGCGGACAGCGCGGAGGTCGTGGGCGCGACGAGGGCGCAGGCGGTGAGCAGCGAGGTGGCCGAGAGCAGGGTGAGTCTGCGCATGGACATGCGCATATACGCCTCCTGGCGTGTGAGCACGGACCCATCCCCGGTCGCTCACACGATCCAGCTGGTTTAGACCAATGTCAAGGGCCGGGCGCTCGGGGCTGAAGGCTCACGGGGCGGCGGGCCGGTCGCCGAGCTGCTCGGCCAGCACCCGGATCTCGCCGCGCAGCCGCTCGGCGTGCTCGATCCTTCCCGCGCGCTGGTAGTCGCGCGCGGCCGCCTCGCGTTCGGCCAGCTCGCCGCGGACGATGCGCTCGATCTGCGCCTCCGTCAGCTCCCGGCGGGCGGCCTGCGCGCTGCCGACGCCGATCCGCAGCTGCTCGATGGCCAGCTGCTCGCCGGCCCGCTGCGGCACCTGCACCGCCTCGGCGTTGTCGATGGCGGCGAGGGTCGAGCGCAGCGCCGCCACGGCCACCTTGTCACGGGCCTTGATCGCGCCGCTGAGCGCGTCTCGCAGGCGTTGGCGCAGCGGGGCGGAGCTACCGGGCTTCCTGGAGTTGCCCGGTTTGGAGGCGGCGGCGGTGATCGAGTCGGTCGGCACGGCGAAGACGATACGTCCGCCGCGCGCGCCCGCGCTCGCAATTGACCGCCGCCACGCTCCGTTCCAGGCGTGGTTTCACTCCGTTGCGCTGATCGTGGAGCTCGAGGATGCGTCGCCACTCTTGCGCACCGAACGCAGCAGCACTTCGGAGACGTCCGTCACGCGCACGTCCTGCGACGCCTTGCCCTGCTGCTTACGGCTGGCGAGCCCGTCGGTCAGCATCACGATGCAATACGGGCACGCCGCGGTGACCAGATCCGGCTCGGTGCTCAGCGCCTCGTCGGTACGCGTCTCGTTGATGCGCGTGCCGATGGTCTCCTCCATCCACATGCGCGCGCCGCCGGCGCCGCAGCAGAAGGAACGCTCGCGGTTGCGCGGCATCTCGGTGAGCCGCACGCCCGGCACCGCGCCCAGGATCTCCCGCGGCGGGCTGAAGACCCGGTTGTGCCGGCCGAGGTAGCAGGGGTCGTGGTAGGTGACCGCCGCGTCCACCTCGTTGGCCGGGACCAGCTTGCCCTCCTCGACCAGCTTGGCCAGCAGCTGGGTGTGGTGCACCACCTCGTAAGTGCCGCCGAGCTGCGGGTACTCGTTGCTGATCGCGTTGAAGCAGTGCGCGCAGGTCACCACGATCTTCTTGGCGCCGACCTCGTTGAGCGTCTCCACGTTCTGCTTCGCCAGCTCCTGGAAGAGCAGCTCCTGGCCCATCCGGCGGGCCGGGTCGCCGGTGCAGCTCTCGCCGCTGCCGAGCACCATGAAGCCGACCCCGGCCTCGTGCAGCAGCTCGGCCACCGAGCGCGTGGTCTTCTTGGCGTTGTCGTCCAGGGCGCCGGCGCAGCCGACCCAGAACAGGTACTCGACGTCCTCGGGCAGCTTCTCCTCGCCGCCCTCGCCGAAGACGCGCACCTCGAACGGCAGGCCGGCGGCCCACTCCATGCGGGCCTTCTGGCCGCGGCCCCACGGGTCGCCTTGCCGCTCCAGGTTGCGCAGCATCGTCTGCGCCTCGCGCGGGAATTCGGATTCGATGAGGACCTGGTAGCGGCGCATGTCCACGACGTGGTCGACGTGCTCGATGTCGACCGGGCACTGCTCGACGCAGGCGCCGCAGGTCACGCAGGACCACAGCACGTCCGGGTCGATCACGCCGTTGACGTCCGACCCGCCGACCAGCGGCCGCTCGGTCTCGGCGACGACCTCCGGCGGCAGCGCGGCGCGCTCCTCGTCGGAAGAGGCCAGCAGGTACGGCGCCTTGGCGAGGGCGTGGTCGCGCAGGCCCATGATCAGCAGCTTGGGGCTCAGCGGCTTGCCGGTGTTCCAGGCGGGGCACTGCGACTGGCAGCGGCCGCACTCGGTGCAGGTGGCGAAGTCCAGCAGGCCCTTCCAGGTGAAGTCCTCGATCGCGCCGCGGCCGATCTTGTCGTCTTCGCCCGGGTCCTCGAAGTTGACCGGCTGCCCGCCGGAGTAGACCGGCAGCAGCGGGCCGAGGGCGCGCGGGCGGCGGGAGAAGGCGACGTTGGGCAGCGCGGTGAAGATGTGCATGTGCTTGGAGTAGACGACCAGCACGAGGAAGGCGAGCACGACCCCGAGCGAGCCGACGATCCCCACGGTCTCCAGCACGTCGTTCGCGGTGTGGCCGAGCGGGTGCAGCCAGTGCCCGACCTCCTGCGAGGCGAACGCCCCGTGCCGGTACGGGAAGTAGCCGGTGTTGATCTGGGCGCCGCGGTACAGCAGCAGCGTCCACATCACGTTGAAGATCATCAGCAGCACGAACCAGGCCGGGCCGAGGTGCGAGCCGAAGAAGCGGGAGCCGCGGCCCTCGCGCTCGGGCGACTGGCGCAGCCGGATCACCGAGAAGGCGGCCAGGCCGCACAGGACCGCGACGATGAAGAAGTCCTCGAGGAAGCCGAGCCAGGTGTCGGTGCCGATCAGCGGGATGTGGAAGTCGCGCTGGAACAGCGCGCCGTAGCCTTCCAGGATCGTGGCGCCGAGGATCACGAAGCCCCAGAACACGAAGAAGTGCGCGGTACCCGCGCCGGTCCACTTGAGCAGCTTGCGCTGCCCGAAGACCTCGGTGAGCACCGCCCACAGCCGGCGCCCGGCGTCCTGCGTGCGCCCGGGCTCGGCCGGCTGCCCGGCCCGGCCAAGCCGCACGAGCGTCCAGACGCGGCGCCCGGCGACGGCGAAGGCCGCCGCCGTCAGCACCAGGCCGAGAACCATACGCAGTACCACTTAGTCCTCCATGGGGTCGTGCGCGGCGGATCCCAAAACGTATACACCTACGCGCTCAAGTGAAGGCAGAGCCCCAGCCTGATCACTGGGCCAAAAAGTTCACCAAGTTGCGCACACCCGCCGCCCGGCGACGACGCGCGGTCTGCCGCTGCGCGTGAGTCTATGGGTACGCGGCGTACAGGGAAAAGAGCGGCGGCTGTGGGAGAGCCGATAATCGGCCGGGGTTTCACGCTAAGGCTTTTGGATAGAGTGTTATGATCGCGCCCGGCACCATACTCCACCGAAAGCAGGCGCATTTCCATGGCACAGAAAGTAGAGGTCACCCTGGTCGACGACCTCGACGGGGGCAAGGCCGACGAGACGCTGGTGTTCGGGCTCGACGGCACGCGCTATGTGATCGACCTGAGCGAGAAGAACGCCAAGAAGCTGCGCGACACGCTCGCCAAGTACATCGAGGCGGCGCGCCGGGACCGCGGCGGGCGGGCGGCCGGGCGCGGCGGCGCCGCGCGCAAGCCGGCGCAGGGCGGGCCGAACACCTCCGAGGTGCGCGAATGGGCCAAGGCCCAGGGCTTCGAAGTCTCCGAGCGCGGCCGGGTCTCCAAGGATCTCATCGTGAAATTCCAGGAAGCGCACTGAATCTGCGCCCGCCGGAATCGGCTCCGACTGAATCAGCGCGGTGGCCTTTCCGGCCCGTCTTCCGCCATACGGGTGGAATAGCGCCCGGAAGAGCGGCGGCGGAATTCAACTCGGCGGGGATTGGACGCGCGGGCGCGGGAGCGCGGCGCGTCCTTCTCGCGACGGCCGGCCGTCCTGCCCGGCCGCCGCGCCGAGGTCCAGTTCGAACCAGACCACCTTGCCGTGCGTCGTGCGGCTGACCCCCCAGCGCCGGGCCAGCCGGCTGACCAGGAACAGGCCGCGGCCGTTCTCGTCAAGGCCGCCGGCCTCGCGCAGGATCGGCAGGTAGTGGTCGTCGTCGCGCACCTCGCACAGCAGGGTGCTGGTGCGCAGCAGCCGCAGCTCGATCGGCCGGGTCGCGTACCTGATCGCGTTGGTGATCAGCTCGGTGGCGAGCAGCTGCGCGACCTCGCCGAGCGCGGACAGGCCCCAGGCGGCCAGGGTCTGCTCGACCAGCCGCCGGGCGCGGGTGACGGTGACCGGCTGGGCGGCCAGCAGCCAGTGGGCGACGTTCTGCGCCGGGATCCCGCCGAGCCGCGCGGCCAGCACCGCGATGTCGTCCTCATACGTGTCGCGCTCAACGGTCGCGATCACCGCGTCGCATAGGGCGTCCGGGCTCAGCGCCGGGGCGTCGAGCGCGCGCAGCCGTTCGCCGAGCGCGCGGATGCGCTCCTCAAGGTCCTGGCCGCGCTCCTCGACCAGGCCGTCGGTGTAGAGCAGGAGGGTGTCGCCGTCGCGGATGGTGATCTCCACGGTGTCGAACGCGACGCCGCCGACGCCGATCGGGGCGCCGGTGGGCACCTCGACCCGCTCGACCCGGCCGTCGCGGCGCACCAGCAGCGGCGGCAGGTGCCCGGCGTTGGCCAGGACGCAGCAGCGCGCGATCGGGTCGTAAACCGCGTAGAGGCAGGTGGCCAGGTGGTCGTCGCCCAAGCGCTGGGCCAGGTTGTCGAGCTGGCGCAGGATCTGATCGGGCGGCAGGTCGAGCGCGGCCAGGGTCTGCACCGCGGTGCGCAGGTGCCCCATCATCGCCGCGGACCGCGCGCCGTGGCCCATCACGTCGCCGATCACGATGGCCGTTCGGCTGCCGGGCAGCGCGATGGTGTCGTACCAGTCGCCGCCGACCTCGACCGAGGGGTTGCCGGGCAGGTAGCGGTGCGCGAACTCGACGCCGGCCACGGTCGGCGGGGTGGCGGGCAGCACGTCGCGCTGGAGTTCGGCGGTGGCGGCCCGCTGCGCCCGGTACAGCCGCGCGTTGTCGATGCCGAGGGCGCCTTGCGCGGCGAGCTGACAGACCGTCAGCACGTCGACGTCGTCGAACGCCGGGCGGTTCGGCCGGCGCGTGAGCGTGACGCAGCCGAGCACCCGCCCGCGCACGAGCAGCGGTACCGCGAGGTACGCGCGTTCCGCGAGCAGCGGCCGCAGGTCGCCGGTGTGGTGGGTGCGGGACATGGCGACCGCGTGGATGTCGTCGATGCGGTCGAGGCCTACCGGCTCGCCGGTCGCCATAGCCTCGTAGCCCGGCCCGGCCGGGTACATCAGGTGCACGGCGCCTTCGGGCACGACATCGCGCCAGAAGGCCGGCGGCTCGTCGTGCGCGACCGCGACTCGACGCAGCGGGCTGGCCGCGGTGGCGCGGGGCGCGGGCGGCGCGGGGGCGCCGTCGACGATAAGGGCGTCGAGCAGGTGCACCGAGGCGAAGTCCGCGAGCCGCGGCACCATCGCCCCGGCGAGGCTCTCCGCGATGTCGACCGTGTCCAGGCTCGCGCCGATCTGCGTCGTGGCCTCGTTGAGGAACCACAACTGGTCGCGCAGGTCCATCCGTCCACTTCCCCCAGGTCGCCTGGCTCAAGCCCTGCGGAGGGTAAGACTAGCCCCAGTGCTCCGGATCGGCGGTCTGCCGGCACAGCAGGAACAGCTGGATCTCCGGCTGCGCGGTGGAGGTCTCCGGGGCGTAGGAGACCACCTCCTCGTGCGCTATCTCGAATCCCGTCTCGCGCAGCAGGGCCCGAAGATCGTCGCGCAGGAAGCCGGTGACCCGGATCCGGCTGCCCAGGAACGGGATCGGCACATCATCGACGTCTGCTTCAACCATGGCCAGCGCGAAGTACCCGCCGGGGACGAGGATGCGTCCGATCAGCTTCATCGCGGTGCGCACCCGGGCGCGCGGCAGGTGCAGCAGCGAGAAGAAAGCGACTACGGCCTCGTATTGGCCGGGCTCGTCGGGCAGGTCGAGCAGGTCGCCGAGGACGAACTTCGCGCCGGGCGCGTTGCGCTGCGCCAGCTCCAGCATCCCGGGGGCCAGGTCGAGGCAGGTGACCTCGCAGCCGGCGGCGATGAGCTGACGCGCCGTCGGCAAACCGGTGCCGGCCCCGGCGTCCAGCACCCGGGCGCCGGGCCGCAGCCGCTCCAGCAGCCGCTCGGCGCAGGCCAGCTGGCCCTCCTTGTGCGGGAAGGCCTCGTCGTAGCGGGAGCCGATCTCGTCGTAGGCGTTGGCCTGCGCCGTTTCCCGGTCGAGCCACAGGAGGTCCCGCTGGGCCGGTGCGGCAAGTCTCTGGACAGCCATCGCAATCCCTTCGTTGATTGACGCCGCCCCCTCGTCGCGTGTCGCCGTCTGGTATTCACTATCAGAAGGCTGCCTGATGGGAAAAGGAGAGCTCGGATGGACGCGGGTGCGGGTTTGAGTCGCCGGGGCTTCGTGCGGGCGCTGGGCGGCGCGACGGTGGGGGCGGGTGTGCTGGTGACAGGCTTCGACAACGCCACGAGGGCGTGGGCGTCGGACGCGGCGAGTTCGTCCGGCGGCGGTTTCGACCACGTGCCGCATCTGGACGGCCGGCTGCTGCTCGATTCCGCCGATCTGGCGCCGTTCGAGGACGACTTCGGGCACATCGTGCACCGGGTGCCCGGCGCGGTGCTCGAGCCCGGATCGGTGCGCGACATCGCGGCGATGATCGAGTTCTGCGGTCCAAGGCGGATCGCGGTGGCGCCGCGCGGCCAGGGGCACCAGACCTTCGGCCAGGCGCAGGTCTCCGGCGGTCTGGTGATCGACATGAGCCCGCTCAGTTCGATCACGGTGGATCCCGCCGCGCGCACGGCGACGGTAGGCGCGGGAGCGCTGTGGAGCGCGCTGCTGACGGCGAGCCTGGCGCACGGCCTGACCCCGCCGGTGTTCACCGACTACATCGAACTGTCGATCGGCGGCACGCTCTCGGCCGGCGGCCTGGGTGGCACGACGCAGCACTTCGGCGCGCAGGTCGACAACGTCGTCGAGCTCGAAGTCGTCACCGGGACCGGCGAGGTGGTCCTCGCCTCGCCCTCGCGCCGCGCCGATCTGTTCCACGCGGCGCTGGCCGGGCTCGGCCAGGTCGGCGTGATCACGCGCGCGACCCTGCCGCTGATCCCGGCGCCGACATCGGCCAGGCAGTACACCCTCACGTTCCCCTCCGTGTCCGCGCTCGCGGCGGCGCAGCGCAAGGTCGTGCGCGACGGCAGGTTCAACTGGCTGGAAGGGGCGGCCAACGCGGTGACCGGCGGCGGCTGGCAGTTCGTGCTCGAAGGGACGGCGTACTACGACGGCACGCCGCCGAACGACCACGCGCTGATCGGCGACCTCGGATACGAGGGCACGGCGCAGATCCAGGATTTCAGCTACCCGGACTTCGTCGACGACCTCGCGCCCGCCGTCGCCTTCCTCAAGTCCACCGGCGAGTGGTTCGATCCGCACCCTTGGCTGAACATCTTCCTGCCCGACGCCGCGACCGACGCGTATGTCACCGCGGTCATGGACAAGCTCACGCTCGCTGACATCGGGGCCAGCGGCGTCGTGCTGCTCTATCCGGTACCGACCTGCAAGCTGCACGCGCCGCTGCTGCGCACCCCTGACAGTGAACTGACGTTCCTGTTCGCAGTGCTGCGGACCGCCGCCCCGGACACCGACGCGCTGCCGACGGCGACGATGCTCGAAGGCAACCGCGCGCTGTACCTGGCGGCGCAGGCACTCGGCGGCACCCAGTACCCGGTCGGGTCGATACCGATGACCAGCCACGACTGGCGCATCCAGTACGGCGACGCGTGGCAGTTCTTCAGCGCGGCCAAGCATCGGTACGACCCGCACGGGATCCTGGCTCCCGGCCAAGGAATCTTCAGTTAGCCCTGGTCACCTCACCAACCCTGTAAGCCCGCGCCGTAGGGATACAGCGGGCTTCCATAGGTGGTGGGCACGGTCTGCCCGGCTGAGATGTGTGCCCTGATATCAGTCCGCTGGGCGTCGGTAGCGCCCAGATCGTAGGGCAGGTCCCAGTTCTCGACGGCGTCGGCGAGGATGTCGGTGCCGCCGGGGGCGAGGATCTGGTCCATGCCGGCCGGCAGCTGCCAGGGCAGCTTGCCGGCCGGCAGGTAGTCGCCGAACAGCAGGCTCGCCGCGGCCGGGCCCATCTCCTCGCCGCCGCGGTAGGTCACCACGACGGCGTCGGCCAGGCCGTTCCAGTCGGAGATGACGTAGGGGCGCGGCAGCACCAGCAACACGACCACCGGGATGCCCTGGTTCTTGAAGCTCTGGATGATCGAGAGCTGATCCGGCGGCAGATAGGGCTGTTCCTTCACCCAGTTGGTGGCGTGCGTGTAAGAGGCCTCACCGACCGCGACGATCGCGAGTTTCGGCGTGGTCGGCGAGGTGTCCTGGTAGACGTTCACTCCGGCCTGCGCCGCCCGGGCCTTGATCGCGTCGAGGAAGTCGAGCGAGCCGTACGCGGAGTGGAAGTAGCTGGTCCACAGGCAGCAGGCCGGGCCGTCCGCGGCCCGCGCGCCGCTCACCACGACGCTGTCCCCGGCGTTCAGCTTCACCGGCAGCACGCCGTCGTTCTTGAGCAACGTCATCGACTCGCGCGAAGCCTGGTCGGCCAGCGCGACATACGAGGGCTGATGGAAGCGGAACGGCGCGTTGACCGGGTCGCCGTAGGGGTTCTCGAACAGGCCGAGCTTGAACTTCACGGTGAGGATCCGGGTCACCGAGTCGTCGATCCGGCTCAGCGGGACGCTGGCGGCGAAGCCGTCGATCGAGAAGCCGGTGGCGCCGGGGTCCGCGCCACCCAACACGTCGGCCCCGGACTGCGCCGCGCTGACCCACCCGCCGGAGGGCAGCCAGTCCGTGGTGATCAGCCCGGTGTAGCCCATGTTCTGCCGCAGGTAGTCGATGATCGGCGCGCTGTTGCCCGCGCCCGCGCCGCTCGGGTCTAGGTAGGTCGCGCCGGCGTAACCGGTCATGACGCTGCCGGCGTTGGCGTCGATCGCGGCCTGCCACGGGATCATCGTGTACTTGATCGTGGTGGCGTCGTAGGTGATCCCTGATTCGCCGCCCGCGCCCTCGCCCGGCCAGTGCTTGACGGTCACCAGCACCGATTGGTCGTTGAGCTCCGGGCCACCCTGCAACCCGGCGACCAGCGCGCGGACTTGCGCCGCGGCCACGTCGGCGTTCTCGCCGTTGCCTTCCTGGATCCGGGGATAGAGCACCTTGGTGCCGAGTTCGGCCAGCGGCCCGAGCACGCCGCGCGCCCCGGCCTGGACCTCCTCCTCGCGCTGCATGTCGCCGAGCTTGTAGTCCAGCGGATAGTCGCGCCCGGCGGCGAGCGCGCTCTGCGCCGGGTACGTGGTCTGATAACCCATGATGGTGTCGCCGGCCGCGATCGGCGGGACGCCGAGCCGGGTGCCGCAGGAGGCCAGCAGGTAGTTGTTCAGGTCGGCGGGCTGCGCCGGGCCGAAGATCCAACCGGACTGCGGATAGACCTGGTTGTTGTAGAACATCTGATAGGCCTTCTCCTGCAACGTCATCCGGCTCAGCAGATCGTTGACGCGCGCAGAGACCGGATTGTGCCAGTCCTCGTAGGGTTCGATGACGCCGTCCTTGTTCAGGTCGCGCATCCCGTCGATGACCGGGACGCCGTCGGCGACCGTGCTCACGGTCGGCAGGTAGACGCTGAACGTGCGGATGTTCGAGGTCGTGGTCGCGCCCGAGCCGGACACCGCGACCACGAACCACTTATACGTCCAGCGGTCCGGCAGGTCCCAGGCCGGGGCGTAGCTGGTGCCGGTCGGCTCGGCGACCTTGGTGTAGAAGTCGAGCAGGTTGCCGGAGGCGGTCCAGTCGTAGTCGGTGCGGCTGATATTGATCCAGACCTGATAGTGCGCGGCGCCGGAGACCGCGGCCCAGCTGAAGGTGGGCCGGCGGGTACCGGTGACCATGGCCGCGTCGGCCGGGGCGCTGAGGGCGAACTGGCCGGTGGCGGCCGGGGCCTTGGTCGGCGGGGAGAGGATGGTGGGAGTGGAGCCGGAGGTGTTGACGGTCCCGTGGACGTCGAACTCCCAGAGGGAGTATCCGTACCCTGTCGCGCGGGCGGTGCCGTTGATCCGGACGTAGCGGCCGGCGCCGGAGACGTTCAGCGTCTCGATGCCGCCCTTACCTGTGGTGGTCGAGTAGATGGTGTTCCAGGTCGTACCGTCGTTGGAGAGGTCGATGCTGTATGCGGACGCGTATGCGGTCTCCCAATTCAGCACGACGCAGGTGACCGTCGCCGGGCCGCCGAGGTCGACGGACAGCCACTGCGGGTCGCTGTACTGGCTTTCCCAGCGGGTGGTGGTGCGGCCGTCGAGCGCGGCCGCAGGAGCGTTGCCGCCGTTGTACGAGGACGCCTTGACCGGCTGGAAGTTGGAGATCACCGGATCAGAGCACGCACCTGCGCCCCCGGTCCCTCCTCCCCCGCCGCCGCTGCCCGAGCTGAATACCTGGAACTCCCAAAGCGAGTAGCCGTAGCCGGTCGCGCGGGTCGTGCCGTACATGCGCACGTACCGGCCGGTGCCGGTGACGTCCAGCGTTTGCGTCCCGCCGGCGCCGGTGGTCGTGGCGTAGATCGAGTTCCACGTCGTGCCGTCCGCTGACACCTGAATCTGGAACGCGGTCGCGTACGCGGCCTCCCACTGCAACGCCACCTGGCAGATGCCCTGGCTGGAGCCGAGATCCACTTGCAGCCACTGCGGATCGGCGAACGCGCTCGACCAGCGCGTGCCGGCGTTCCCGTCGAATGCGGCAGCGGCGGGAGTGCCCGCGTTCTCCGTGGTGGAGGCGGAGGCCGGCTGGTTGAGTGCGACGTTCGTGGTTCCACAGGACCCTGATCCGCCGCCGCCACCGCCGGATGTGGTTCCGTAGACCTGGAACTCCCAGAGCGAGTATCCGTAGCCGGTGTTGCGCTGTGTGCCGTACATGCGCACGTAGCGGCCGGTGCCGGTGACGTTCAATGTCTCAGTACCGCCGGGACCGGTAGTCGTGGAGTAGATGCTCGTCCAGGCGGCGCCGTCGGCAGAGGTCTGAATCTGATATGCCTTCGCCGAGGCGGTCTCCCACTGGAGCACGACCTGACTGATGGTTGCGGCCGCGCCCAGGTCGACCTGTAACCACTGCGGATCGGACCAGGCGCTCTCCCAGCGGGTGCCGGTGTTCCCGTCGACCGCGAACGCTGCGGCGTTGCCTGCGTCGCTGGACGAGGCCGTCGCCGCCTTGCCCTGCGAGAGCAGTGCAGGCGCGGCGTGGGCGGCCGGTCCGCCGGCGACGAGCGCGTACGCCGCCAGACCGATCGCGGTGACGATCGCTGTCAGAACTCTGAGTGGATGGGGAAGGTGACTTCGATGCGCCGCGGCGCCGTGTGCCATGCCGACTCCTCAGGGCGGATGATGGCGGCGGAGCAGTTTGGAGAGAGCGCTTGGAAAGAGCACTTGGAGAGCGCTCTCCAATTCTGAGGTAGCATCGCGCGATTCACGGCATCCGTCAAGGGAATCTCATGCCTGCATTGCCCAGAATCGGCACGTTCTGTCCAGTTGCCGTACCGGCCATTTAGGACTCTGCCAGAGAGCGCTCCCCACTCCGGGCCATCACCTACTTTCACGAGCGCCATGACAACGGACGTATGAACGCCTGTATCCGAAATGACCCTGGAACTGCCTGTTCGACGGCATTCGACAGCGCGTTGATGGGGAGCGGTTCTCGAGCTCGGCCGGGCGAGTGGACAAGCCCCCGAATTGCCCGTAACCCGGGGGCGTGCGCGCCTTCCGCCCGAGGCGCGAATCCCACCGGCCGGCAAGGAGTCGGGCTATGGCAGCACGGAAACCTCGGACAACCACGGTTCGGACGGCCCCGCTCTCGACGAGCACGGCGCGGTCCAGGAAGGC
This sequence comes from Actinocrinis sp., assembly GCF_035650855.1. Lineage (GTDB taxonomy): Bacteria > Actinomycetota > Actinomycetes > Streptomycetales > Catenulisporaceae > Actinocrinis. Next base: position 23,852 of record NZ_DASRGV010000369.1, on the reverse strand, counting down.
GGTGTCGTGGATCGGCGCAGCGATCCTCGGCGCGACCGCTCTGGCCGGCGTCACCGCTCCCCCGGCCCAGGCGGCGACCGCCGTCGCGGTGACGGTCAACGCCACCGCCGGTCTCGGCACGATCCCGTCCGGGGCGATCGGCCTGAACACCGCCGTGTACGACAGTTACATGAACGACGCCCCGATCCCCGGCCTGCTCAAGGCCGCCGGGATCAACGCGCTGCGGTACCCCGGCGGTTCGTACTCTGACATCTACAACTGGCAGACGAACGTCGCACAGGGCGGCTACGACGCGCCGAACACCGCCTTCAGCAACTTCATGAGCACTGCGCAGGCCGCCGGCACCAGCCCGATCATCACCGTGAACTACGGCACCGGAACCCCGGCGCTCGCGGCGGCGTGGGTGCAGAACGCGAACGTGACCAACCACTACAACATCCAGTACTGGGAGGTCGGCAACGAGGTCTACGGCAACGGCACCTACGGCGCGAACTGGGAGGCCGACAGCCACTGCACCACCTCGGCCTCCGGCGGCCCGGTGACCATCGGCAGCGAGCCGAACCAGACCTACAACTGCGGCCCGAGCACCTACGCCACCGGCGTGCTCAGCTATATCTCCGCGATGAAGGCCGTCAGCTCGAACATCCACGTGTGCGCGATCCTGACCACGCCCGGCTTCTGGCCGGACAACGTCACGAACCCGACCACAAGCCCGCAGTCCTGGAACCAGACCGTGCTCAAGGCGCTGGGCTCGAAGACCGACTGCGTCATCGTGCACTACTACCCCGGCGGCTCGAACGCGGCCGGGATGCTGACCGACCCGACCGACATCTCCGGCATCGTCTCGACCCTGCACTCGGAGATCCAGCAGTACGCCGGCGTGAACCCGGCGAACGTGCCGATCCTGGTCACCGAGACGAACTCGACCATTGACACCGACACCCAGCCGGCCGCGCTGTTCGGCGCCGACATGTACATGAGCTGGCTGGAGAACGGCGTGGTCAACGTCGACTGGTGGGACGAGCACAACGGCCCGGGGACGAACACCCCGGCCGTGGTCGCCGGCGTGCAGGACTACGGCGACTACGGGATCTTCTCCAACGGGGCCAACAACAGCGGCGTGACCGAGCCGGCCGTCGAAACGCCCTTCGCGCCCTACTACGCGATCGAGCTGCTCACCAAGCTCGGCGCGCCGGGCGACACGATGGTGAACACCGCCTCCGGAAACGCACTGGTCAAGGTGCACGCGGTGCGCCGCGCGGGAGGTAGTCTCAGCGTCCTGATCGAGAACGAGGACCCGTCGAACTCCTACACCGCGAACCTGGCGCTGAACGGCTTCACCCCCTCGGGCAGCCCGACTCTCTACACCTACGCCAACGGCGGCAGCTCGATCAGCAGCACGACGCAGAGCTCTGCCTCGTCGGTGACCGTGGCCCCGTACTCGCTGACCGTGATCCAGATTCCCGGCAGCGGCGGAACCGGCGCGACCGCGCCCGGCGCTCCCGGACAGCCGACCGTGTCGAACCTGTCCTCCAGCACCTCCGGCAACAACACCGGCACCGGAACGCTGAGCTGGACCGCCTCGGCGGCGGGCACGTACCCGGTCGCGAACTACCAGGTCTACCAGCTCGGCAGCGGCGGCGGCAGCACCCTGGTCGCCAGCCCGACCGGCACCACCCTCAATCTCAGCGGCCTGACGATCGGGGCGAGCTACACGTACAACGTCGTCGCGGTCGACACACACGGCAACCCGTCGCTGCCCTCTCCCCCGGTCACCTTCACCGTCCCACCGCCGGCCAACAGCACCTGCGCGGTCCACTACGCGATCAGCAGCAGCTGGCCCGGCGGGTTCGGCGGGAGCATCACGCTGACCAACAAGGGAACCAGCGCCATCAACAACTGGACGCTGACCTTCGCCTGGCCGGCCACCGGCGAGGCGGTGCAGTCCGGCTGGAACGGCACGTGGACCCAGTCCGGCCAGAACGTGACGGTCACCGCCGCGTCCTGGAACAGCACCATCGCGGCAAGCGGCGGCACGGTGAGCCTCGGCTTCAACGGCACGGACACCGGGCTGGACCCGGCACCCACCGCGTTCTTCATCAACGGCACGGTGTGCGCGAACAACTAAGGAGCCTCACTTCATAGCCCGGCCGCGTCAAGCTCACGGCGGCGGCCGGGCCGGATCGAACCGGTCGGTGGCGCCGCGGGCCAGCCCGAAACCCGCGCGCCGCCGGCCGGTTCCCTGTTCCCGGAAACGGGATCGGGCGTGGCTGCCTGGCCTACTCGCCGATGTAGGTGGCGAGCAGTGTCGCGTGGCCGGGAGCGACGTTGATCTGCGTCGCGCGCAGCCGCGGATGATCGAGCCAGTACTGCCGCGCCGTGTCGACGCGGCCTTCAAAGCGGGGCGGCCAACCGGTCAGCGGCGAGAGGTCGTCGATGACCAGCACGCCGCCGGGGCGCAGCCAGGTCTCCGGACCCAGCGGCGGCTCCTTGCCCTCGCCCTGGCCGCCGCCGTCGAGGACGAGCAGGTCGAAGGGCGCGAAGGCGTGCAGTTCGCTCCAGTCCCCGGATCGAACCCTGACGTTCGGCCGAGCGCTGAACAACCGCGCGGACGCCTCGGCGCGCTCCGGCTCGCGCTCGACGCTGAACAGCCGGGCCTGCGGGTGTGCGCCGGTCGCCAGCCAGGCCAGCCCCACGCCGTAGCCGGTGCCGGTCTCGCCGATGACGCCGGCGCCGATTCCTGCGGCGAGCACGCGCAGCAGTTCGCCCTGAGCAGGCAGGCAGCTGTAGGCGAAGCCGGCGGCGCGGGCCCGCTGCACGGCGGCCTGCACGAGCGGCGGCAGATCGCTGAGACCCTCGTACGCGGCGGTCCCGTCTTGCGTCATGGCCCTGATTATCTCCGAGCCTCGCCTGCCGGGCCGGACTCAGGGATCGATCAGGGTCTTACCCGGGCTATCCCCGATGCTCACCGGTCCCGGCGCGAGCAGGGTGGGGATCACGCCCGAAGAGAGGACTTGGCGATGCCCAGACGACGACGGGGACCCGGCGCCGACCTTGTGCTGTCCGTGGGAATCCTGGCCGCGGCGATTGGCGCCCTGGTGGTGAGCGGCTGCGCTACGAGCGCCCCGGGCGCGGCGAAAGCCCCGAACGCGGCAGGCAATCAGAACGCTGCGGACACCGTGGCGCAGGCCGCCGCGATCTACCGCGGCGGCGACAGCGTGCACCTGGTGGACTACACCGACGACGACGGGCCGGATTCCGGCGTGATCCTCACCGGGGCGATCGGCGACTACGGCAAGGCGGTGAGCGTGAACCCGGACGGCTCGGCCAACCCCGAGCACAACAGCCAGTTGCGGCTGGACCTGGCCCACGGCTCGTTCCGGCTCGACATCGCGGCGCTCGACCAGGCCTTCGTCGCGGTGATGCGCACGCAGTTCCCGACGAATACGGGCACCTGCTCGGGCAGCGTGTCCGCGTCCCACGCGGCGCCGATCGTGGCGGGCTCGGGCACCGGCGCCTACCAGGGCATCAGCGGCCAGTTCGACCTGACGATCAAGCTGGACGAGGTGGACGCGACGGGTCCGAGCTGCCAGGGTGCGGCTCTGCTGAGCCAAATGCTGATCACGAGCGGGTCAGGGCACGTACGAGTGCACTGACACTGACCCGCGGCCCGCGATCACTGCCCGGCGCCGGCCGCCGTGTAGAGGTGTTCAGGCCGACCGGTTACGCCGTAGCGCAGCTGGAGCCGCACGAGGCCGTGCTGAGCCAGATAGCTGAGATACCGCTGCGCGGTCGCCCGGCTCACCCCGACCTGCTCGGCGACTTCGGCCGCCGAGACCGGGGCCGGAGCCGAGCGCACCGCGTCACGGATCAGCTCCAGCGTCGGCGCGGAATGGCCCTTCACCGGGTTCGAGGGCAGCGTGGCGGGGCCGCGCAGCAGGCCGAAGAGCGCGTCCACGTCGGACTGGTCGGCCTGGTCCTTGAGCGCCTCCATCCGCAATCGCATGCTGCGGTACGCGCTGAGCTTGTCGTTCAGCGTGTTGAATCCGAACGGTTTGACCAGGTAGTGAACCGCGCCCAGCTGCATCGCGGTGCGCACGGTGTTCACGTCGCGCGCCGCGGTGATGACCACGCAGTCGGGGTGCTCATCGCGTTCCATCAGCTTGCGCACCACGCCGAGGCCGTCGCCGTCGGGGAGGTAGACGTCCATGAGGACCAGGTCCGGGTGCAGCGCGTCCACCGCCGCGAGTGCCTCCCTGGCCGAGTGCGCGAGGCCGACTGTCTCAAAGCCCTCGGTTCTGGCCACGTAGGCCGCGTGGATCTTCGCGACCCGGTAGTCGTCGTCGACGATCAGCGTGCGGATCGGCGCCGGTCGCATCGGATCGGCGCTCGCGGAGTCGAGGCCCACGGAGTCGGTATTCATCCGGTGGCCGCCTTCGCCAAGGCCGGTACGACGTCGCGCGCGTGCTTGGGCAGCCGGACCGTGAACACGGCGCCCGGCCCTTCGGAGACGGTGATCTGCCCGCCGAGACGCTGGACAAGCCGGTGGACCAGGGCCAGGCCGAGGCCGCGGCGGCGGGAGCCGGATTCCGGCTTGGTGGTGTACCCGTCCACGAAGATCGAGTCCGCCGCGCCCGGCGGGATGCCCGGGCCGTCGTCGGCGACCCGCACCGTGATCTCGCTGCCGTCCTCGACGATCGTGACCTCGACCCGGCCGAAACCGCCCGGCACCTGGCAGCCGCCCGCGGCGCCGGTGCCGCCGAGCGCTTCGAAGGCGTTGTCGATCAGGTTGCCGAGGATCGTGGTGAGCGCCTGCGCCTTCTCCGGGGCCTCGCTCAGCAGCGTGTCGTCGCTGAGCGCGAGAACCACGCCGCGCTCGCTGGCGACCGCGGCCTTGCCGAGGATCAGCCCCACGATGAGCGGGGAGGCGATGCGCGAGCGCACCGACTCGGCGAACTCGGCCTCGGCGCCGCCCAGGTCGGTCAGGTAGTGCAGCGCCTCGGCGGACTCGCCCAGTTCGAGCAGGCCGGCGACGGTGTGCATGTGGTTGGAGAACTCGTGCTGCTGCGCCCGCAGCGCGTCCGTCAGGCCCCTGACGCTGTCGAGCTCGCGCAGCAGCCCGGACAGCTCGGTGCGGTCCCGCAGCGTGACCACCGCGCCGTGCGACCGGCCGGCCAGCGTGACCGGCATCCGGTTGACGGTGAGGCAGTAGTCGTCGGTGAGCACCACCTGGTCCTGGCCGGCGATCTCGCCGGAGAGCACGTCGCGCAGCCGGCCCTCCGGGACCAGGTCCTCCAGCCGGCCGCCGATCCCGGCGGTGCCCAGACCGAGCAGCCGGCGCGCCTCGTCGTTGATCATGGTGACGCGGCCGGCCGGGTCGAACGCGATCACGCCTTCGCGGATGCCGTGCAGCGTGGCCTCGCGCTCCTGCAGCAGGGTCGTGATCTCGTCAAGCTCAAGCCCGAAGGTGCGGCGCTTGAGCCGCGCCGCGAGCAGCCACGAGGCGAACGCGGCGGCCGCGAGCGCGGCGGCGACCCACAGCGCCTCGCCGGGCAGTTCCTGCGCCAGCTCGCTGGTGATCGAGGTTTCCGTGATGCCCGCGGAGACCTCGCCGACCATCACGCCGTCCGGTCCGTACAGCGGCGCCCTGCCGTTGGCCGACCGGCCCAGCGAGCCCGGATCCATGCGCACGTGGATCTTGCCGTCGACCGTCGCTATCGGCTCTTCGACCTGCTGCCCGATCAGCGCCGGGTTCGGGTGCGAGTGGCGGACCCGGTTCATGTCGATGACCACGACGTACGACGCCCCGGTCTCGGTCTGCACCCGCGTGGCGATCTGCTGGATGCTGTCCCCGCAGGCCCCGCCCTCGGTCTCCAGGCAGGAGCCGACCTCGGGGATTCCGGCCACGGTGGCCGCGATGTCCGCGGCCCGCTGCTCGTATTGCTCATCGAGCTGCCCGCGCTGCTGGTAGGCGAACAGCACGAAGCCCACCAGAACCACCGCCACCAGGATCACGATCTGGCTGACGAGGATCTGGGTGGAGAGCCTGCGCATTCGCGAACGCCGCATTTGCCCGATTGTGACGAGAACCGCACGGCGCGACAAGAGCCCCGGACCGACAGGCCCAAACGTGATGGTCTTGTTACGCGCACGCCCCGTTGATCAGCGACTTCTCCGTGAGCACAACGCGCAAAACCCCGCTTAATGCGACTAACGCGGGATGTGCGCGAAACGGCGACGTAACCTGGCGCGGCCTCTAGCGTCATCGCCAATCCACCCGGCTGTAACACGCAGTCAGCACGCACCGCAGAGGGAACGGACAGATGGCTTCACGCAATCAACTCGCGAACAGACCGGCCGCCGGGGCGTTCGACTCGGACGCCTCCCGGATCGAGGTGACGGGACTGACCAAACGGTTCCTCACTCCGAAGGGAGAGGCGTTCACCGCGCTGCGCGACGTGACCTTCACCGTGGAGCCCGGCCAGTTCTGCGCCGTGGTCGGGCCGACCGGCTGCGGCAAGTCCACCACGCTGAGCATGGTCTCGGGACTCGACAAGCCGAGCGAGGGCTCGGTGAAGGTCGGCGGACATGAGGTGACCGGGATCACCGAGGGCATCAGCTTCATGTTCCAGCAGGACGCGCTGCTGCCGTGGAAGACGGTGGTCGGCAACGTCGAGATGGGGCCGGTGTTCCGCGGCCTCGGCAAGCGGGAAGCCCGCGAGCTGGCCCGCGACTGGCTGCGCCGGGTCGGCCTGGCCGGCTTCGAGGACCACCACCCGCACCAGCTCTCCGGCGGCATGCGCAAGCGCGTGGGCATGGCCGCGGCGCTGATCAACGAGCCGCAGATCCTGCTCATGGACGAACCCTTCGGCGCGCTGGACGTGCAGACGAAGGCGATCATGCAGACCGAGCTGCTGGGCCTGTGGGAGCAGCTTCGTCCTTCGGTCCTCTTCATCACGCACGACCTGGACGAGGCGGTCGCGCTGGCTGACCGCGTGGTCGTGATGACCTCGGGTCCCGGTTCCGTCAAGGCGGTCTACGACGTGGACCTGCCGCGTCCGCGCGGCCCGGTACAGGAAATTCGCTACGAGCCGCGCTTCCTCGAGATCCAGCACCAGATCTGGGCATCGCTGCGCGAAGAGGTCGAGCGCGCCTACGCACGCACCGCGGGAGTCAACGCATGAGCATCACGTCCGCCGCAACCGAGCCGGTGAGCCCCAACCCGGCGCGCTCGGCCTCCGACGCGAACCGCAGCGCCACCGAAGCGGGCCGCAAAGCCCGGCGCAGGCGCCTGTACCTGCTGTGGGCCGCCCGCCTGGCCTTCGCGGTGTTCGTGATCGGCGGCTGGCAGCTGTTCACCTCGCTCAAGATCGTCGACCCGTTCTTCTACGGCCAGCCCTCCGGCATCTGGAAGCGCACGCTCGACCTGTTCGAGCACGGCACCGAGTTCGGCTCGTTCTGGACCGACATCTTCACCACGCTCAAGGAGGCCGTCTTCGGCTTCGGCCTCGGCGCCGCGGCGGGCATCGTGCTGGGACTCGCGCTCGGCCAGAACCGCTTCCTTTCCGAGGTGCTCGGCCCGTACATCAAGATCGTCAACGCGATTCCCCGGATCGTGCTCGGCGCGATCTTCGTGGTCGCGTTCGGCATCGGGATCACCCCGAAGGTGCTGCTCTCCGCGGTGCTGGTCTTCTTCGTGGTGTTCTTCAACGCCTTCCAGGGCGTGCGCGAGGTGGACCGCAACATCCTGGCGAACGTCAAGGTGCTCGGGGCCTCGCAGCTCCAAGTGATCCGGCACGTGACCCTGCCCTCCGCGCTCACCTGGATCATCGCCAGCCTGCACACCGCCTTCGGCTTCGCGATCGTCGGAGCGCTGGTCGGCGAGGTGCTCGGCGCCGAACACGGCGTCGGCCTGGTCATCAAGACCGCCCAGGGCAACCTCGATCCCGACGGGGTGTTCGCCGGGATGCTGGTGATCTCGGTGATCACGCTGATCGCGGAGTTCGTCCTCACCTTCGTCGAGCGCCGGCTGCTCTCCTGGCGCCCGCCGTCCCCCTCGGAGGCGGTGGCCATCTAGGCACCGCACGCCGCGGCGGAGCTCAGGCCCTCGCCTGGCCTCCGCCATGCAACACCGCTCCACCTCCACACCCGCAACAGGCTCACTCCCTCAATGACGAAAGGACCGACGAGTCATGATCAAGCGGACTCTCGCACTGTCGCTGGCGGGCACACTCGCCCTCGGCGCGGCCGCGGCGTGCGGCAGCAGCAACAGCGGCAACAGCCAGAGCGCAGGCTCGGGCGGCGCCAGCACGCCGACCGTCACACTCATGGTCGGTGGCATCGACAAGCAGATCTACCTGCCGTATGAACTGGCCCAGCAGCTCGGCTACTACAAGAAGTACGGCGTCAACATGCAGCTGAGCACGGAAGTCGACGGCGGAGTCGGCGCCGAGGACGCGGTGGCCTCCGGGCAGGTCGACATGGCCGGGGCCTGGTACGTGCACACCATCGACTTCCAGGTCAAGGGCAAGGCGGTCGAGGACATCGTGCAGCTGTCCGGCGCGCCGGGCGAGCGTGAGATGTGCGGTACGAACAGCGGCGTGCACTCGGCTGCGGACTTCGCCGGCAAGACCCTCGGCGTCACCGACCTCGGTTCGGGCACCGACTCGCTGACCAAGTTCCTGGCCGCGCAGAAGGGCATCAAGACCTCCCAGATCCACCGGCTCGCAGTCGGCGCCGGCTCGACCGCCATCGCAGCGATCAAGAGCGGTTCCGCGCAGTGCGTCATGACCACCCAGCCGACGGTCACCGCGCTACAGCAGAAGGGCCTGGCCTACTCGGCCATCGACCTGGCCACCACGGCCGGCGCGACCCAGGCCCTCGGCGGCGCCTGGCCGGCCGCGGGCGTGCTGGCCCGCACCGACTGGGTCAACTCGAACAAGGCGACCGTGCAGAAGGTCGTGGACGCGCTGGTGGACACGATGCACTGGATCAACACGCACTCGGCGGCGGACATCGCCGACAAGCTCCCCCAGTCCTACGTGCAGAACAGCCTGGTCACCAAGGCCGACTACATCGCGGCCCTGACCCAGGACAAGGGCCAGTTCCTGCCGGACGGCATCATGCCGGCCGGCGGCCCGAAGACGGTGCTGGCGATGGAGGAGCTGATCGGCTCGGCCACCTCCTCGGTGAACCTGGGCACCACCTTCACCAACGACTTCGCGGTCGCCGCGAACAAGGCTGAGGGCTACACCGTCACCACGACTCCGGCCGGCTCTGACGGCTGATCGGGCGGGTACATCCGGCGGGGCGCCGGCACCGGTGTTGGCAAAAACCCGGTGCCGGCGCCCCCCGCTGCGCGCGCGGTCAGCCGAGCACAGCGGTCAACCGAGCACAGCGTCGCGCCGCTCGGTGAGGATGACCGCGGCGATCAGACCCGCGACCACATACAGGCAGAAGACCGCGAAGCCGGTCCACGGCGCGAGCGCCGGAGGATGCGGGTTCGCGGTGAAGACTTGGCTGCCGGAGTTCGCGGGCATGTATTCGATCACGTAGTGCTTGGACGGCGGCAGCAGATCGGCGAGCGCGGAGGGCAGGAAGAGCAGGCCGAACAGCGTGGCCAGGGCCCCCGCGGTGTGGCGGACGGCGGCGCCGATGCCGAAGCCGAGCAGCCCGACGGCGGCGAGGTAGAGCCCCGCGCCGGTCGTGGCGCGCAGCGCGCCGGGATGGGAAAGCGACACTCCGGCGTGCTGAGTGGAGAGGATCGCCTGGCCGAGGCCGAAGGCCGCGAAGCCGACCAGCTGGCCGAAGACGAGGTTCGCCGCGGTGAAGGTCAGGGCCTTGGCGGCGAGTACGGTACGCCGCTGCGGGATCGCGGTGAGGGTGGCCGAGATCATGCCGCTGCCGTATTCGGCGCTGATGACCAGGACGCCGAGCGTGCCGACCGCGAGCTGGCCGAGGTAGGTGCCGGTCAGGCTGGCGGTGATCGGGTCCAGGTCGGAGAGCCGGTCGCGGTGCTGGCTGATCGTGTCGGCCCACTGCGCGCACGACCCGGCGGCGATCCCGATGACCGCGAGCGCGGCGAACACGGCGGTCCAGTAGGTCGAGCGCACCGTGCGCAGCTTGGTCCATTCGGCGAGCATGACGGCGCCGAAGTCGGACAGCGCCGACCCGGCCGATCGTCGCGCGGCGTCCGAGGCCGGTGCCTGGGCGGTGAACTGAGTCGTCGTCATGCGCGCACTCGCTTCGTTTCATCGGTTGCTGATTCGCCGCTGCTGATGCCGGTGCCGGTGCTGGTGCCGGGGACGTCGGCATTCTCGGCGCGGTAGTCGACCGCGTCCCTGGTGAGCTCCATGTACGCGGCTTCCAGCGACGCGTGCTGCGTGGCCAGCTCGTGCGGCACGATGTCATGGCGCACAGCCAGCTCGCCGATCTCGGCCGCGGTGATGCCGCTCGCGAGGAGTCCACCGCGCGGTGACGCCGACTCGCCCGCCTCCGCCTCTCCCGCTGCGTGCCTCGGCTCGGCGGGACGCACCACCGCCCCGGCGCGCTCCAGCAGCGCCGCGAGCCGCGCCTGGTCCGACGAGCGAACCAGGACACTGCTACGCGCGCCGCCCTCGACGAATTCGCGGACGCCGGTGTCGGCGAGCAGCCGGCCGCGGCCGATGACCACGAGGTGGTCCGCGGTGAGCGCCATCTCGCTCATCAGGTGGCTCGAAACCAGAACCGTGCGGCCCTCGGCTGCGAGGCCGCGCAGCAGCGTCCGCATCCACAAGATGCCTTCGGGATCGAGTCCGTTGATCGGTTCGTCGCAGATCAGCACTGGCGGATCGCCGAGCAGCGCGGCGGCGATCCCGAGGCGCTGCGCCATGCCGAGGGAGAACGCGCCGACGCGCCGCCCCGCGACGCCGGCGAGTCCGACGAGTTCGAGCACTTGGTCGACCCTGCGGCGCGGAATGCGGTTGGACTGCGCGAGGCACAGCAGGTGGTTGTAGGAACTGCGGCCGCGGTGCGCGGCGTGTGCGTCGAGCAGCGCACCGGCTTCGTGCAGGGCGCGGCGATGTTCGGTGAAGGGGCGCCCGTTGACGGTCGCGGTTCCGGAGTCCGGCCGCGAGAGACCGAGCATCATGCGCATCGTGGTGGATTTGCCGGCGCCGTTGGGGCCGAGGAAGCCGGTGACCGCGCCCGGCTTGACGGTGAAGGTCAGCGCATCGACGGCGGTCTTGCCGCCGTAGCGTTTGCTCAGTTCCCTGACTTCAATCATGCCGCCGACGCTAGGCGCGCGCCGCGCCGATCGCCTCGGCCGCCAGTAGCCGGTTTCCGGCCGCCGACCGCTACTTTCGGGGGAACCGGCCTGCCGCCGTAGTGCCTCGCCGCCGGCGCTACGTCAGGCCGGCTGATCGGCGGAGGCGCCGGGCGTGACCAGTCCGCTCTCGTAGGCGAGCACGACCGCCTGAACGCGGTCACGAAGGCCCAGCTTCGACAGCAACGCGCCGACATGGCTCTTCACGGTCTGTTCGGCCAGGCACAGGCGCGTCGCGATCTCCGCGTTGGACAGGCCGCGTGCGACGAGCAGCAGCACTTCGCGTTCGCGGCCGGTCAATCGGTCGAGCCGCGCGGGAGCGGTCAGCCTCGGCTGACGCGCGAACTGCGCGATGAGGCGGCGCGTTACCGCCGGAGCGAGCAGGCCGTCACCTGCGGCGACGACGCGGATCGCCTCGAGGATCTGCTCCGGCGTGGCGTCTTTGAGCAGGAAGCCGCTGGCCCCGGCGCGCAGCGCGTCGAAGACGTAGTCGTCGAGGTCGAAGGTGGTCAGCGCGATGACGGAGGGCGGCTCGGGAAGCCTGCCGAGCTGCGCGGTCGCCTCGATGCCGCCGAGCACGGGCATGCGGATGTCCATGAGGACGACGTGCGGGCCCTGATTTCGCGCGGCCAGGTCCTCGGCGAGGCGCACCGCCTCACGTCCGTCTCCGGCCGCGCCGACCACCACCATGTCGGGTTGCGAGCCGACCAGGCTGGAGAAGCCGAGCCGGACGACCGCCTGGTCGTCGACGATGAGGATGCGCGTCGGGTCGGTCACGCGGGGCGCTCCTCGCCGCTGTTCGCGGCCGGTGTAGGACACGGCAGCTTCGCGACGACTTCGAAGCCGCCGCTAGGACGCGGTCCCGCACGCAGGCTGCCGCCGAGCATCGCCACGCGCTCCCGCATCCCGACGAGACCGAATCCCGTTCCGTCTCCCGGTGCGCACGGTCGTCCGCGTCCGTTATCGCGCACGCGGATCGTCAGTTCGTCGGCGCGGTACTCCGCATCGACATCCACGTTGCTGCCGGGCGCGTGTCTAACCGTGTTCGTCAACGCCTCTTGGACGATGCGGTAGCCGCACACTTCCACACCGTCGGACAACGGGCGCTCCTGGCCGTCGATGCGTAGCACCACTGGCGTGCCCGTGGATTGAACGCGTGCGATCAGCCTGGGCAGATCTGCGAGGCGGGGCTGTGGTGCACCCTCAGGGGCCTCGTCACCGCTGCGCAGGACCCCGAGCACGGCTCGTAGATCGACCAGGGCGGCGCGTGCCCCTTCTGCGATTTCGTTCAGTGCGGTGCGAATCGGCGGCGGCATGTCGCCGACCTCGTACGGCAACGTCGCCGCGCGTACCGCGATCGTGGACACGTGATGAGCCACCACGTCGTGCAACTCGCGTGCGATACGCGCACGTTCACGCGCCACCGCGTCCTGCTCGGCGAGGGCCTGCAACCGTTGCGCCGTACGCGCGCGCTCGACCGTGACCTCTTTGCGAGCGCGTAGATTCTCACCGATCCACCAGGCGGCTAACGCGACGACGCCCTCAGCGATCGTCGCGTCCCAGGGTGTCGCGTTGATCCGGGCCGGGACGAAGACGGCCGCGATCACCGCCGATTCCGCAGCGATCAGGAGGGCCGCCGCCTGCCATCTGCGCAGCAGCAGCGGGCTGAGCGCGAGGGAGATCAGCCACGCGAAGATCGCCGTGGCCGGCCAGGCCAGCCGGGCACTAACGATGAATACGCTGCTCGCGGCGATCGTCGCGACGAGCGAGAACAGCGGTGCGATGCGAACGGCGGCCAGCGGAAGCGTCGCTGCCAACGCCAGTGACAACGCCACGTTCTCGCTGAGACCGGCGGTGTGCCTGAGGCTGGAATGCGCCGCGAACACGGCGAGCAGCACCGCTCCGGCGAATTGGACGTCCGGGCGCCGCGCCAGACGTAAAGCGGCCGTCCGCTTGCGCTTGATGGCCAGGGTGACCGCGGCCTGGAACCGCGACCCGCGCGCGGCCAGCGTCCCAGCCTGCTCTTCAGCGGTCACCACAGCGCCAGCATCGCACGCGCCGAACCGGCCGACCACCTCCGGCGGGGGCAGGCCGACCCCTACTCAGGTATGAGACCGCAGGCCGAGGCGGATTGTCGGTGGGGCCTGTCAGGCTTGATCCATGCGGTTCGAATCGAAGCACCTGAGTGAGCGGATCGACCGGCCGACCCGGGAGGTCTACGAGTTCGCGGTGGAGCCGACGAACCTGCCTCGTTGGGCGCCGGGCCTGGGCACCGCGGTGGAGCAGGTCGACGGGCGCTGGTTCGTGCGAACCTCGGTGGGCCGGCTGGGCCTCGCCTTTGCGCCGCGCAACGATTTCGGCGTGCTCGACCACGACGTCACGATGCCGTCCGGCGAGGTCGTCTACAACCCGATGCGCGTCATCGCGGACGGCGACGGCTGCGAGATCGTGTTCACGCTGCGGCGCAGGGAGGGCGTGACAGACGAGGAATTCGCCGCGGACGCGCAAGCCGTCGCCGCGGACCTGGCCAGGCTCAAGCGCCTGATGGAGGTGGGTGACTGACGATCCCGGTTCGTCGTCGAGCCGTGATGCGGCAGGTGCGTCTTCACGCGGGGCGGTAGACGCCTCGATGTCATTCGCCAGATTGTTCGGCCTTCAGCACGTGTAGCTCGTTCGAGTCGGGGTATACGCCGCGCCGCTTCCGTGACCGGAGCGTTCATGTTCGGCGGCACGCGAGCACGTACCTGGCCAGGCGTTGAAACCACAGCGCGACGGTGCTTCAGCACCGGATGGCCGCGCCATGCCGCACACCCAAGGGCAGCGGTGATGACGCGGAGGATTCGGCTCGAACACGTCCACGAGGAGGGCGCATGGACGCACCGACGCAGACCACCGAGACCGCGATCGCTGAGAAGATCACCGAGAAGATCGCTGAGAAGGCGGAGACGACAGAACCGACCGGGGCGACGCGAGTAACCAGGAGGACGAAGGCGACCGGGACGACGGAAGCAGCCAAGACGGCGGCACAAAGGCCGGTCCGCAAGCCGCGCAAGAAGGCGTCGCCCCCTGTATCGACCGAAAAAGCGTCCGAGGCGTCGCAGGCAAAGTCAGTTGCGGACGCCACAGAGGAGCCCGCGCCGGCTGAAGAGTCATCAGAGCCGGCCGAGTCGTCAGAGCCATCAGAGCCGTCGGAGGTATCCGAGGCATCTGACTCGGAGCCAGTAGCGGCCGCCACGCCCGAAGATCAGCCTGCAGCAGCTGAAGAGCCATCAGCGGCGGCGCAGCAGGAGACGCAGGCCGAGGCGGCCGCGCCGGAGGCAGAACCGCACGAACACACGATCGAGTCTGTCCGCGCTCACGAGACACCGATCTTCGCCGCCATGTTCTCCGCCTGGGACGGGCCGGCGGTCGGCATGATCGGCCGCAATCTGCATCGCGCCGACGACGACACGATGGCCTTCGACATGCTCATGTGGCGCCCCAGCCCCGACGAGGCGGCCCCCGCGCTGCGCTTCCAGGTCGGCGGCGACCGGCACGCTCCGGTCATCACCGTCGAAGGCGAGCTCAACTCCGGATCGGTCGCGCTGCTTACCACGCCACTGCGGCACATCCTGCGGCGCAGACCGCGGCAACTCATCGTCGATCTCGCCGGGATCACCGCCGCGAGCCCCGCCGCGCTGCGAGCGCTGCTCGACGTGCGCGGGGCAGCCCGGGCCGCGCACGTCGACTTCTGGCTGCGCTCGCCTTCCGAGCCGGTGCGGGAGCTGTTGCAACCTGCGAAGTCTCAGGTCGCGGCGCGCCCGAGGTCGTCGGCCGCACACCGGTCGCCGGGCGCGATGAGAAAGCACGATGAGGTTGGCGCGACGGTCGGTGTTGACGGCGTCGGCCTTGACGGCGTCGGCGTCGACATGGCCGGCAGTGTTGACGGGGAGGAATCGGACGCCGAGACGTCGTCGCAGAGTACGACTCGCCTCAAGGCCCATCCGGTCGCGGCGAGGTTCTCCGTGATACACCGGCGCCCGCCTGTGGAGCCGACCGTGTTGGAGGGTGTCGTCGTCCAGGGCCAAGGCCCCGTCTCGCGATCGAAGCCGTGGTGGTCCTCGCACTCGCTGCGCGAGTCATTGCGCCGAGTCGGCTCGCATCAGCACGCACACGGTCACGGCTCGCCGACGTAAGAACGCCGACGAGCCGTTGGCCGTACGCGCAGCACACTGCCCAGAGCGAATCCGTTCCGCTGAGCGGAAAGCCCCGCGCGGGCGCGGAGGTGTCTCAGGACCCGGACGGGAACCCGGCGCCGGCGGCCCATACGGCGAGTTCGGCCTGCGCCGCCGCGCGCTGGGCCGCGGTCGCGCTGGAGGAGCCGTTGGTGATCAGCGCGAAGTGCAGGGTTCCGGCCACGGAGCTGTCCGAGAGCAGCAGCCTGTTGACGCCGCTCGCGCCCGGCAGCGCCGCGTATGCGATCGGCGTGCTAGTCGCCTGGCCGGTCGCAGCGTACGCGGGCAAGCCCGTCACCGTGCCCAGGTCGGACACGACTGTCGTACCCGCGGGCGTGAACGCGGCGGGCAGATGCAGCTCGGTCGGCGCCGCCGAACCGGTCGAGCGCCAGACCAGCACGCCGTACTGACCCGAGCCGACCAGCGCGGCCGTGTTCGGCAGGCTGGAGGGGACCGGGTTCCAGGTCAGCGTGGTGGATCCGTCACGCGAGCGGTCCTCGTAGGTGAAGGCCAGCGTGTGGCCGGCCACCGCGAGCGGGTAGAGCCGGTCGAGCACGCGCACGTCCTGGCGCAGCTGGACCGCGCCGGAGGAGTCGGTGTCGATGACCGAGAAGTCCTCGCCGTTCCAGGCGTCGCCGCTGGTCTCCACCTTGCTCGCGTTGCCGTTCATCAGCTCGTCGTGCCGGCCGCTGTAGAGGTCCCACTGCCACTCGGTGCCGCTGACCACGCCGCCGGACTGCGCCGCCTGGCTCCACCAGTTCGCCCCGGCCACGCCGGAGTCCAAGGCCTGGTACATCGCCTTGAGCACCGTCGGGGTCTTGTCCGAGGTGTAGCCGCTCTCCGGGCTGCCGTACTCGCTGACCAGCGCCGAGGTGCCGAGGCTGGAGCCGCGCTGGCGGATGGTGTCGAAGTTCGAGGTGTACTGGCCGTCGGCGGCCTTGCCGATCATGAAGACGCCCGAGAGCGCCGCCTCGTCGTAGAAGTGCGTGTTGAAGACGTACCTCGTGCCGATCGCGCCGACGTTGGCCAGCCCGCCGGCCTGCTGCTCGAAGGAGAGGTTCGCGTTCCAGAACAGGTTGGGCTCAACGAACGCGGGCTTGGCCGACCAGCCGGCGCCGTCCATCGCGGTGCGGAACTTCTGGAAGAAGGGCCACAGCACGTCGCGCTCCCAGGTCTGGCTGGTCTGCCCGGAGTCGTACTTGCCCGCGTAGGGCTCGTTGTACGGGTCCACGCCGAGCACGCGGGTGTACTCGTCGGCACTCAGATGCGTGCGCAGGTAGGTGAGCGCGGCCTGAGCCTGTCCGAGATAAGCATCCTGCTCCGCGATCTGTCCCGCGGAGGTCGTCAGCACCCTGTTGTGCCAGAAGTCGTAGGTCGCGTCCTGCACGGCGGCGTTCTGCGTGATGTTCTGGCCCCAGTTGAAGCAGATGCCGCAGCTCTCCTGCGGGTAACCGCCGGCGTTGATCACCCACTGCGGCGCGCCGTCGCCGGTGTACCAGCTCCCGCTGTTGAACAGGTAGCGGGAGAACAGGTCCTCGTGGAAGTCGACGAGCACGTCGATGCCGTCGTCGAGGAAGGGCTGCATCTGCGCGGTGACGTTGGCCAGATACGTGTAGTCGATCTGGTTCGGCTGCGGCTCGATGTACGCCCAGGTGAGCAGGAACCTGATCGAGTTCGCGCCGGTCAGCCGGCGCATCGCGGCGGCCGAGGTCCGCGCGTCGGCCACGCTGGCGAACGGCAGTCCGTTGTTCTCAGCCAGCTTCGCCTCGCCGGAGACGTTGAAGCCGCGCAGCACGACTTGGCGGCCGTAGCCGTCGACGAAGCCGTTCGGCGTGACGGTGAGCGTGGCGCTCGTGGCGTTGTCAAACCACTGATTGCCGGTCGTCGCCGCGATCGCCACCCCGCCGCCGGTTCCGGTCGCCGCACCGGCCGCCGCGGCCAGGCCGATCGCCAGGGCCGTCGCCGTCATCCTGCCTCGCAGTCGGCTCAGCCGCCCGCCTCGCACCGCCGCCATCGATCTTCCATCCTTCGCGCCGTAGGTATCCCGGCAGTGTCGGGTAGCCCGGCGTTCGGCGGAAGTACGCGGGTTGCCAATCTTGCGCGTTCCGGTTGTCGCCGGGCGACAGGCCGGCGGGCAACCGGAGACACGGCGCTGCGCCGATTGCGGTTCGGGATACGGCGGTTCGGGGTTACTGCGGTTCGGGCGGGAAGCCGTGCGGCGCGGTGAAGTCCTGGACCGGCACGCCCGAGAGCGCGCGGGTCATCGCCTCCTGCCAGATCGGCGCGGAGATCGTCGCGCCGAAGATCTGCCCGTAGTAGTACTGCCCGCCGACGCGCATGTTGCCCATGAAGTCGCCCTTGAGCGTGTCCGGGCGGATGAAGCCGGTCCACACGGCGGTGGCCAGCTGCGGCGTGTAGCCGTCGAACCAGGTGGCGATGGAGCTTGTGGTCGTTCCGGTCTTGCCCGCGGCCGGGCGGTCGAGGCCGAGCCCGGACGCGGTCGCGCCCGGCTGGGTGAGCACGCCGCGCAGCAGCGCGGTCAGCTCGTTGGCGATGTTGGGGTCGAGCACCGCGCGGCAGCTCGGGTGCTGCGCCGCGAGCTGGCGGCCGGCGCCGTCCGTGACGGCCGTGATGACGTACGGCTTGCAGTAGGTGCCCTGGGCGGCGATGGTCGCGTAGGCGCCGGCCATCTCGATCGGCGTGATCAGGTTCGTGCCGAGGGTGAAGGACGGGAACTGGTCGAGCGGCCTGCCGTTCCCGCTGTCGTTGTCGAAGGTGACACCCATCGACTGGGCGATCTGCGCGGGGTGGCACAGCCCGGTCTGCTCCTCGAGGGTGAGGAAGTAGGTGTTGACGGAGAACCAGAACGCCTGGTCGAGGGGGCCGCTGAACGCGTTCCCGTCGTCGTTGCTCGGGTGGTAGTCCGCGGTCCAGAGCACCGAGTGCGTGCCGTTGCCCGGGCAGGCGGCGATCCGGGTGCCCGCGTCGTCCATCGGGCTCGGCACGCTCATCACCTGGCTGGGATCGTGCCCGTCCTCGAGCGCGGCGAGCCCGACGAAGATCTTGAACGAGGAGCCGGCCTGATAGCCGCCGCTGCCCTCGTGCGCGGGGTCGCCGGCCAGGTTCAGGTAGGTGTCGCCCAGGTTGTTGCCCATCGGCTTGGACTGGGCCATCGCCTTGATCTGGCCGGTCCCCGGCTGGATCATGGCCAGCGCCGAGGCGACCTTGTCGGTGGCGTAGGTGTGGCTGGAGATGGCCCGGTCCGCCGCCGTCTCGTCCTTCGCGCTCATCGTGGTGTGGATGGTCAGGCCGCCCATGTTCCACATCTGGATCCGGGCCGCCTTGGTCGGTCCGTAGTCCGGGTCGTTGATGAACGTCTGGTACACGTAGTTGCAGAAGAACGCGGCCGAGCCCTGCGCGACGATGCAGCCGTGCTTCGGCGGGGTCGGCTTCAGGCCGAGCGGAGTCTTCTGATACGCGGCGACCTGCGCGTCCGTCAGGTATTTGAGCACCGGGCTGGCCATGTCCTGCAGGACTATGTTGCGGCGGGCCAGCGCCGCGGCCGGGTGCTGCAGCGGGTCGTAGTCGCTCGGGCTGTTGACCAGCGCGGCCAGCAGGGCGGCCTGCGGGACGGTGAGCTTGGCCGAGGTGGTGGAGAAGTAGCGCTCGGCCGCCGCCTCGACGCCGTAGGCGCCGTTGCCGAAGTACACCAGGTTGAGGTACCGCTCGAGGATCTGCTCCTTGGTGAGCGACTTCTCGACCGCGACCGCGTATTTGAGCTCGGTGACCTTGCGGGTGAAGGTGTCGGCGATGGCGGCCTGCTGCTTGACCTTGTCGGTGCCCGCCTCGAGGAGCAGCACGTTCTTCACGTACTGCTGCGCGATGGTCGAGCCGCCCTGCAGGTTGCCGCCGTTGGAGTTGTGCACCAGGGCGCGGATCGTGCCCTTTATGTCGATGCCGCCGTGCTGGTAGAAACGCACGTCCTCGATGGCGACCAGGGCCTGCGGCATGCTCGGGCTTATCTGCGACATCGGCACCACGACCCGGTTGCCGCCCAGGTCGTCGCTCCAGGTGTAGGCGATGAGGCTGCCGTCGTCGGCGAGTATCTTCGAACGCTGCGGTAGTACCGGGGTCTCGAAATCGCTGGGCAGGTCCTCGAAATGGTCCGAGGCGGCCTTCGCGGCCAGCCCCGCGCTGCCCACCAGGGGCAGGCTCAGCCCGGCGAGCATGATGCCGCCGAGCGCGCTGATGATGATGAATATCAGCAGGTTGCCGAGCAGTCGGCCCGCCCCCCGCAACCCCGTCCTCCCGGCCGCCTTGCTCATGGGGATCAGCGTACTCGGGTCGCCACGTGCAGCAACCGGACTCGCTTGCGTAACGCAGCAGTCTTGGCGCGAAAACCGAGCGGCCGTCAGCTTCGCGCCGGTTCACCGGGGAGCGGAACGCATCATCCGTGACATTCCGGAAGTCACCCGGCTGATTTTCCGCCCCTTTCAGAACACACGTTTCACGCCCGGCCCGGCTTCCCCGATGCTAGCCTGGCCGTAAAGCACCAGGTGCGGGCCGCAACAGCGCAGGCCACTGCCGGAAGTCCGGGCTCGCCGCCTGCCGCGACCGCGGAGCGAAGGGGAGGAGCCGTGGTGGCTGCCCAGGATGGGCCCAGAATCACCATGACCAGCATCGCCCGAGAGGCGGGGGTCTCGGTGCCCACGGTCTCCCGGGTGCTCAACGGCCGCTCCGACGTGGCGCCGGAGACCCGCGAGCGGGTCGAGGAGCTGCTGCGCCGGCACGGCTACCGGCGCCGGGTCAACCGCTCGCAGGAGCCGGCCGGGCTGATCGACCTGGTGTTCAACGACCTCGACAGCCCGTGGGCGGTGGAGATCATCCGCGGCGTGGAGGACGTCGGGCACGCCGCCTGCGTGGGCACGGTGGTCTCGGCGATCCACCGCCGCCCGGCCGCGACCCGGCAGTGGCTGCGCAACGTGCAGGCGCGCAACACCGACGGCGTCATCCTGGTGACCTCCGACGTGCAGTCCCCGCTGCACACCGAGCTGCGCCGCCTCAACGCGCCCACGGTCGTGATCGACCCGGCGGGCGTGCCCGGGCACGAGGTGCCGACGATCGGGGCCGCGAACTGGTCCGGCTCGCTGGCGGCGACCGAGCACCTGATCTCGCTGGGCCACCGGCGGATCGGCTTCATCGCCGGGCCGCGCACCCTGGTGTGCAGCCGCACCCGCCTCGACGGGTACCGGGCCGCGCTCGAGGCCGCCGAGATAGCGGTGGACCCGCAGCTGATCGTGCAGGGCGACTTCTACCACGAGTCCGGATTCAAGGGCGCCGCGGAACTGCTCGCGCTCGCGCAGCCGCCGACCGCGATCTTCGCCTCCAGCGACCAGATGGCGCTGGGCGGATACGAGGCGGTGCGCCAGCGCGGACTTCGGGTCCCGGACGACCTGAGCATCATCGGGTTCGACGATCTGCCCGAGGTGCGCTGGTCCTCGCCGCCGCTGACCACGGTGCGCCAGCCGCTGAGCGAGATGGGCGCGCTGGCCGCGCGCACGCTGCTGCGGCTGGCCGGCGGCGAGCAGATCGAGGGCCTGCGCTTCGAACTGCCGACGCAGCTCGTGGTGCGCGACAGCACCGGACCGGCGCGCGCGTGACGGATTCGCGTCCGGCCGCGGGCCTCGGATCCAGGTAAAGATCAGGAAACCGGGGTAAGGGCCTACCAACCTCGGCGGCGCCGCGGCCGTCTCCACACCAGGGCCGGCTCTCAGCGACCTACCCCCACATCGCTGAGCTCCGGCCCGTTCGGCCCTGGCCGCCGCGGACCGGTGCCGCGATCATTAGTCCGCCCGGCCGATTGCGCGAGCAGATTTGTTAGGCAACCCTAACTTAGGTTAACCTTGCCGACTGGTCGCCCTGGAACGCCCGGGCGGCGAAGCCCGCGCGCCCGCGTCCCGCGCGCCCCGATCCGCCGTGGAGGATTCCGGATGTCGTCGTCGCAGATAACACTGCTGGGGGCGGTGGCCGGTTTCACCATCTACCTGGGCCTGCCGATCGGGCGGCTGCGCTCCCCCGCGCCGACGCTGCGCGCGCTGCTCAACTCGGTCGCCACGGGCATCCTGATCTTCCTGCTCTGGGACGTGCTCTCGCACGCCTGGGAGCCGATCGACTCCGCGCTCTCCGACCACCGCTACGGCTCCGCGGTCGGCAACGGCGCGGTGTTCTTCGCCTGCTTCGGCGCCGGCCTGGTGGCGCTGGTGTACTTCGACCGCTACGTCGCCCGCCGGGCCGCCAGGGCGCGCGGCTTCGGTCCCGGCGCGGCCGCGGTCGACGAGCTCAATCCCCGCTCGGCCGCGTTCACCCGCTTCTTCGACCTGGCGATGATGATCGCGGTGGGCATCGGCCTGCACAACTTCGCCGAGGGCCTGGCCATCGGCAACTCGGCCGCGACCGGCAAGCTCCAGCTCGCGGTGCTGCTGATCATCGGCTTCGGGCTGCACAACGCCACCGAGGGCTTCGGCATCGTGGCCCCGATGGCCGCCGAGGGGCGGATGCCGACCTGGGCGCGGCTCGGACTGCTCGGCCTCATCGGCGGCGGGCCGACCTTCCTGGGCACCCTCGTCGGGCAGCACGTGGTCAACGACACGCTCTCGATCGGCTTCCTGACCCTGGCGGCCGGCTCGATCCTGTACGTCGTGATCGAGCTGCTCGCGGTGGCGCGCAGGATGGGCCGCAAGGAGCTGACCACCTGGGGCCTGCTGCTCGGAGTGGTCCTCGGCTTCGTCACCGACGCCGTGGTGACCGCCGCAGGAGCCTGATACCGGCCCGAAATTCCGCAGCGCACGGGTTTAAACCGCGCGGCGCGGCAAGTTTCACAGAGTGCTGAACTACCCGTCGCGGGGATCCGTTTCGCGCGTGATCCGGCGCTCGCCGGCGCACCCACCCTGAGACGGTGATCAGATGCGCAACGCCCTGTCGCTCAACCAGCACCTGACCTCCCTGTACCGCATCGTGCTCGGCCTGCTGATCTCCTGCCACGGCGCATCGACGCTGTTCGGCCTGTTCGGCGGCTCGCTCGGCACGGGGAAGACCGTTTCGCCGACGCAGTGGCCCGGCGGCACCGCGGCCCTGATCCAGCTGGTGTGCGGGCTGCTGATCCTGATGGGCCTGGCCACCAGGCCGGCCGCCGTACTGCTGTCCGGGTCTATGGCCTACGCCTACTTCTCGGTGCACCAGAAGCACGCCGTGCTGCCGATCCAGAACGGCGGCGAGCCCGCCGCGCTGTTCTGCTGGGGCTTCCTGATGATCGCCATCCTCGGCCCGGGACCGCTTTCGCTCGACGCGGTGGTGGCGAGGCTGCGCGCCAGATCCGGCGCGCCGCAGCCCGTCGCCGGCGAGGCCTAGCCGGCACGGAACCCTGATTCCCTCCGCTCCGTCCGGCGCGCGGCCCGCCGGGCGGAGCGGTCGCGCTCCAGGCCTTGACAGCGTTCCGGGCAGGTCGTTTACTCCGGTGCGAATAAGTTTCGTTCCCTAACGAATTGTGTTCGCGCGTGTTGAATTGCCAGCGGAAGCTGAGAGTTCTGGAGCGGTACATGCACCGTCTGACAGGAATTGCAGGACCTAAGAGGCGCGCGGCGCTCGTCGCGTTCGCGCTGGTCGCGGCGAGTGCGGGCTATGCGACGCTGATGCCGTCGCCCGCGCTCGCCGAGGACAACGGCGTGGGCGGCACGCCCGCGCTGGGCTGGAGCAGCTGGAGCTTCATCCGGCACGATCCGACCGCCGCGAAGATCGACGCCCAGGCGGATGCGATGAAGAGCAGCGGCCTGGCGTCGGTGGGGTACCAGTACGTCAACGTCGACGACTTCTGGTACCAGTGCCCGGGCAGTCAGGGCCCGAACGTGGACGCGAACGGCCGCTGGGTCACCGACGCCACGAAGTTCCCGCCCAGCGGCTCGACCAACGGCATCCAGGTCGTCGCCAACCACGTGCACGCCGACGGGCTCAAATTCGGCCTCTACGTCACGCCCGGCATCTCCAAGCAGGCGGTCGCACAGAACACGCAAATCCTCGGCACCTCCTTCCACGCCGACGACATCGCGAGCACGGCCGCGGAGAAGAACTACAACTGCAAGGGTATGGTCGGGATCGACTACACCAAGCCCGGCGCACAAGAGTTCATCAACTCGTGGGCCGATGAGTTCGCCTCCTGGGGCGTGGACTACGTCAAGATCGACGGCGTCGGGCTCAGCGACGTGGCGGACGTCCAGGCCTGGTCCACCGCGCTGCGGCAGACCGGGCGGCCGATCCACCTGGAGCTGTCCAACAGCCTCGCG
>NZ_DASRGV010000368.1:0-13318 GCF_035650855.1 Actinocrinis sp. | reverse complement strand
GGTCAGGTCGAGGGCGTTCTCGCCCGCGTTGGTCCACAGCACCCAGGCGAGTTTCGGCCCGGTCTGGGTGGTGGCGAGGGTCGTGCCGTCGCGGCCGGTGATGGTGTAGGTGTGCTGCTGCGTGCAGGGCTCAGTGCTCATCGTGTGCTCCCTGGTGTCTGGATTCGATTGTTCCGGCTGCCGATCGACCGCTGCGCCCTCTCTTAAGAGAGGGCGCGCAGCGTGATCGGTCGGGGATGTGTCGGGCGTGATCGGTGCCGTGATCGCCTGACATGCGGTTTCGTCTTCTGCTGACCGCCGCGTGATCGGTGCGTGATCGGTGCGTCTGTTCAAGATCGCGTGATCGCTTCCGTGATCGACATTTCGGGACATTAGGCCGCCACCTCAAGCTGCCGCTCCATCAGCCAATACCGGGCCTGCTGGCCGCCGCTCGCGCCGCCCCGAGCGCCGTCCTCCTTGAACGCGACGCCCTTCGCCGCGAACGAGTCGAGCTTGCGACGCGCCTTCTCCACCTCGTTGCGATCCGGGCCGGACGCCTTCGCGCACAACGCTGCCGCCAGCTCGTGCGCCGTGATGCCGTTGGCAGCCCGCTTGAGGATCGCCAGCGGATCGCGCCCGTCGTCGATCTGGCTGATCCCACGGTCGAAGTCATGCACCACGTCGAAGCTCCCCAGATCGCCCGAGGACTGCTTCAGGTGCCGCATCCTGACGACCGGGTCGCCAGGGTCGCCGTACAGGCCGAACACCGAGCCAGCGCCAGCTGTGAGCCACGCAGAGCCGAAAATCGCGTCCAGGCTTTCCTCGCGGCTCTGGCCGGCCTGTGCCTTCCGGTTGTGGTGCAGTTCGAGGATCTGCATGCCCTCGGCCAGTACGTTCTGCCGGGCCCGGTTGTACGCGTTGCCCGACTCGTCGTCGGCGACCTTCCGGATGGTGTCTTTGATCGAATCGACCACGATGGTGTCCGCGCCGTGCCGCTCGGCGAGCTCGGCGAGAACCCACGGCTCCTTCTCCAGCACCGCAGGCAGCGGCCCAGCCCACCACACCAGCCGCTCCCGCAGGACCGCCTCGTGTTCGTCGCTGACGAGCCGGGCGAATGCTCGGGCGATCTGCGAGGGCCGGTCCATCGCTAGGTAGAGCACCTTGGAACCGGTGGGCACCACGGGCAGGCCGAGCACGTCGCCGCCGATGCCGATCCGGCCGAGTAGCACCTGGTGCGCGATGGTGGTCTTGCCCACTCCCGGCGGCCCGGCGAGCATGCACGCCTCGCCGACCGGCCACGCGACGCTGCCGCGCCTGCCCCATACGGGCTCGGCGTGTTCGCCCTGGTGCTTGAGGAACGACCAGCCGTCGAACGCGAACTTGTCCAGCGGGCCGACCGCGCCGTCCATGGGCGAGGCGAGTTCCGTCAGGTCGCGGGTGAGCTTCGCCGCCAGCTCGGGAAGGTCTTCGCCTTCGGTCTCGTCGAGCGCGGCCAGTCCGGAGCGGAACGCGAGGTTCAGTCTGCGCCGCCGCGCCTCACGGGTGATGATCGCGGCGTAGTAGCCGACCTGGGTTGTCAGGCACGCGTCGTCGGTCAGCGCGTGGACGTATGCGGCGTTGAGGCTGCCGTGCAGGTGTCCGAGCCGGTGTAGTTCGTCGAGGACGGCTGCCGGGTTCGTCGGGGCGCTGCGTGCGTGCAGCGCGGTCGCGGCGGTGAACACGTAGCCGTGGCGTGGTTCGTCGAACTGGTCGGCGTCGAGGTAGGTCGCCGCTTCGGGCACGGCGGAGTGATGGAACAGCATCGCGCCGAGTACGGCGCGTTCAGCCGCTCGTGTGGCCTCCTCGCGGGCGCTCACGCGTGCGGCCCCGCAATAGCCGTGTTTTCGCGTACACGCGTACTCTGAGGCCATAGCGCTATAGCGGCATTGCCGTCATAGCGCCAGAGTGACGAGAGGAGGCGACGGCCATCATGTCCGAACTCGGCGGCGACACCCCCGCCTACGTCCAGATCGCCAACGACCTGCGCGCGCGAATCGAAGGTGGCGAGATCAAGCCCGGCGAGGCGATCCCGTCCGTGAGCGCGCTGATCGAGCAGTACGACACCTCGAACTCCACCGCCCAGGCGGCGGTCCGGGCACTGAAGGCCGCTGGCCTGGTCGAGTCCAAGCAGGGCAAAGGCGTCTACGTTCGCAACGTCCAGCGCACCATCAGCCGGTCGGCGGACTACACCTCGCCGCCCGAAGGTGACGACCCGGCCCGGTACCGCGCGCCCTCCCGCCTGCTGGGTATCAGCGAGGTTGTGCCGCCCAGTGACGTAGCGGAGAAGCTGGGGCTCGACGACGGAGCGCGCGCTGTGCGCCGTAGCCGCCTGATGGTTGAGAAGGGTAAGCCGATCGAGCTGGTGGACTCGTACTTCCCTGTCGAGATCGCGCGCGGAACGGAGCTCGACTCCCCCGCCGGGCTGAAGGGCGGTTCGCTCGCGGCGCTGCGCCGTCTCGGCTACATCCCGCGCCACCCGGCTCTCGAATGGGTGGAGACCCGCATGCCGACCGCCAGCGAGGCCCGTGATCTGCGGCTGTCCGCTGGTACGCCCGTGCTGCGTCTGCTGCGGGTGACGTACACGGATGGCCGGCTGCCGATCGAGGCGCTGGTGATGGTGTTCGGCGGAGACCGCTACCTGCTGGAGTACGAGCTGCCAGTGCACGAGTAGCCACTCCTCCCGTAATAGGTCGCAGAGCCCCAGGTCAGATGCCTGGGGCTTTTTCTTGCACTCCCAAGATTACCAGCATTGACGACTCTATGATAGAGCTGTACTGTTGAAGCAATCCGAGCAGAACCAGCAGAACCGACACCACCCGATGAAGGAGGGCAACGGTGCGCAACACAGACAGATGGCTCTCCGTCACGGAGGCGTCAGAAGTACTCGGCATGAGCCCGTCCGGCGTCCGCGGCCTGATCCGCACCGAGCGCATCAAGGCCGTGCAGCACGTCCCCGGCGGCAAGTACCGCATCCGCGAGTCGGAGTGCGAGCGCTACCTGGCCGAGATCGAGACCGGCACCGCCGCCCCGCAGTCCGAGCGTGCTCCTGCGGCGGCGTGACACACCACCGCACCCCCAGCGCATCGACCCGCGACACCAGCCCGAGAACCCCGAAACCCAGCAGCCCGCGAAGGAGCAACGCCGTGCAGATCTGGATCCTCACCAAGGCATGCGACATCGACTCCGGCCAGATCCTCGGCGTGCACGACCACGAGCTCGGCACCCAGCGATTCACCGAGACCGCCCGCGAGATGTACCGCGACTCGCGCACATCGGCGTTCTCCCTGCCGGAAGACGTGGACGCCGAGGTGGCCGCGTACGACCCGCTGGCCGAGGCGACGCGCGCCGACGACGACTCGCTGTACCTGGAGATCCGCGGCGACGTGCTCACCCTCACCCCGCACGACTACGTCACGGCCGACTAACCCCCGAGACCGCCGCCCGCGTCTCGTGACCCCTCCCCGGGACGCGGGCGGCCTCCACCGAACCAGCCAGCAGCGAAGGAGCACCCGATGAACAACCACGCCGCACTCGAACAACTCGCCCAAGAGATCACCCCCGGCCTCGTCGAGGAAAACGGCAACCGGCCCAGCGCCCAGGCCCGCGCCGCCTACATCGGCGCCTGGCTCGACGAGCGCGGCATCGACCTGGAAGACGAGGACTTCGAGTCGCTGATGGACG
The DNA here is from genome assembly GCF_035650855.1 of Actinocrinis sp. Taxonomy (GTDB): domain Bacteria; phylum Actinomycetota; class Actinomycetes; order Streptomycetales; family Catenulisporaceae; genus Actinocrinis. The sequence continues at coordinate 9,619 of NZ_DASRGV010000368.1, read as the reverse complement.
AGGTCAAGAGCCTCGCGCCGACCTACGCGAACACTGCGTCCTGACCGGTCCGGTGGCTGCCCGGCCCCCGACGCCTCCGGCCGGGCAGCGTCCAGACCACGCCAGCACCCGCAGACAGCGCGAACCCGGCGCCGCTAGCACGACACCGGGCCCAGACCTCGCGAAAGGAAGTGGCCACATGGCCGCCAACACCGTAGCCGAAGCCACCGACACCCAATGCCCCGCGTTCGCGTGGTGCACCGTCAACCACTCGGACCCCAACGAAGGCCACGACTACCACTACAGCCACGTCACCCACGTCGGCCCCCACGCCCACGCCCTCGAAATCCTGTTGACCGGCCAGCCCGTCGTCTCCCTCTACGCCGCCGGCGAAACCGAATACCTCGACCTCGACGAACTCGGCGCGCTGATCGCGGCGCTCGCCGGGCGTTGGGCCGAGCTTGCCGCGCTCCAGGCCCGACTCACCCTGGCCGGTGCGCGATGACCGCCCGCGACCCGCACCCCGCCGCTATTCCCGCGATCCACGCGCTGGGCACCCTCGCCCGCTGGACCCCCGCCAACGCCACCGAACTCGCCCGCATCCTCGAATCCATCCACGCCTACGGCCAGCAGTCCATCATCAGCGAACTGCTCGAAACCCTCGACAACCTCGCCTCAGCCGCGTTCGGACTCGAGGGCCTAACCCCCGAACAGTCCCGGATCATCGGCCAGCACCTCGAACTCGCCGGCTCAACCATCTCCGGCGCGGCCCACGACTGGATCGACCGCGCCCGAGCAGACACCGGAGCGGAGTGGCCGCGATGAGCCAGCACACTCCCGAGCCCGTGCAGGACGCCGCACGCAAACTCATGGCCGCGCTCGCCCTACACGAAGACACCCGCAACACCGTCGAAAGCGCCCTACACGACCTGTGGGACACCGCACACGAACACACCGCGCCCGTCATGCAACTCGCGCAACTCATCCGCGACGACGCGAACACGCTCGCCAACGGCGCGGCCCTCACCCGCCTCGCCCCCGCCGCCCGTATCCGCGAGCGCGCCGACCGGATCCTGGCCGCCCTCCAGCAGGCCACCGCCACGCCGTGCAACGCGTGCGACAGCGAGACCCTCCCCGACGACAAGCCGCTCACGCCCTACGGCGACAGCGACGGAGAGCCCGACTGATGCCCACCGCCACCCAGCCCCCACTGCTCGCCCTCGTCCCGCCCCACCGCGCCGAGGCCACAGTGCTCCCCGCGCGGCTACGCGACCTCGACCGCGCCCGCGACAAGGCCACCACCCAGGCACTCGCACCCGATGTCGCCGCCGACATGCGCGAAGCCGCCGCCAAAGCTCTCGAACGCCTCGCCAACCGGCCCGGCACCCCGCTCCTCGCGGTCCTGCTCGACCTGATGCGCAAGGCGTACGTCAACGGACGCATGGACCAGGCCGCCGACGACCAGCTCGCCCGCGCCCAGACCGACGCGCTCGCCGACGCCACCCTCGCCCAAGTCATCCAGCTCACCGGCCGCCACGGCGGGAGCGACGCGTCATGAGCGCCCTGCCGATCTGGTGCGTCACCGTCGACGAAGGCATCCGCGAAGCCCCCGACACCACCGCCGGCCAATGGACGATCGCCCTCACCCAAGACCACGGCGCCGCACCCACCCTGCAGATCCTCAACCCCCAGGTGATCCCCGACTGCACCCTCGGATTCCTGACCGAGGCCACCGCGTGGCGGCTCTCCCTCGCCCTGCAACACCAACTCCTGCGCGCCCTGCTCGGCCGGATCCTGCGCAAATGGACCAGACGGCCAGGACACAACCGGGCCGCCCGACCGGGCCATTCCCCCACCAGCACACACAGGGGAGGTTGGAGCACGTGACCGCCCTCCTGCACGCAGCCACCGTCACCCACGCCCTGCGCACCACCCGCCTCAACCCCAGCGTCCCCGCGCTCGTACGCGACTGGCTCACCACACTCCTGCGCAACCGGGACCTGCCCGCCGACACCGCGATTCTCGTCGCCTGCGAACTAGCCACCAACGCGATCCTCTACGCCGACCCGCCCCTGCAAGTCACCGCAGCATTCGGTATGGACGAGATGACCCTCACCGTCACCGACCGCGTCCCGCCCGCCCCCCGCCTCTCCCCGCTGCCCGACGACGAACACGGCCTCGGCCTGGGCATCGTGGCCGCCCTGTGCCGGCAGGTCGACGAACACACCGCTGACGGCGCCCACACCGTCACCGCCCTCATCCACCTCGGAGACCCCCGATGAATCAGCCCGACACCGCCAATGCCGCCTACGACGGACATCCTCGATCAGGATTGGCTGCGCCGGACCGGGAGCCAGCCGTGGGCTACCCGCTCGTGATCGCCCTGGACGGCGCGACCACCATCACCGACCCCACCGCCCGGCAACTGGCCACCTGGGCCTACGAAACGCACTGCCGCCACTGCCCCACCTGCAGGCGCGGCGACACCTGGTGCGACCAAGGCGCCGACTACCTGCGGGCCTCAGTGCCGCACACCGACCTACCCGGCTACGCCACCGCGTGACGGGCGCGTGCCCACGGCGGCCGGACACCCGCCGCGAGTGCGAACCCGACACACCAACCCGAACGGAAGGAACCCCGCTCATGGCCACGCATCGCCTCTTCGACCCGAAGAACGACACCCCCGCCGAAGCCCGCCACCGCGCCCTGCGCGAATCCGGCTACAAGGGCCCCATCGACCAGGACGGCTACGAGAACCACGACCACGACGACGTGTTCGCCGAGATGAACCGCCAGTCCCGCATCCACGGCGTCCCCGGCTACGGGCCGCCGACCGCCGACGACTACCGCTGACCGCCTCCCGTGGCCGGCCGGGACCCCACGCCCGGCCGGCCACGGCGGGCGACCAGCCCGAACCCGACACCAACCGTCCGAAAGGAACCCCGCAATGGGCCGCAAGCAGAACATCACCATCCAGGGCAACGGCAACACCATCGCCACCAGCCCCGGCGGCACCCGCACCATCACCACCGCCGACGGCAACACCGTCACCACCGACCCCGGCGCCGACAACATCGCCGTGATCAACGGGCGCGTGTACGTCAACGGACGCGAACAGTAGCCCATGCCCGCGTACGTGGCGTTCGCGTACGACCGCGACGACCAGGCCAAACCCACCGCCACCGGCGGCCACCAGATCATGATCAGGAACAGCGACCTCGCGGTGGTCCGCCACTGGGCCGCGGCCCGCTTCACCGACACCGACCGGTACGTCACCCGCGTGCGCGTGTTCCACGCGCCGGACATCGAGCGCGGCGACTTCCACCGGGATCTCGCGCTCGAGGTGATCGAACGCCCGGCACCGTAACGCCCCGCCCGGTCTGCCGCCCACCACCGGCAGGCCGGGCCCCGGCCCCGCGAAAGGAACCATCGTGAACCGACTCAGCAAGGCCCTCGCACTCGCCTCCGCGATCCTCACCGCCATCGGCGCCTGGAGCCACGGTGCCGCCCTCGTCTACTGCCTAGCCGCGGCCCTCGTCCTGTTCGCCCCCGCCTGGATCACCGCGACCCGCAGCGGACAGACCGCCCGCCCGCAGGTCCCGCTCGACGACGACCACGCGCCCGGCCCGTACCGGCCGGCCACCGGACCGGCCGACGACGTCCCGTTCGCCGAACGCGCCGAAAACGACCAACACACCCACGACGACGGGAACTGACCATGTTCGGCAACCGGACCCGCATCCTCTCGAGAACCAGCAGCGTCCACTGGCACCCACTCGGCGCCGTCGCCCAAGCGCTCATCGACTGGGCCGAACAGCGAGACCTCCAGCAGCCTCTCGCGACAAACGAAGACACCGCGGAAGTAGCCGTCAGCTTCGGCGGCGCGCCCGCTCTCCTGCTCGTGCTCTCCATCGGTGACGCCGAAGAACTGCGCCGCCGCCTACTTGCCCAGGGGGACTGACCGTGCGTTTCGGCATCAGCTTCAAGATCCTGCCCGGTGTCCGCGTCGGCCTGTCCCGCAGTACGGGGCGCCGCTCCCGGACCCGACTGTGGGCGTCCGAGCGCCTCGGCCCGATCCGGGTCACCGAATCCACCGGCACCAAGCGCCGGCGCCGCGACCGCTAACCGAGAGAGGAACCACCGTGAGGATCTTCCGCACCGACCCCGACGTCCAAGCCGCCCGAGCCGACCTCGCCGAGTACATGGCCAACGCCCGCCGCACCGGCGACCTAAACGAGACCCCCGAGTTCGCCGCCGCCAACCGGGCCGTCGTCGAAGCCGAAGCCCGCGCCAAGGCGCGACGCACCCGCTAGCACCCCTGCGCGCCGAAGGAGGCGAACACCATGCTCACCCTCACCCTGCTGCTCCTCACACTCGGCGGCGTGCTCGCCGTCTTCGGCGTCCTCGGGTTCTACGGCAACTGGACCAGCACCCCCGACCACGACTCCCTGCGTTACGTCCAGGCCCTCGCCGCTGCGGGCCGGCGCCTCACCGCCACCGGACTCGCCCTGTTCGTCCTGCACTACTCGGCCAGTGGCGTGGCGCTGTTCGGCCTGCTGCTCGCCGCGCTGCTCGCCGCAGCCACCTACCTCACCCGAACCAGCAACCAGATCATCCCGACAGGAGCCACACCGTGACCGCCACGCTGCCCGCCTGGATCACCGGCGCCCTCGACGGAACCGTCGTACGCACCGAGGACCGCGACCGGCCCCTGACCCCCGCCGAACGCGCCCAATACCGCGCCGACGCCGCCACCTGGTACCAAGCCGCCAGCCTGCGCTCCCTCGGGCTGCTCACCGCCGACTGGCTCGAAGGGCGCAACCTCTACCTGCCCGCCTACGGCGCCACCTGCCCCGACCCCGAAACCCGCGACCTGATCCCCACGCTCGCCGCCGCCAACCGCGCCGGATACGTCACCGACTGCTCCCAGCCCGGCCACGCCCCCACGCTCGGCTACAACGGGCGCCTGTGGCGGCAACTGGCCGCCGTCTCCGGGTACTGCGACGAGCGCACCGCGGCGTCCCTCCACGAGGCGTTCGCGCCCCGCGCGGTCGAGCACGGCCTGTACGTGTACATCTGGGCTCCCGGCCGCAAGCCGCGCCGCACGCGGGGCCAGTACGAGATTCCCGCCACCATCCACGCCGACCCCCACGACCCCGGCGACCAGTGGCTCAGCACCGTGTTCGGGCCGCCGCTCTCGTGCCGCGAGGTCCGCTCGATCTACCGCGGCGCCCTCTCCCGGCCCGCGGTCAAGGCACTGGCGGGTGCCTGGCAGGTCACGCTCGCCGACACCGAGTACGGGCGCAACGACCGCCTGTGGCCACTGCTCGCCGAGTGGGCCGCCGGTGAAGCCGCATGAGGCGAGCAGCCCAAGCACCCGGCTAGTCCTCGAGCTCCGGGTCCTGTGTGCGGCTGCCCTTGACCACATTCGCCCCCCGCTGCCGCACGTTACGGCCCCCGAGCCCCAGATCCTGCGCGATCCGCTCATACGTCCACTTCCTGCCCCCCGCAGGAACCGGCCGCGTATTCAAAGACTTCGCAGCAACCGCCCGAATACGGGTCAGCTCCACCACAGCTTTCAGCATTGCCCGAATCAGCCCGTGCGCCGCCCTCATTCGATCCAGATCATCAGGAATCGAACGAATCTGCTCTACGGCGGCATCAATGTCCTCAGGCCCCACGCCCCGAAGTGTAAAGGCAGACAGGCAAGTAATGCGCGCGTTACACTGAACTCCGAGAACTGACAAACCACCCCGACACCCGGAATCGAAGGAGCGCCGCAGACATGGGCAGCCGACAGCAGGCCCACAAGCCCGCCCCGCCGATCAAAGAAAACGTCCGCAAAGGCGTCATGATCGGCGGCACCGTCGTGCTGCTATGCGCCGCCGGAATCTCCTTCCCCACCCTCTACGCACTCGGCCGCCTCATCGGCCTACCCAAACCCCTCGCCGTCCTGCTGCCTGTCAGCATCGACGCCTACGCCTACATCGCCATGTGGTTCGCCGACCGCGTCCCGGCCGTGCACCCCGCCCGCGAGTCCGCGCTACGCAACGGCGCCGGGGCGCTCGCCATGTCCGTCGCGTGCAACATCCTCGACCGGTTCCTCGTGCTCGCCGGGACGATGGTGCAGCCGTGGATCCGCGACGTGTTGCTCTCGCTCGTCGCCGCGTCGCCTCCGTTCATCGTCGGCCGCGTGTTGCATCTGCGGGCACTGGCCGACGGCAACGGCAACGCGGCGGAGGAAACGCCGTTGCCCGTTGCCCCGGCGAAGACGGCAACGCCTCCGCGCGTTGCCTCGCCTGCGTTGCCCGCCGTTGCCAAAAGCCCGGCAACACCCCCTGCGGCAACACCCGCGGCAACGGCGTTGCCCGCGAGCGCCGTTGCCCGTCCCGCGCCGTCCCCCGCGGCAGGCAACAGCCCGCGGCGCCTGATCCCCAAGGACGAGAAAGACAAGATCGTCGCCCGGCTGCTCGCCGACCACGGCGACGACGTCGCCCTCATGGTGATCGCAGACGCCATCGGCACCAAACACCGCGCCACCGCGATGAAAGTCCGCGACCGCGTCATCGAAGCCCGCGACAAGCGCCCCGATACCCCGGACGAACCCGCAGACGACCCCGAACCCGCCTGGGCGGTGAGCTGATGAGCACCTGGACGACACGACACGACACCCACGACGACGAGGAGATCACCGAGAACGACTCGGTGGACCTCGTGCCCTACCCGGACCGTGTCGTGTCGCCCCGCACCGATTGGAACCCATCACCGCAGGTGATCCACCCGACCGCGATCCACCCCGGGGCGTACGCCCATCCGCACCAAATCCTTGATCCGCTCACCGTGTCGCGGCTCATGGGCTCTCCCACCCGCACCCCGCCGCGCTGGCTCGTCGGCATCAAAGACCTCTTCGGGCACGCCGCCGACAACCACATCCTCCCGGCGCTCGGCGTACTGACCATGGCCGGGATCTCCGCCATGGCCCACAGTGAGCCCTACCACCCCCTCATCGGCGGCGGGATCATCACCGTCGGCATGTGGCTGATCCGCTCCGGTATCACCGCCCACAAGCGGCACGGCAACGACGCCGACCCCGCGTTCACCAAAGGTGTTGCCGGCGCCGGGGCAACGCTCGTGATGGCGGGAACCAGCGCCGCCGCCGGGCTGTCCTGGTGGACCGCGACCGCCGTTGCCGTTGCCCTCGGTGTTGCCTACACCGGCTGGCACCAGTGGGGGCACCACAAGCTCGAGCGCACCCGCGAGTACTCCGTTGCCTTGGTCGCCGCCGGCAACACCGGCCCGGCGCCGTTGCCGCCCGCTGCCTGGGCGCCCGGCGCGCTGCCCCAGTCCGACGAAGAGTTCCGTCTGACCGCCGCCCTGGCGAAGCACAAGGGCGAGGGTGTAATCCTCTCCCCGGTGCGACGCGTCAACGAGGACGTGTGGTACGTGTTCGCGGACCTCTCCGAGACCGACGCGTCGCCTGAGTCCCTGGAGCAGCAGGCCAAGAAGATCGCGGGGAGGATGCGGGCGCGGCGCATCGAGATCGAGCCGGGCAACCGCGAAGACCTCATCAAGATCACGGTTCACGACGGGCAGGACCCACTCGCCGAGCCCCAGCCATGGCCCGGGCCGCGCATCACGAGCATCCTGGAGCCGGTGCCGCTGGGCCGGTTCGAGGACGGCAGCGAGATCACCCTGAATATGGCGTGGGGTCACACCCTGGTCGCGGGAACCACGGACGGCGGGAAATCCGGCGTCGTCAACGCGATCCTGCTCGGCACCCTCGGCTGCAAAGATCTCGTGCGTATCCTCGTGGACTGCAAGGCCGGCGCCCCGGAATTCCGCGCCTACAAAGACGTCGCATTCCACGTCGCCGCCAGTCCCGAAGAAGGAATGCGCACACTGGCCGGCCTGCGCGCCGTCTACGAATACCGCGGCAACCTGCTGGCGGAAAAGGACGTGCCGTTCGAGGTCGACGAGGACGGCGAGACGGTGCGCAAGTGGCGCCCGGAGTACGGGCCGTTCATCCTCGCCGGGATCGACGAGCTCGCGGAGCTGACCAAGAACGTCAAGGGTTCGGCGAAGGCGATCCAGTCGCTGCGCGCGGTACAACGGTTCATCGGCGAGTTCTCCCTGGACGCGACGCAGACCCCGAGCAGGGGTGTGTTCGACGACTCGACCGACGCGCGCCTGAACTACCGCAACCGGATCGGGTTGCAGACCGCCGAGCAGGGCGCCACGAACATGATCCTCGGGCAGGGTATGCACGGGCGCAACTGGCGCCTGGATCTGCTGGACCTGCCGGGGAAGATGATGGTGCTCTCCCGCGAGCACCGCCGGCCGCGGGTCTCGCGCGCCTACATGGTCACGGATCAGGACATCGCGCGCACCGTCGCGCAGTACCGGGGGCAGGTCCCGGAGTTGGACGAGGGCAGCGCGCAGGCGTTCTGGGACGCGTACTGGGCGTGGGGTCAGGATGAGGAGTCCGGGGACGGCGGCGGCGGTGGCCCGCGCGGCGGCGGTCGGCCGATGGACGCGATCGAGGTGGCGCAGGCGTACCACCGTGACGGGCGCACCTTGTACGCGGTGCCGACCTACCCGAACTCGAACACGGTCGTGGAGGCGAAGTACCGGCCGCTGTGGGCGCTGCTCGGCGAGCAGGACGAGCCGGTCAGCGCCCCGGACTTGGACGCGCTGGCGAAGTCGGCGGGGCACGAGTTCAACTCGGAGTCGTGGATCCGCCGGCCGTTGCGGTACTGGAGGGATAACGGCTGGATCGAGGTGGAGCGCCGGTCGGGGACGGACTATTACTGGCGGCCGGATGTGCTGCGGCAGCGGAGGGACGCCGATGGCGCGGCGTCGTAGGTCTCCGCTTAAGCGGGCGTTGCGCGCCATGGCGCCGCACCGGGTGCTGTGGCGTGCCCTTTCCGGCCCTGAGGTGATGTCCGCGGTGCGGTCGAAGACCGCGACCCGCACGGTGAAGGTGAACGCGGCGACGCGGCAGCGGGACGTGCAGCGCGCCACCAAGGCAGCGGCGAAGAAGACGCCCGGGAAGAAGGCTGCGGCCAAACGCACCGACCCGTACGCGGTCGCGCTCGGTATCCCCGCGCAGAACCGCGCGGTCGCAGCCCGGCAGGCCAAAGCCGCGCAGCCCCCGAAGAAAACCGCCGGAACCCGCACCCGCAAAACCACCGCGACCACCGTCGTCCCCGTCCGCAACCCCGACGGCACGTTCAACGGCTCCCGGGCCGTGCCCACGTTCGACGCCGCCGCGCAGGACGCCAATCGGCGCGCCTGGACCGGCCAGGTGGACCCGGCGTTGTTGCCGCGCTCGGCGCGCACCCGCAAGCAGCGACCCGCTGGATACTGAACCAACCGCACCCAAGGAGACCCGATGGACACCGCCACCAACACCCAGGCCCAGACGCCCCTCACCAGCCAGATCTGCGGCCTGCGGCACACCCCGCTCGCCGAACTCGCCCGCACCCGCAGCACCGACACACCCAGCCAGACCGGCACGCCGGTCGCCGCGTTCCAGTCCTCGATCTGAACGGGTGAAAGCCGTGGAAACCCGCACCCTCCCGGCAAGCGGCCGCTAACCTGAAACCACAAGCCGGCATGCAGTGCGCCGGTCGGAGCACCG